>DATKZH010000336.1:0-8553 GCA_035528065.1 Thermoguttaceae bacterium | reverse complement strand
CCCGGAGGTGTCCACCACGGCCGTGACGTTGAAGTTGGCGTCGGTGGTGTAGTACAAGGTGTCGTCGATGGCACCGTCCGTGTTGCCGTCGTGGAAGCGGACAATCGGCGAGTCCACGTACCTTGGGTCCCAGACGAACTGCTTCATCGGGTTGTCCGCATCCCCGCCCTCATGCACCTCGATCACCTGCCAGGCGTCGGAGTAGTAGCTGTCGCGGACCACGTCATCAGGAACGCCCTCGATGGTCTCGACGATCCGGCGCTTCTGGCCGTCATACTCGTAGGTCGCCAGCAACTCGCCCGCGTCGGGGTCGCGGCCTTCATCCGCGTCAACGTAAACCTTCACCGGGCGGTTCCAGGCGTCGTAGACGAGCACCAAGCCTTCATCGGCGCTGGCCTCGTCGGCCGGCCGCGCGGGTCTTGGGCTGGAGGGGTTCGACCGTCCAGTAGTCCGAGCCGGCCTTGTAGTTCTCGACCGTGGCAGTTCGGCGGCCGAGGTCGTCGTAGAAGATCTTCGTGGTGATGGCCTTCGGGCCGCTTATGTTGGCATCTCTGACTACGCGGGGACATCCGGCGGGCTTGTACGTGCCCTCAATAGGCTCTTGACGCCGCACCCCGGAGTCCGTTGCACCTGACCTCGCGCCCCAAAAATTCCCTAACTCAATATCGGTGGCCCGGTACAGCCGGGGCGAGACTCGCACCCGCTGGAATAATGCGCCATTTACGGCGCATGTGGACCAGCATAGTGTGTCCGGAATCCGAATCGCTTACCACACCTCGTACGTGCCGTCGTCATGCCAATGGGTGCGCATTGCGTGGTATCGCAACCCGAAGCAGGCATCCAACTTGGCCATTGGCCAAAAAAAATGGTAGCAGATCGCTTCCGGTATAAACCAACCAGGTCTGAGAATCGCCATCCGCCCGCCGTCCTCCGTCTCTATTTCTTCACCAAAAAACACAAAAATCATCTTCGGACCGTCCCAAGTGCGGGCCTCCTTTGTTGCCGCCGTCACACGCGACATCACCAGGTAGGTTGCCACATACAAAATCAAAATGCAGGCGGCCGTAACGTATAAGGCAAAGTGCTTAAATCTCCTTGGGCCACGGGCGCGATCCTTTGGGGTTCCGGCACGTTCGACTGGCAATTCATCCGCCGAGTTCATGACTTCCTCCCCATACTACTAATCCCAGTACTGCATTGAGAAGGTGTTCACGATCACCTCTTTTTCAAGGCACTTCAGACCGATCTTGACCTTGAATTGTTCCTCGTCTGCCCACCCCCGTACACCTGTGTCGTAGGAGAAGTCGTAGGAATCGGTTGTGCCCTCGTCTTCGCACTTACACATCCAACGGATCATCTTCCGCAGGTCTTCCTGCCACGGAATAGGGGTTTTATCCGGCGGGGCCACATGGGCGCCCCCCAAAGGTTGTTCAGGGATCGTTGACCAACGAGACTTGGCATAACAGCAGGGCGAATCTTCCCCCGGCTTTACCCTCTGCGCGTAGGCAGCAAACTCCACCATCATTGCCAGATTATGCCAGCCGGTGGCGAGGTCTTGCAGGTCATAGTACCCAAACTTCACCCCTGGATAGGGCGTATTGTTCAGGTCGGCCTCTGCTTCTTTCCAGGGCGGGGGATAATATGCGTGTACGCCTCCTGAGGTGAGACCACCCTCGCCCGCGCCGTTAGTAAACCGCGTGCCAACGAAGGCCACGGTCTCATGATAACCGACCTGCGCATCCTTGGCCGTCCCTTTTTTGACCTCCGTGCCAACGTGTATTTCCTTGGTCGCGACTATGCCTTTTATCTCTCCGGCCCCGACTCTTTCGCTCGGGTCCACTATTGTCACCCCCAACTGCTTTCTGATCTTCTCTGGCTTGTCATACGGAACCAGGGTGTCAAACAGAGACAGCCCTAGCGGATCGAGTCTGGTCGGTGGCGAGGACGAAACATAGGCGTACAGACTCATCCCATCCGCATAGCCAATCGGATCCCGCGACAGCCAGCGGCCGAGGGTGGGGTGGTACATGCGGTGGCGGACGTGGTAGAGGCCGGTTTCGGTGTCAAGGTGGTAGCCGCAATAGAGGATTTCGTTGTCATAGTTACTGGAGATTCCGTCCACGTCGCCGTTTTCCTGAAGCGACCAATCGGCGGCCAGGAACGTCGCCTTGCCGTACGGATCGTACTGGTAGCGTTCGACCACGTCGCCGTCGGTATCGACCACGGCCGTGACGTTCATGTTGGCATCATTGCAGAAGTAGAGCGTCTCGTCAAGCGTGCCGGCGTCTGCCGTGTCGCGGTCCCGGAGAACCGGGGCGTCGATGTACCGGATGTCCCACACGTACTGCTCGTACGGGGCGTATGTGTAATCGCTCCGGTGCACCTCCAGGATCTGCCACGACGCGTCGTAGTAGTAATCATACGTGACGGCGGAAGCGCCTTCCACGGTTTTTTGGATTCTGCGATTCGAGCCGTCGTAACGGTACGTGGCCACGAGGTCCCCCGGTTCTCCGGGGTTTTGGTCATCGTCGGCATAGACCGCGATCATCCGATTCCAGGCATCCCATTTGTAATGTTGCCGCGCGTCCTCATCGCCCGGCACCGGCCCGCTCAGCATGTTGCCCGTCGCATCGTAGACGGGAACGATCCAGATAGGGCCTTGGGTTTTGTCAATGTCCTCAATCTCATTGACCTTGTTGTGGTCGCGGGTCTGCTCCAGGTCCCAGCCGTTGACGCCGTCGTCGTCCTGGTTGAACTCCGCCCAGTTGCCCAGCGCATCGAGCGACCAGTCCTGCTCGAAGGCCAGGTCCGTGATGGTGCTGCCCGTCAGCGTCCCGCGTTCGGTGTTGGCCAGGCGGTTCAGGCCGTCGTAGGTGTACTTCTCGTCCAGGCCGGTCGTGAGGGACAGGTCGCGCGTTACGCGGTTGGACGCCCGGTCATAGGTGTAGGCGAAGTCGTCGAACGTGGTCGTCTCGGCCGAGTTGGTCCAGGTCTGGCCGGTGACGCGGCCGAACTGGTCCCAGCCGCCGGAGCCGTCGGAGCCGTAGTCCAGCGTCAGACCGCCGCTCACGGCCGGGTGCTCGACGGTCACGATCCCGCCCGCGCCGAGATAGCCGTAGACCGCGTAGCGGGTGCGGCCGCCTTCGTTCAGGTCGTCGTCGGCGATCTCCGAGACGCGGGAGATGTCGTCGGCGATGCCGGAGGCGTAGTTGTAATAAACCTCGCGCCCATCGGGGTAGGTGACCATAGAGAGCCGCAGATACGGCACGGCCTCGTCGGTCTGCGGGTCGTCGTCCCAGTCGTAGGCATACTGGACGGTGAGGGTGTTGCCGTCCACCGCGCCGTCGTGCTCCTGCTTCTCGGTGACCAGGTTGCCCCAGCCGTCGTAAGCGTACTCGATCTGGTTGACCGCGTCGGTGAAGCCGTCGGTGTCCGGCTCGGCGTCGGAGTGGCTGGTGATCTTGGCCACGCGGCCCAGGGCGTCGTAGATGCTGGTGATGGCCAGGACGGAATCGTCCACGTCCGAGGCTTCCGGCAGCGTGACGGTGTCGGCGGTCAGCCGGCCGATCTCGTCGAAGGCGTAGGTGTGGACCACCTCGCGCTGGTCGGTGGTCGTGGCGGCCAGGCCGGCGGCGTTGTAGGTGGCCGCGACGAAGTCGTGGGAGTCGGGGGCGCCCGGGGCCTCGTCGAGGATGTCGATGACGTTCTGGTCCGTCAGCGTCGAGTCGGGGTATCGCGTCGCCCGGAGCATGGAGTGGCTCTTGACGACCGTGCCGTCGTGGTCGGCGTCGAACTCGCCGGAGTAGAAGTACCGCGTCGCCTGATCGTCGGAGGCGCCGGGCAGGTCCGCGGTCTGCTCCTTGAGCCGGCCCGACGTGTCGAAGGTGTAGCGGGTGACAAGGTCGACGTCGGTCTCGCCGCTGTCGCCGCCGGGGGAGCCGTCGTCGTAGTTCTGGATGACGGCCGTCGTCCGGCCGAGGGCGTCGTATTCGCTGACCGTGGCGGCCCCGTCGTTGGCGGTGACCTTGTAGGCCCGGCCCGAGTCGTCGTATTCATACCTGGTGACGATGATGTTGTCCGAGCTGTCGGGCTGCGGCGTGAAGTCGCCGTAGTGCTGCGTGCCGACCGTGTCGGGGTCGAAGTCGCCGTCGGCGGTGTCGGGGATGGCCGTTCCGCCGTTGGTGCCGTAGTCGGCCAGGTGGGTGACGCGGTGGGCATTGTCGTACCATGCGGCCGCGTAGGTGGCACGGGACTGGCTCGCCAAGGCGTCCGAGAGCAGGCCGGTGGCGGTGGCGTCGGCCGCCCGCTGGTAGACGGTCGCCAGCAGGACGTCGCCCACGTCGTCGTATTCGTAAACGGTCTCTGTGAGCACCACGTCGTCGGTGAAGTCCACCTCGCCGGTCGTTGGGTCTATCACGTCGGTGTCGTTGCCCTCGTTGGAGGCGTAGACCGCCCGCTCGACGCGGCCCAGGTCGTCGAAGGCTACCTTGGTGTAACCGCCGCCGGCCTGCTCGGTCTTCACCTGCCGGCCGAAGGCGTCATAGGAGTAGGTGGTCTGGAGGTAGTCGCCGGCCGAACCGCTGGAGACTTCGTACCCGCGGGCCGACGTGAGCCGGCCGGTGTCGCCATCGTACTGGGTGGCGACCTTGGCCAGCAGGTCGCCCAGCGTGTCGCCGGTGTGGTCGTAGGCGAGGCTCTCCAGCAGTTTGCCCTCGATGCTGTAGACCCGCTTGGACCACGCGCCCAGGGCCGGCTTGGACCACGCGACGCGGAAGTCGTCGGTGGCGTCGCCATTGTCGGTGTAGTCCAGGGCCGAGGAGTAATCGACGTAGGTGTAGTCGGCGCTGGTGCCGGACAGCGTGGTCAGGGGCTTGAGGCCGGTCTGCCGCGTGGGCGACATCCGCCAATCGTACTCGGCGGCGTCGCGGTCCTGGTCGTCATCGTAGAAGGTTTCGGAGACCTTCGTCATGTCGCCGCCCGTTCCGGCGTTCGGGTCCGTCGCCGTCCAACTGCCGCCCAACTCCGTGCCCGCCCAGGTTTCGATGGGCCGGCCGACGCCGTCGTAGACGAGGAAGCCGATGTCGCCGGCCGGGTCGGTGGCGTACTGGACCTCGCCGGTGTGGGCGTAGGTGGTCGTGGACTGGTAGTAGTTCGTGCCCGACGCGCCCTCGCCCCAGGTGTAGGCGCTGCCGGCCGTGCCCGCGCCGCTGAGGGCGATGCCCGTCAGGTCGTGGTAGGCAAGGACGGCCGTTTGCCGCCCGCGCCAGTTGTGCTGGTAGACCGCGCGGGACAGCTCATCCAGGGCCTCCTCGCCCGTCGGGGCCGAGCCGTTCCAGTCATCCTGGGGATCGTCCAGCTTGGCGGTAAAGGAACGAATCCCCCGGCCCTGGCAGTCGGTCCAGGTCACGGAGATGGGCCCGGATGCGGCGTCGTGCCCGTAGGCGCGGCTCTCCTGGATGGTGCGGATGTCCTCCCCGGCCGTCGGGTCGAAGTCCACGTCGAGGATGCGATAGGTGAAGAACGCCTTCTTGCCCTCGGCGTCCTCGATGCCGATCAGCCGCCCGGCAAGGTCGTAGGTGCTCTTGCTGGTGACGATGTCGTCGTCGAGCGTCGAGTCCCAGCCGTCGTGTTCCACGTCCAGCCGCGTCTCGACCTGGCGGCTGGCGGCGTCGTAGGCGAACCGCTCGGTGTAGAGGTACGTCTCATTCTGCTGGTCGTCCTCAACCTCGGTGGCGATCTTGGTCACGCGGCCTAAGCTGTCGTGGTCGTAATCGGTCGTCACCCCGTCACGGCCGGTGATCTCGTCGGTCTTGCAGGCGGTGTAGGTGGTCGTGGTGGAGTAGGCGGCCGTGCCCGTGCCGGAGCTGGCCAGCTCGTCCTCGGCCTCCTCGCCGAACCAGTAGGTGGCCGTCTGCGACCGCCCGTAGGCGTCGAAGTCGCTGTACTTGACCAGCGACGTCAGAATCCAGCCGCCGTTTTCGCGCTTACGCTCGTACTGCTCCTGCTGGGTGGCCCGACCCGTGTCGTTGACGGTCGTGACGGTCTTGGAGCCCTCGACTATGTCGCCGTTGGAATCCGGCAGGCCGCCCTGGATCGTGGTCTTGCCGTTGGCGTAGTCGTAATCGTAGAGGCGGACCACGCCGTCCGGGGAGATGGACTTCTTAAGCCGCCCGGCGTACTGCTCGTCGCCCCCGGTCGAGTTGGCGGGGTAGCGCCACGACTTCCAGACCCTGTGCCCATCGCTGTTGTCGTCGTCGATGACACTCTCAAGGAACTCTTCCAAGCCGGCGTAACCGTTCTCGGGGGCGTCGGTGACGGCCTCAATGTCCCAGGACTCCTCGTAGCCTTCCAGCGTGCTGTTGGCCAGCGCGCGGGTGAGGCGGTAGCCGTAAACCGGGGCGCCGGCACTGCTGGGCGGGGTGATGACCGTCTTGGCCACCAGGTCGAGCACCTCCTCGGACACCGGCAGCTCGATGCGGTCGTCGTCCGTGCTGCTCCACTGGCGGTACTCGGCGTAGGTGGTGGTGACGTTGTCGGCCGCAAGCGTTTCGCTCTGCTCGTCGAAGGCGTTGTCGCCGTACTGTTCGATGACCTCGGTGGCGTATCCGCGGGCGCTGTACTTCTCAGCGGGGTAGTACGTCCAGTGGCCCACGGCGTCCACGGTGAGCTTGAGCTTGCCGGTGGTGTTCGCACCGCCAGTGTGGTACTGCCAGGTGGTTGTCTGGCCGCCGGTGTACTGCTGCGTGCCCGAATCGTACCCGGCGTACACCGTTTGCTCGATCCGCTCCTCGCCCCAGTCGTACTTCTTGAACTTCTGCACGACGTGGGCGACCACCGCCTGGGTACTCGGCTCGGAGATGGTGGTCGTCTCGATGCGAACGGTGTCGTCCAGGTCGTCGTACTCGGCCGTATGCGTCTCAACGCGTTGCAGGTTGGACGGGCTCGAACCGGTCGTGATCTCCCAGGTGCCCGGGGCCCCATCTTCGCCGAGCGTCCACTCGGCCAGCCAGTAGCCGTTCTGGGTCTCGGTCTGGCCGCCGTCGGTGATCTCGTACCGCGAGATAGTGATCGCGTAGTCGCCGCCGGCTTCATCGTCACCGTCCTGGAACTTGATCCGGCGGAAGGCGGCCTCGGTCTCTCCGCTGACGGTCTTGAAGATCAGGCTGTAGCCGCTGCCCTCCTCCTTGCTGTGGACGTCCACGTAGACCTTGCTTTCTTCGGTGCCGGAACCGTTGAGCGTCAGCCACAGTACCTCGCCGTCATCAGCGGAACTGTCGAGCGCCGAATCGTTCACCGTGACCGAGGAGTGCGCCGTCAGATGCAGCGAGCGGGGCGTGTCCAATTCGGCCGTGCCCCGGTCGGAATGCAGCGTTACGAACCCGCCCGAGTCGCCCTTGTCCACCGGCCCCAGGTCGAAGGAGAAGTCCAGCGATCCGCCGCTGGCCGTGGCGTTGCCCCCGGGACGCGAGCCGGAGCAGACGCCGCACACGCAGCCGGCCTGCACCCATTCCGCGTCCGACTCGCTGCCCGCGCGGAGCACCAGCTGCATGACGGAGAACGGGGCCGTCGCCCTCAGGTTGAAGTACTTGACGGTGTCCTCGTAATCTTTGAGGGGCCACGTGGCGTCGCCAATCTTGATCTCGTTGTATTGGTCAGCTTGGGCATCATACATGTAGAGGACAGCGCCTTCCGGCCAACTGCCATCGGCGACCTCCAGGCTGGCCTGCGACGCCTCGACCTCTTTGGGAACGTAGGCTACGATCGGAATGTCGTTCGCGGGGTCGACGACGACCTTGATGGGATCGTCCGCGGCCCTCTCCTCCACCACGTTGTTGACCACGAGGTCGATGATCGGCTCGACGTCCAGGGTCCAGTAGAAGTCATCATAATCCTCGTCGACGCCCCAGCTACTATCCTGCCACTGGTAGGTATCTTCCAGCACCACCAGCCACTGGCCGTCCGAGACAGCGGGCCGCTCGAAGCCGTGGTAGCCGGCGTCACCGATCTCCTCTTCCAGATCCTCGACCTTCCCGACCTTGTACGCGCCGCTGTTGCCGATGCTGCCGATCATGATGTGCTCTTTCGTCTCGCTGTCCCAGTCGGTGATGGTCGCGGTGCCTCCCAGGACCTTCCAGACGGCCGCGGTGGCGCTCTCAGCCACCGCGACGGCATAGCCGCTCTCCGTGCCCTGACCCAAGAGCCAGGCCGTTCCCTCCCCCGTGTAGCCGGCCTCGTTGTGCGTGAAGGAACTCGTGATCTTGATCCTGAAGCTCTTGTCGTTGATCCCGACACCCGCGAGCCGCTCGGGAAGGCTGACCTCCACCGTCGGGGCCTGCGTGTTCAGCCCCTCCGTCGCCCCCGCCGGGGCGATGGGCTCGACGTGGAACCAGCGCGTAACGCCCGAGGGCAGACCCGTGAGCAGGACGGCCGTGGCGTCCGGCCCGGTCGTGGCGACCTCGGCGTAAGGCCCCGTCTCGGCTGACGACATCAAGACCCGGTAGCCGAGCTCGCTCTGCGATCGGTCCTGCCAGAGAAGCCGGATTTCGCTGGGAC
>DATKZH010000335.1:0-24353 GCA_035528065.1 Thermoguttaceae bacterium | reverse complement strand
AGAAGTCGACTGTCATCTCAAACCGTTGTCCCGGCTTTCCGGCAACCAGCGTTTGAGGCTTGGCACACGGTGAACCGCGTGGCCAACCGGCGCGTGGCTCAATCCTTGGCTTGCGACTGGCAGGAAGCGATCCTCGTAGACCTCGTTCGGAGTCTCGCCTCCAAGCGAATCGTGCGGTCGAGGTTCATTGTACCACGGAATGATCATGGCCAACTCGTTGCGAAACGATTCGCGACGAAGCGGAATCAACGGCAACCGGGCAAGCACCTGCTTCCTCGTCAAGAGGAACCGTTCCACGAGGGCGATACCGCCGTGTTCGCCGACCGCACCGAAGCGAGGCTTGATGTTCTTGCGATCACACCGGGCCTTGAAATCCTTGCAGGGCCAGAGCTGCGAACCTCCGTCGCAGATGAGATGCTTCGGCTTGGCTGCACGGGCGGCGATGGTTCGCCCGAGAAACGCGCGAACGGCAACTGCGCTCGGTTCCGTTTTGAATACGGTGATGCCCATGACGCGTCTCGAGCAATGATCCACTACGGCGGCTACCCACCAGCAGAAGGGCCAACACGGTGGCAAGGCAAATGGTAGCCAACTGCACCAAAAACCGGCTCCGATCGGCACGGCCGTCCGACTTGGCGTCACCAGACTGCGACGACGCCGGTTCTGGCTTCTCCTTATTGAGCCGTGCATTGGCTAGGCAAGGCTCAATAGAATGGACGTCCTTTCGGTCGGCGGGTAGTGGGGACGGCGATGTGGATTGATCAGGGCCATGCGGGCGTCTTTGATACGCATCTCTTCCCGAAGGAGTACAATCTGTTGCTGAGATCGGTCGTTTTCGGCCTTGATCCGGATCCTTCCGTTTGTGCTGTCGGCCGCCCAACTCCGCGTGTAGGCCGTGGCGTACTGAGCGAGCGAGACCGCGTGGAGCATAGCCGTGCGGACGTGCTTGGTCCGGGACCTGGGAAGTGCGATAGTGGGCGTTTGTTTCGCTGCCATGAAGTGTTCCAAGGTGTTCTCATCGAAGCCCTCGAGTACACGCTAACAACAATCTGAGCAGCGGGTTAGCGAAAACGCGATGTGGCGCAAAAGTCGGTGGACCAGGACAGGACTTCCCGTTGTCCCAGATTCAGCAGTTCCAAGTCCGTGACGTACCACGCAAGGGTGGCCGCGGTCGAGCGCAGCGAGCCCTCGGAGACTCGGCCGACGGGGGGCTCGCTACGCTCGACCCCAGCCACCCCTTCGCATGCCGGGAAAACCTGCCGCACACGCTCGGCATTCCCCATACCGCGGCTCGACCCGCAGTGGTATAATACAGAGTTTTGATTCCCCACGCACGGTTTCCCTATGCGCCGCAACGACATCCGCAACGTCGCCATCATCGCCCACGTCGACCACGGCAAGACCACGCTGGTCGACTGCCTCCTGCGCCAGAGCGGCGAGTTCCGGGCCAGCCAATTGGTGGGAGACTGTATCCTCGACTCGAACGACCTGGAGCGGGAGCGGGGAATCACGATCCTGGCGAAGAACATCGCCCTGCACTACCGGGGCGTGAAGATCAATCTCATCGACACGCCCGGCCACGCCGACTTCGGCGGCGAGGTGGAACGGGTGCTCCGCATGGCCGACGGAGCGCTGGTGCTGGTCGACGCCGCCGAGGGGCCCATGCCGCAGACGCGGTTCGTCCTCTCCAAGGCCCTCGAGTGCCGGCTCCAGACGCTGGTCGTGATCAACAAGATCGACCGCCGCGACGCCCAGCCGCACAAGGTGCTCAACCAGACCTTCGAGCTGATGCTCGACCTGGGGGCCGAAGACGTGCTGGGAGACTTCCCCCATATCTTCGCCACGAGCCGGGAAGGCTACGCCACCGAGGACCCGGACCAGCGGGGCGACTCGATGCAGCCGCTGTTGGACATGATGCTCGAAGTCATCCCGGGCCCCAGGATCGACGCCGACGCCCCCTTGCAGATGCTCGTGACCACCCTGGACTGGTCCGACTACGTGGGCCGCATCGCCGTGGGGCGGATCTACTCGGGCAACGTGCGCCAGGGGCAGCAGGTGGCCCTGATGCAGGCCGGCGGCAAGGTCCGAACCGCCAGGGTGGCCGAAGTCCACCTGTTCGACAAGCTGGGCCGCGTCCAGGTGGAGGAGGCCACGGCGGGCGACGTCGCCGCGCTGGTCGGCCTGGAGGAGGTCGCCATCGGCGACACGATCAGCGACCCGCAGGTGCGCCGGGCCCTGCCCAGGGTGGAAGTCGACGAGCCGACCATGCAGATGGTCTTCGGCATCAACACCTCGCCGCTGGCCGGGCGCGAGGGCAAGTACGTCACCACCCGGCACCTCGCCGAGCGGCTCGCCAAGGAGCTGGAGCGGAACGTCGCGCTCCGCGTCGAGCCGCTGAAGGGGACCGAGTCGTTCGAGGTCTCCGGGCGGGGCGTGCTGCACCTGGCGGTGTTGATCGAGACCATGCGCCGCGAGGGCTTCGAGACGTCGATCGGCAAGCCCCGCGTGATCGTCCGCGACAACCACGGCGTGCTCGAAGAGCCGTTCGAGAGCCTCGTGGTCGAGGTCCCGCCCGACAAGCTGGGGGCCGTCATGGAGCTGGTCGGGGCCCGTCGCGGGCAGCTCGTCGAAATGACCAGCCACGACGATTACACCTACGCCGTCTTCTCGATCCCCGCCCGGGGCCTCATCGGGCTCCGCACCCGGCTGCTCAACGCCACCCAAGGCACGGCCATCATCCACCACCGCTTCGAGTGCTACCGGCCCATGGAAGGCGACCTTCCGGGGCGGCCCAACGGCGTGCTGGTTTCGATGGTTTCCGGCCGCGCGGTGGCCTTCGGGCTGGACGGCCTCCAGGAGCGGGCCGAAATGTTCGTCGGCCCCGGCGACGTGGTCTACGAGGGGATGATCGTCGGCGAGAACAGCCGCAAGGGCGACATGTCGGTCAACCCGACCAAGGAGAAGAAGCTCACCAACGTCCGCGCCGCCGGGAGCGACCGCAACATCCTTCTGAAGCCGCCGCGGGTGTTGTCGCTGGAGGTCGCCCTGGAGTACATCGAGGAGGATGAGCTGGTCGAGGTGACGCCCACCCAGATCCGCCTCCGCAAGATCATCCTCCGGGAGGTCGACCGCCGCCGGATGGCCCGCCAGAGGGCGTAGCAGCCGAAGTAGCAGGCACACGCCGTGTGCCGTAGCCAGCGTACGCCGCAATCGGCAGACGGCACACGGCGTGTGCCTGCTACGGAAGTTGAGAAGCTCACTCGCCCAGCGGCACGCCCTCGAACGAGAGCACCTCGAACGGCGCCAGCTCGAACGTGTGCGGCTGGCCCGCCGAGACCGTGATCGCCGCCTCGCCGGCATCTTCCTTCCACGGGCTCTTGAGCACGTACTGCCGGGCGGCGCCGCCGGGGAGCTCGAATGCGTCGGTCGGGTCGAGCGTGATCCGCGCCGGACCGTCGTTCGGGTTCCGCAGGACGAGGACCGCTTTCTGTTTGGACCAGGAAGCCCAGCCGTACACTTCGCCCTGGGCCGGATCGCCGCCGACCCAGTGGGTGTCGGCCAGCACGGCGGCGTTGCGTCGCGCCCAGTTGGCCGCCTCGGCCAAGGCGTCCCACATCGGGGGCGTCATCAGATCCGGCGCGACGTAAAGCTCCTGGAGATTCGTGCCGGTGCCGAAGAAGGAACGGATCTCGGCCACGATCTCGGCCGGCTCGTAGGTCGGCGGCTTGTTCTTCGGGTCGTACGGGTTGCCGAACAGCGGGAGGCGGTTGATGAACACCCCGTGGATCATCAGCGAGTTGATCGGATACAGCGGCGCTCGCTCCAGGACGCCGTGGTAGACTTCGCTGTCGCGATAGGTGATCCACCGTTGGCGCTCGGGGCCTTTCCCGGCCAGGTTCGTGTCGGAGCCCTGACGCCAGATCGAGTCGGCCCAAAGGAGCCAGAACGGCGAGGGCCACGATCCGGTGGACGGGTTGACGAACACGCGCGGCTCGAGCCCGCGCAGCTCGTCGATCAGGCGCAATAGCGCCTCCACGTCGCTTGCGTACGGTCCGGCTCCCGGCTGGTTGTTGCCGGCGCCGAACCCGTCGAACTTGAAGTAGTTGACGCCGAACCGGCGGACCATCCCGGTGCACGCGGCGCGGATGCGGGCGTAGTAGCGCGGGCCGGCCATCGAGAGGCCCCGGTCGTTGGTCTCGAACGCCTGCGCTCGCCCGGAGTCGATCCGCGCCTTCTTTCCCGGGTAGCCGCCGCAGGGCGACAGCCAGACGCCCACCCTCGCGCCATGCAGCCCGGCCGCTTCCTGGGACGGCGCGAATCCGTTCGGATACCCCGCGTGGAATTGCCATACGAGGTTCTCGTCGTCCCACTCGAAGTCGTGGGCGAACGAATCCATTCTCACGCCGCGCTTTTTGACCAGCTCGCTGCCGAAGGCGTGGATGTTCGCGAGCCATACCCGCTCTTGGCCCTGCCGGAATCGCTCGGCTTCCTCGGGCGTGTCGTGGCGATTTCGCTGCCAATACTCGCAGCCGATTTCCGAGCCGTTGTTGTAGTGGAGGAACGGCCGGTAAGGGTGCGCCCGCTGGCGCTCCAGATAGTAGAGGAAGCCGCGGCGGAGTTGCCCCTTCGGCACCACGCCGACGACCCAGCTCCGCTGGAGCGGCTCGCCCGGCCCGAGCGTCGTCTGGAAGGGATAGCCGCATTGGAGCCTCGTTTCCTTCTCGCCCGGCCCTTCGGACTCCTGAACCCGGCTCCACGACATGGGATGCTCGCAAGCGAAGAAAAGGTTGCCCGACACGGCGGGCGAGCCGTCGACGCTGCCGACGACGCTTGGCGCCGGCGCGGGCACGTCCCAGAAGACGGCCTCGGCCAACTCGATGGGCCGGCTCGCGGCGGTCAGGCGCACCCGTTGCCGCAGGTAGCTCGACCCGTCGCGCAGGATCGCCTGCCACTGGATCTTCAGATTGCCGTCGTCCGACGCCAGGTCGACGACGATCTTGCGCCCGCCGAACCGCTCCGCCGCTCGCGGCAAGCTTGGTTGCAGGTCGATCTCGCCAAGCTGCGGTTTTCCCACGACGACGAGGTCGCCGGCCTTCACCGCCTGACGCCCCGGCATCGGAGAGCCGGCCACGAGCACCTGAAAGCACTCGCAGCTCGCGAGATCGAGGGTCGTGCCGGAGAGCTTGTTGACGAGCCGTGCGGGCTTCAGCCGCCCGTCCGCCAGGGTCCAGCTCAACGCCAGCACGTCGTTTTCCAGGACGAGCCGGCCCGCGTCGATTCGGGCCCTTGCCGCGCCCGGCGGGGGCCCGGGGAAATCGATTGCCCGCGCTCGGTCGACGTGACAAACGAGAAACGACGCAAGGATCACCAGGGCTGCGAGACGCGAGGGGATGGACGCCGTGATGTGCATGGGATATTTCCTTTCTGGGGGCACGTCGGCTACTCGAGAAATACGGCTCCCCGGTTTTTCAGCTCGCCGTGGAGCGCCTTGCCGTCAAGTTGCGAGGGCGAGACGTTTCGTTTGACGGCGATGGCCGCGGCAAGTCCGGCCGCCTGGCCCATGGCCATGCAGGTTCCCGTGACTCGATAAGACGCGTGGGCTTCGTGGGTCCCGGAGATGCAGCGGCCCGCAAACAGCAGCCCGTCACGCCCCTTGGGGACCAGGCAGCGATAAGGGATCTCGAAGGGCTTCGCGCGGATCCGCTTGGAGTGCGGGTCGTCGGGGTAGATTTCGTGAATGTCGCAGCCGAACGTGCAGCAGGCGACGGCGTCGTCGAATCGGCAACCGCCGGCCACGTCGTCCGCACCGAGCGTGTACCGGCCTTCGAGGTGACGTGACTCGCGAACGCCGATCGAAGGGGCCGTCTGGCACAAGCGGATGTTCTCCATGCCGGGGACTTTCCGCATGGCTTGGAGGAAGATCTCATGGACTTGCCGCCTTGCCTCCACGGTCGCCCGAGTGACGTCCCGCGTGTTGGTGGCGTCGTATCGGTAGACGTGGGTCGCCTGGATCGCCACCACGCCCGCGCGGGGGATCTGAATCATCCACGGCGTACCTTGCGGCTTCTTGCCGTAGGGGAGCCGAAGGGGAAGCTCGTGCTCTTTGATGGCGAGCGCGAGCGCCTCGAGCATGTACCGGGCGTCGAGATCCGCGGCCGCGTGGCCCTCGAAACTCTCGACGTCGCTCACTTCGAACATCAAGGTCATCGGCTGAGAGAGCCCGTCGATCTCTCGGCCGAGCTGAAACGGGACCCCGGCCCGTGCGGCCACGTCGCCGTCGCCCGTGCAATCGACGACGACTTTCGCCAACACGGCTTCTCGCCCTGATTTCCCTTCCACGATAACGCCCTCGACGGTCCCGTCGGCAACGATCGGATCGGTTGCCTGGACGTGATACCAGAACGGGGCGTTTGCCTCGCCGAGCATCCGTTCGAGGGTGAATTTCATCAATTCCGGATCGAAGACGGGCATTTTGCGGTCGCGCCAGGCGTCGGCCTTTCGCAAACCGTCGATGAGCTTTTCGACGAGCCAGCCCTTTCGCGAGTCGAACACGGGGTTCAGCAGGCCGGCCGTCCACATGCCGCCCAGCATTCCATGTCGCTCGATGACCAGCGTGTTGGCGCCTTCGCCGGCCGCGGCGAGCGCCGCGCCGACGCCCGTGGGGCCACCGCCGACAACCACCACGTCGACGTCCGCCGCGACGGGCGTGTTCCGCGGCGATTCCTGGACGGCCGCCCGATCCGCCGCGATGGTCGCCGAAACCGCCCTTCCCGAGCTGGATGTCGGTCGCTCGTCGGACGCCGCCCTGCCTGAGGCGCCGACACAGCCCGCGCCGACGATTCCGGTGGATGCTCTCAGAAAGTCCCTGCGACGCATGGTGTGCTCCTAGCAGTTCGCCCGGGCGGTCCGGGTGGTTCTTGTCCTACGGGCCGATGGCCGGCGCCTGCCACGGCCGGCCGTCGAGTGTGGTATTCTCGCATTTCACCTGGGACTTGCCGAGCCGCAGCTCGACGCCGGCGAGCGTGCAGTCGATCAGGTCGGCCGCCACGTCGTTCTGGATTTCGACGGCCCGGGGCGACGCGTCGGCGCTTCGGATCTCGACCCCCGCGAGCCGGCAGGTGGCCGGCGGCTTGTCGCCGGGCTCGTCGGGCCGTGTTCCCGGACCGAGGCGGAACGCGACCGGCCCGGCGGCGACGATCAGGCACTCGTCCAGCAGGTGCTCTCCGCCGGCGAACCCGACCTCGACGCTCACGCTCTCGCGGAACTCGCAGCGGCGGTAGTAGGTGTCGGCCGTGTTGACGTCGTACGCGGCGTTGTCGTTGCCCCAGAACCGGCCGTCTTCGATCCAACACTGGCAGGTGTCGTGGGCGCTGAACCCTTCGTCGTAGTTCTCGTAGCCGGTCACGTGGCTGAATCGCATGCCCCGGGCGTCGCCGTGGACGTTGAAGCCGTCGTTCAGGGCGTGTCGGGCGTTGAGATTGCGGACCGTGACGTCGCGGTTGCGTCCCGTGGTGAGCAGTCCGGCCGGCCGCACCGACCACTCCAGTCCTTCCACGTCGCCCCGCACGTAGAGCCATCCCTCCTGCTCGTCGATCTCCTGCCAGGAGAACTGGCCCTCGCCGAGCTTGTTCGGATCGGGGAAATCGGGCCGCACGGTGGGCGACCGGCCCATCCGCTCCGCTCGACCGCCGACGATCAGAAGGTGCCGCGGCCGGCGGCCGACGCGCACGGTCTTCACGCGGCGTCGATGCAGGCGGTCGCCCAGCGGCTCCCAGCCTTCGCTCGGCAGCGGATCGGCGCCCGTGAGCGTGACGCCGTGCCCGTCGATCGTGATTCCCGACTTGCCTCGGAGCGCGATCATCTGGCGATAGAGCGCGCTTTCGGGCAGCAGGTGGATGGTGTCGCCGCTTGTGGCGACATTGACCGCACGCTGGGCCGTGGCCAACGGCTCGGCGGCCGTTCCGAGGTTGGCGTCGTCGCCGGTCTCGATGTTGACGAAGATCTCGCGGCCCTCGGCCATCCCGTCGGCGATTGCGGCGGCAGCCCCGACGGCCACGACCAGCGGGAGGCACAGAGAGGGCCAGCGAGTCATGGGAGGGACCTTTCGGCTGGAGTCTACTTACCTCGTTCCCGGGCTCTGCCCGGGAACGCACTAACGCGAGGCTTTGCCTCGCTCTGCCGTGCAGAGCCTGCCGGCGATTGCGTGCCCCGGGCACGAGACCGGCCAGGTTCGGACGCGAAGCGTCCGATCGTGCGTTACGACGCGAAGCGTCGTAACGATGCAAATCCCGGCCATCATACGGCCCTACTTCCGGTCACTTGGGAACAACCTCGTAGCCGTATCCCTTCAGCATTTCGGGGATTCGCTCCACCGCCTCGACGTCGTAGCGCTTGATGTCGTCGGGCAAGTCATCCCAGGCGACCAGGTAGGGGGTGGTCTTTTTCTCGGCGTCCCGTTCGCCGAGTCTCCATCCGTTCAGGAGGCGTTCCACGTTCCACCGGGCGTGCTCCATCTCGGCCATCGTGCGGATCTGATCCTTGCTGAACTTGTAGAGCTGCACCTTCTCCGGCTTGCGTTTGCGGATTCTCAAGCCCACCGCTCGGAGCTTCTCCTCGATGTGGTCGATCTGTTGACGGTTCGAGTGTTGGAGGTCGGGCGGCAGGTGTTCCCAGTCGGCCAGGGCGGGGTCCTTCTTGGCCAGATCCCTGCCGCGGCCTCTGCGATACTCCTCGTGCGTGCGTCGGGCCAGGTCCTCGCGATCCTCGTCGCGGAGGCTCTCCGACTTCGGCAGGTCCTCGACGAACGCCTTCACCGTCTGCGGGTCGTTCGGAAGCCCCATCAGCTTGGGCGAGCCGGACCAGCGCTCGTCCTGCAACAGCGCGCCGGCTTCCCGGCCGCTGTCGCGGAGGATTCCCACCTTGGCCCCGAAGGCCAGCGCCATGCGGAACTCGAACGCCGAGATCTTTCCTCCGTTGATCCCCAAGAGCTTCACCTGGGCCGGATCGGCCCCGGCCGCCAACAGGTCGATCCAGTTCTGAATCGGCTCGAGCACCGAGAAGCGGGTGCCTGTGGTGTTGTGGATCTTGTAGGCTTCGTGAAGGCTCGTCCAGGTGGGGACCGCCGCCGGCACGTAGGCGATCTTGGCGAAGGGACCGTGGATCGAGGCGGGCAGGTCGCCCACCAGGATCCCGATCCCCGACTCGGTTCCGGCGGAAAAGACGGTGCCGCGAAACGCGGAAAACGCCGTCCTCATCAGGATCTCGTATTCCTTCATTTTGGCCGTCACGTCGACGTCGCATCCGCCGGCGACCAGCACGATCGGCTCGACGAGCGGCTCGAGTCGGGCACAGACGCAGCGCTTCAGTCGCTCTTCGCGAGATGCCGCGACCCGCTCCCGGGCATGTTGGAGCTGCTGGTCGGTTTCCTGGCACGCCTGGCGGGCGGCTTCGAGTTTCTCGGTGGTCTGGTCGATCTTCTCGCGAGTCTTCGACTCGTCGGCTTGCTTCGCGAGTTGTTCGCGTTGCTCTTCCAGCTCCGAGACCTCGCTGTCCCGTCTCCTCTGGTGCGCCTCCGCGTCGTGCTGCAATTGCCACGACTTGGCCACGACCGCGGCCCTCAAGAATCGTCGCACCCAGCCGATCTCCGGCGGCGGGTTGCGGAGTGCGCGTTTCAGTCGGTGGATGCGCTTCAGGCGTTCTTCGACGGGGTCCGGCGAGTCGCTGGTTTCCACGGCCTTCGCGTACGCCTCGAGCGCGTCGTTCGGCCGTTTCAGCAGCAGCGAGAAGAAGCCCATCTGGTAGTAGACGCGGGGCACGTCGATTCCGACCTCGGCATACTCGCGGCATCGTGCGGTCGCGTTTTCCAGGCTCTGGCGGATCGCGGAGAGGAACCCGCCGTCCGTTCCGCTCCGCAGCTTGCAGTAGACGAAGCCCTCCAACGCCTGGGGATCGGAGGGATCGGTCTCGAACGCCTCCTCGAAGTATTCCAGCTCCGTCTGGTGGTCCGAGTCTTCGTACGTATAGGCCAAAAACACGAGCGCGTCGATCGTGTCGCGGTTCAAGCCGAACGCCCAGAGGAGGTAGTCGCGCCCGTCGGCCTGCCCGGTTTGCGAACGGGTCCGGCCGTAGTCGGCGAGCACGCTCGCCATCTCGGGGTCCCGCAGGCGGAGAAGCTCTCGCTCGGCCTTTTCGCGTTCGTCCAGGTATTGGGGATCGCCGTCTTCCAGCGGCTGGGAGCGGATGGTGGCGACGGCCGCTTTCAGCGCGTCGGCGGCGGGCGAGCCCTCCCACGCCCGGACGAACTTCTCGAGCGCCGTTTCCGCGCGGGGGTAATCCTGGAGGCTGATGGCGAGCCGGGCGATGCGGTGTGCCAGGCGCCGGTTGTCGGAGTCGTACCGGAAGACGGCCTCCAGCTTGCGGCGCTCCGCCTCGCGCTGGGCGCGGGTCATGTACGACCCGTAGTAGCTCCGATAGCGCTCCACGCCCCGGATGGTCCGGCCGATCCCTTCGTCGGCCTCTTCCAGCGCGGCGGCAATCCGGTTGGCATCGCGGCGCCACCGCCGGGGAACCTCGAACTCGCTCTTGTACAGCCGATCGTGTCCGAAAGCCGCCCAGGCGTGCTGGAGCAGCGTCCGCACCTGGATCTCGGCCTTGAACTTCGGCCCCGGCGCGAGCGAGGTCTCTTGGCACTGTTCCGGAGTCCGCCGCTCGTCGAGCCGCGAGAGCGCGTCGCGGAACGCGTCCCCGTTCGGCCCCTCACATTCCGCCCGGAACAACGTTTCCGCCAGGTCTCCGAATTGCCCTTCCCGCATGGAGACGATCAGATGCACCGACAGGTAGCCGAACTCGCCCACACTCAACCGCTCCAGCACGTCCTCGCTGGTGTGGATTTCGAAGTGCCGGCGGACGTAGTCGCGGACGCGATCGATCTCGTCGCGGTGCTCGGTGATCACCCGGGCGCCGCAGAGGTCGGTCATCTGCGTCATCGGGTCCGAATAGCGCTTGCGGATGATCTTCTCCGCGAAGCTGGGAATCGCCTTGGCTCGGGCCTCCACGATCCCCCGCACGTCCAGCCCTTTGACGGCCCGGGACAACAGCCTCTCGAGGACCTCGGCGAACACCTCGTACACGAAGCGGGTCTGCGTGTACTCGTCCACCTGCCGTTCGAACTCCACCATTTCCAGGTCGTGATCCGCCGCCACGGCGAGTTCCTCCCTCCGGAATACGGGTCCAGCCGATGAGACACTCGATACGAACAGACTCGATGTATAACGGTTGACCGACCCAGCGTCCAGCGGGGGGTGCCGCGTAAGCCTCTTGCCCGTGGTCGTGGGGCGCATGCCTACCCGGGGGTTGCTTCGCAACCCCGGGCTATGAGACACAACGCCGTTGGCGTTGGGGGTTACCACGTGCGTTGGACGTTACTGCCCGGCGAAACACTGAACCGTGCCGTCTTGGGTCGAGAGGTAAAGCCGGCCGCAGGCGGCGGCGAGGCCATCGAAGACGGGCGGCGCGTCGAGCTTGTGCTCGGCCCGCTTCGCTCCGTCGGCGGCCGACACGGCCCAGAGCAGGGCGCCCTGCTTGCCCTCCATCGCGGTCGCCTGGGCGGCGAGGCTTTGTTGTGCCTCCGGGTCATTGGTCCGGCGGAACGCCTGCTCCTCGTCGACCAGGTCGACCGGCCCGGCGAAGAAGAGCGTCCCGTCGGCCAGGACCATCGCCCGGGCGAACAGGGGCACGTCCTGCGTCCAGTGGTGGGTCACCGCGAACCCGGACACCCGCGCGGACGCGCCGGTGAACTCCATGGCCTGGCCGAGCTTGCCTTGCGCGGGCACGGCGCCCTCGATCGTGCCGTGGTTCTCCTGGCCGGATGCGTCGGCGGCGTCCTTCCGGTCGAAGCTGTAGGCGAGAACCAGGTCGGAGTCGTCGCCCGGGGCCGGGGCCGTGCTCGCCGCGTGCTTCTCGATCTCGGCGGGGCTCAGCGCTCGGCGGTAGACCCGGACCTCGTCGATGATTCCGGTCAGGCCGAACGGGCCCTGATAGTCGCCCACGCAACTCCCCTCATCGGCGCCGATCTCCATCGCCTCGGCGGGATCGGCCGCCAGGGGCCCGGGCGCCTTGGCCGACGCGGCGAGCCGGCCGTCCACGTAGACCTGAAGCTCGTTCTCGGCGGTCAGGACGCCGGCCAGATGAGCCCATCGCCCGCGCACCTTCTTTTCCGCGGCGACCAGGCCCGGCTCGCTCTCGACGCGGACGGCGAAGTGCGGGCGCCCGCCGGTGAGATAGAGGACATAGCCGTGGGCGCCGCCGCCCCGCGCGAGGATCACGCCGCCCGGCTTCTCGGCCTTCACCCAGGCCATGACGGTCACCGGCTTGCCGGCCGGGTTGAGGCTCGCCGACTTCTCGACCCGAACGCGCGACCCACCCGGGCTGGCGCTGTCCGACTCGTCCGGAGCCGGCGCGAGCTTGTCGGCGGCGAACAGGTGGTGCTCGATCGGCGTGGTCCAGCGGTAATACTGCGGCTTGCGGCCATATCCGTACACCTTCTCCTCGTCGAACACGAGGATCCGCCCCGCCGGCGCCGCCTTGCCCGCGAGGAAATAGCCGCACCAGCCGCTGACGAACGTGCTCCCGTACATCCAGTAGGTGCGATGCCACCACGTATCGTCGAGGAAGCCGGTCGGGCTGAACAGGTGCGCGTGCTCGGGGCGCTGCGTGGCGGGCGGGGCGCCGCGATCGGCGTCGCCGCCGCTGGGCATGGCCTCCAGCGGCAGCCGCTTCCCCTCCAGATCGAACGGCTGCGAACGCATGTAAACGAGCCGTCCGTCGCTCGAAAGGACGTCGGGCAAGGCCACCGGCATGTTGAGCCAACTGACGTACGCCTGGAGGTCCTTGCCCGAGCCCGGATCGCGATCGTCGAGCACCGTTTCGGAGAGCATGCGGCCGGTCATCGGGTCGAGCCGGACGAGGCGCAGGCCCCCGTCCAGGAACATCGACCGGCCGGCGACGCAGTAGAGGACGCCGTCCTCGACCAGCACGCTGCCATGCACAGGCCAGACCGACTCGACCTGCTCGAACGCCACCAGGCGCTGATTCCTCGGCGCTCCGCGGAAGCGCCAGGCAAGGGCGCCGTCCGCAGCGCGCAGGGCGTAGACGTGGCCGTCGGCCGAGCCGAAAAGCACGAGACCCCGGTAAATCGTCGGCGGCGAATCGACGCGCCCGCCCGCCGTGAATTGCCAGATCCGCTCGCCCGAGGCGGCATCCAGCGCGTAGACCGTGTGCCGATCCACCGAGGCGACGAACAGCTTGCCCTCGGCGATCACCGGGCTGGTGAGCCGTCCGCCCAGGTCGGTCTGCCACGCGGGCTCCAGCGCCGCCGGGACCGTGGTGCTCGCCCGCCCACTCCGCGCCGCGTCGTGCCGGTAGGTGGGCCAGTCGGAGGGAGAAGGGAGTCGGGAGTGGGGAGTGACTGGTAGGCGGGGCCGCGCTGGAGGCGCGGGGCCTGAGCGCTCTGGTCGCTCGACGCCGGCCCCTCGTCGTTGGCGGCGGCCAAGGCGTTGAAGCCGTCGAGCTTCGATTCCAGGTAGCAGGCGCAGGGATGCTGCGGCCCGTAGATCAGGCCGTTGGCGGGCATCACGCCGTACAGGCACGCGCCGCGGAACCAGTGATGGGGGATCCAGTGCTGCGTGCGGACGTCGATGAACTCGGTCCCGGTGCGCGACATCAAGAGATAGTTGTCCGTGGCCTTGCCGCGGTAGCAGCGGTGGTGGAACCAGTAGGTGTCGACGTCGGGCGGGAACTCGCATTTCACCTCGCCCGTCCGCGGATCGCGGCCGGTGAAGACCCCCACTGCCCGGCCGCTGGTCGTCTCGCCGGTCCAGACGAGGCCGCCGGCGACGAGCAGGTCCTCCGGGGAGCGGTACCCGGACGGCGGATGGTAGGCCGACCAGAGCACTTTGCCGGTCTGCGCCGCAAGGGCCGTCACGGTGTCTTCGCCCTCCTCGTACCAGCTTCCGGTCTGCTTGCCCGCGGTCTCGCCGCCGGAAAAGAGGACGACGTCGTCGTACAGGACGAGGATCGGCACGTAGAACGACTGGATCTCTTCGCTTCGCGCGACGGGATCGGATCGCCAGGCCTCCTCGCCCGAGTTGCGATCCAGGCAGACGACGCCCCGACCGTCGTGGAAGACGACGCGGTTGGGGTCGGCGGCCAGCGTGCCGGGGAGAACGCGCCGCTCGCTGCTCCAGAGGACCCGGCCGGAGTCGGCGTCGATCGCCGTGAGCTTCCGAGGCGCTTCGTCCCAGAACTTCGCCCGGTAGCCCTTGGCGAACCGGATGCGCCCGTCGTAGTCGTCCTTCCCGGCGGCGTCGTTGACGAGCACGAAGAGCAGGCCGTCGGAGAGGATGACTTCCTCGGCGGCCTGGGTGCCCTCGAACGTGCGGACCGTCTCGCCCGTGGCCGCGTCGAGCGCCACCAGCGGCGCGTCGAGCCCGAGCGTCACGTAGACCCGGTCTCCGTCGGCGACGAGCCGGCGGGGCAACTGCGCCGGGCCGCTCTTGAGCGGCCAGAGGTGGGTGAACCACGTGCCGATCCGCCGCTTCCAGAGGATCACGCCGTTGAACGCGTCGCGGGCGATCAGGGTCCACTTGGGCGGCGACAGGATCGAGACGGGCAGCCCCTCGTCGAAGATGGTGAACACCCGACCGCCGGCGGAGACCACCGCGCTGACGCTCGACATCCGATCGTGGTGGCGCGCGTAGCGGGGGCCTCCGACCCACTGCATCCGGCGGGGCGGGCCGACGACCTCGTCGTGCGCCACGGCGTTGTTCGACGCGTCGTGCAGGTAGTGCGTCCACTCGTCGATCTCCGCCGGGCGCGGCTTCGTGATCTTCGTCCAGGTCGTTCCGCCGATCTCGATCCGTTCGCCTTCGATCTCGGAAGCCTGATCCCTGCCCCCTGGTCCCCGGCCCCTAGTCCCTGAGATCAACGCGACGCCCTCGGGGCAAAGCACCCGCATCACCTCCTCCATGGGCACGCCGCCGAGGTCCTCCGCCATGAGCAGGTTGACGAGATTGTCGACCAAGGGGAGCCGCTTGCCCTCGAGGAGGTCGACCGACACGCCGCCGTACCGACCGAGCGACTCGACGTGGCGGCGTGCCCGCTCGACGTTTGCCGGGTCGGAATCCAAGCCCTGAACGAGATAGCTCCGCCCGGCCGAGAGCGCGGCGGTCAGCTTCCCGTCGCCCGAGCCCAAGTGGACGACGAGCCCGCCCCGGGTGCCCGTCGCCCTCAAGATCCGGTCGGCCAGGCGGTCCGCGGAATCGCCCTCCCGTTCCGCTCCATACGAAATCGGACCAGACGCCAGCATCGACCCCAGGACGACGATCCAGAAGACGCTGCTCCCAATGCTTCGTACGCTCATGATCGAAGTCTCCTTTGCACGCAGGCGCCGTGGCCCGGCAGTTCTCCTCTCTCCGGAGTCGCGTTCAACTCCCCATTCCCCTTACCGGCTGTAATCGCCCTGACCAGGTGACCGAGCGACCAAGTGAAAAGAGGAGGCCGTCAACCCCTCACCTTGTCACCCCGTCACCTTGTCACCCCCTCACCTTGTCACCCCGTCACCTTGTCACCCCGTCACCTTGTCACCCCGTCACCTTGTCACCCCCTCACCCCGTCAGTCAAGCTCATGCACCACGATCATGTTGTGCCGGGTCGTGCGGAGGCCGGTCCCGGAGACGAGCACGATGCGGTCGCCCTGGGCGAGGTAGCCGGCGGCGCGGCCGCGCTCGACGACGTACTCCAGCAGCGCCGCGCTATTCTCGGTCGGGGCGCCCGGCAGGGGAATGACGCCCCAGTAGAGACACATCTTCCGGAGCGTGGCCTCCGAGTCGCTCACGCCGATCGTGGGGACGAAGTGCCGGTTCTTGGAGAGCGAGAGCGCGGTCGAGCCGGAGGCGCTGGCCACCACGATCGTCTCCGCCCCCAGCTCTTCGGCCAGGCGACCGGCGGCGAACGTGGTCGCTTCGGTGATCTGATTGACCCCCTCGGCGGCCAGGTCGGGCCCGGCGACGGCCCGGCCGCGGCGAGGCACCGACTCCGTGGCCAGGGCGATGCGATGCATCATCTCGACGGCCTCGCGCGCGTAGCGGCCGATCGCCGTCTCGCCCGAAAGCATGCAGGCGTCGGCGCCGTCGAGGATGGCGTTGGCCACGTCGGTCGCTTCCGCCCGAGTGGGGAGCCGGGAGTGCTGCATGCTGTCGAGCATCTGCGTGGCGATGATCACCGGCTTGCGACGACGATGGCAGACGTCGATGATCTCCTTCTGGACCACGGGCACCCGGGCGATGTCGATCTCCACGCCCAGGTCGCCCCGGGCGACCATCACGGCGTCGGACGCCTGGACGATCTCGTCGAGGTTTTCGAGCGCCTCGGGCTTCTCGATCTTGGCGATCACCTGGGCCTCGGCCCCTTCCGACTCGACGAGCGACTGCAGGGCGCGGATCTCGTCGGCCGAGCGGACAAAACTCAGGCCGATGAAGTCGACGCCGGCGTGGGCGGCCCAGCGCGCGTTCTCCCGGTCTTTCGCGCCCAGGGCCGGCACGCTGAGCTTGACGCCCGGCAGATTCACGCCCTGCCGGCTCCGCAGCAGCCCCCCCTGGTCGATTCGACAGGTCGCGGAGTTCTCGTCGAGCTGCTCGACGGTGAGGGCGACGGTCCCGTCGGCGAGCATGATCCGATCGCCCACTCGGAGCTCGTCGAGGAGCCGCTCGTAGGTCGCGGTCAGATCGCCCGGCTCGTGGGGGACGTCTCCTCGCACGAACCGCACCTGGCCCCCGGTAGGGCATTCCATCTGTCCGCCCGGCAACTCCCCCAGGCGGATTTTCGGGCCGGCCAGATCGACGAGGATGCCGACGACGTGGCCGGCGGTCCGGGCGGCGTCTCGGATCTGATCCACGCGCTCTTGGTGTTCTTGGCGATTGCCGTGGGCCGTGTTGACGCGGAACACGTCGACGCCCGCCTCGATCAGCTCGACGAGCTTCTTCGGCTCGTCGCAGGCCGGCCCGACCGTAGCGACGATCTTCGTTTGACTGGGGCGTCGACGCGGACGCGGCGAGGACTCGCTCATCGTGGTGCTCCCCCAACGTCTTGGTTTGCTCGGTCAGCCGTCGCCGGCGCTCTCTTGAGGGGAATCGGGGTTCCGCCGGACTCCCTCGGGAAAGGGCGGCCAGTCGCCGTCGGCCAGGCGGTCGTTCGACGGGTCGCCCCCGTTGTTGGCCCTGAAGTAGTTGTCCCACCACTCGTCCAGCCGACGCAGCGAAGACGGCAGGTCGTAGACCTTCAGAATCCGACGCGGCTCGGGCCCTTCCGGTCCTTCCGTTTCGGACGTTTCTTTCGCCGCGGCCACGGGAGCGGGCTCCACCACGCGCTGGACGATCAGGTCCTTCTCGATCAGCTTGCGGACCGCGTCGTCGACCTCGAAGTCGACCTCCACGTCGAACCGCGCCCGCAGCCACAGCTCGACCCGCTGGTCCAGTTCGTCCATGGTGTAATCGCGGTCGCGCTCGATGTAGAGGATGAAGTACGCCAGCAGCAGCTCTTTGGACTCCTCGGCCTCGGCGGCGTCGACCAGCCGGGTCAAGACGCTGGCGTTGTTGGCCTGGTTCTGGAAGTAGAGGCTCGTCGAGAGCGTCTGCATGTACTTGGTCTTGCTCGACAGGAAGCTGAACACTCCCTTGATGAACGCCCCGATGCAGCCGGCCAGCACGATCACGAACAAGAAGGTGCTGAACGCGGCCGCCATCATGAGCTTGAATATCGGGGCGAACAGGCTGCCGACCACGGTGGAGCCGATCTTGAGCTTGTCGAAGACGCGCATCTGGACCCGCACGTGGGGCGTGATCATCTTCACGTCTTCGAGCACCACGTCCTTGAACAGCTTCAAGAGGACGACGTCTTCGCCGTCTTCGACCGTCCGAACCAACAACGCCACCCGCTTGAAGACCCGGATCGTGCGACACCGCTTGCAGAAGGGGAAGAGCAGGAATCCCCATCGCCGCTCCTCCTCGCGCAGCCCGCGATAGAACACGAGGAGGTCTTTGTACTGGTCGAGGTCGACTCGAACCGCCAGCCCGCCGAACGGCTGGAGCTCCAGACACGCCCCCAACTGCTCGCGCGTGAGCTCGACGTAGTTGCCGCCCGTGAGCAGTTGCCGGAAACGCTCCTTCAGCTCGGCGAATTGCGCCTCGCGTCCCTGCGGCGACAAGCGGCAAAGCGGCAGCGTGTCGCGATCCGGGTCGAACGGATCGTAGAGGACCTTCAGTTGCTCGATCTGGTCGAGGAACTCGAAGTGGAACCGGGCTTGCGTCATCTTGACGAGCATCCGGAAACGATCGCGCTGCTCGTCGGAGAAGCGCGGATCCTCCAAAACCCGCTCCAGAATCAACGGCGTGGGGATGGGAAGAAACCGCTCACGGGTTTCCAGAAAAGCCAACGATGGGTCCGCTTGCATCAGTCCGTTCTCGACAGGATTGCGTGGCTCTCGTAGAACCGTGAAGCGTGGGGCGAGATTCGAGATCCACCCGTCCGACTCCGGCCCCCGATCGCATCGTCGTCATCATACCGCCAATGCCCGCTCCCGCTCAAGTTGTCAGGCGCGGCGCAGCTCGACCGTGATCTCCCGGTCTACGTCTACCAGCGCGTAATGGCCTCCTAGCGCGTGGCCGCAGTTGGCGACGGTCGTCGGTCCGACCCGCTCGACGCCCCGGGCTTCGTGGATATGTCCGCAGACGACCAGCGAGGGCGCCCTCTCGTCGACGAACGTCCTCAAGGCCCTGCTCCCCACGTGCCGGCCGAAAAAGACCCGATCCACCGACAGCCCGTGCGGCGGGACGTGGGCCAGGATGCCGTGATGCCGGGCGTCGGGCAGTTGGGCGTATCCGGCCTCCAGGGTCGCGGCCAACTCCTCCTCGGTTGACTGATACATCTTGCTTGTCCAGGGAGGGATGGCCGACAGGCCGTGCAGACCCAGCGCGTCGAGCACGACGCCCCGGCCGGCCAGCGACACGCCCAACTGGACCAGTCGCTCGTCGATCTCGGCCGAGTCGCAGTTGCCGGCCACGGCCAGCACGGTTGCCCCCGACTCCTTGGCCAACTCGACCAATTGCTCCGCATCGCCGGGCGAGCCGAAGTGGGTAACGTCCCCCCCAAGCAGGACCGCATGGACCGGCCCGGCGTGGGCAAGAATCCGCGCCAGCGCCTCCCGGCTACCATGCAGGTCGGTGATGCCCAACAGTCTCATCCGTCAACCTCGTCGCTGGTCACGCAGTGGCTTGGTGGCTCGTTACCATACGCGGCGCGTGGCGGCTTGCAAAGATCCCCTCGAGAGCTGACACTATAAGCTGGGCAATTCGCTGACGTGAGCGGCCGCTTGCGCCTTCGCGCCATCTTTTCGGGGCGAATGATGCCCCCCCGGAGGCAGTATAATGAGCAAATCATCCCAGACGAGACCATACTCGCCGCCCGACTGGGACGCGACGTACCGCGACGGCATCCCCCCCTGGGAGACGGGTTACCCTTCCAGCGAGTTAGTCAGCGTCCTCGATGAGGGGGTAATCCCGCCCGGCAAGACGCTCGAAGTCGGCTGCGGCACCGGCGCCGATGCCGTCTACCTCGCCCAACGCGGGTTCGAGGTGACGGCGGTCGATTCGTCGCCGCTGGCGGTGGAACGAGCCCATTCACGGGCCGAGCTGGCCGGGGTTCCGGTCCGTTTCGTGTTGGGTGACGTGTTCGAGTTCGTCCGGACGGCCGAGAGGTACGATTTCGTCTACGACGCGGGCTTCTATCACTTCGTTCGCCGGTACGACCTCACTCGGTACGTCGACCTCCTGTGGCGGACGACCCGACCCGGTTCCTTCTACCTCGCCTTGGCGGGCAGCGTCGGCGAGGAGGCCGAGGGAGGACCGCCTCAGGTCTCCGAAGAAGAGATTCGCTCGGAGCTGGCACGGTTGTTCGAGTTCGTCCACTTGCGGCACTTCCAATTCGAGAGTCCCAATCGTGACGAGGGCTACCTGGGGTGGTCGTGCCTGATGCGGCGCCCGCAGATCGCCCGCTGAGCGCCCCCCGAACCCCGGCATCCGGGACCGAGACTGCAATACGGGTTTTGCTGCTCACGTTCTGCACCCGACGGAGAAGTTCGATGAAGAGAATCGGCTGGACGGCGACCTTGGCAACCTTCGCCCTCGTGCTTGCAGGCTGCCGCCCGACAGGGCTGGAACCATCCCGGAGCGTTCCTTCGAGCCAACCGACGGTCGACGCCCCGGCCTCCCAGTCGGACAATCCCGAGGCGAGTCCTCGCAGGCCGTGGAGCTACAAGCCCAAGACGAGCGAGGGCCGAGTGCTCGGCGCGATAGGAAAGGCGGTGTTGAGCTCCGTCGGAGGCGACACGGAACAAGAACCCCAGGAGGCACCCCGATTCGGCCCCTGATCCGTTGGTGCAATCATGAGTGGCCGGCTCTTCGATGATCTGGCGGACGTCTACGAGGCGATGATCGATTGGCCGAAGCGGCTGGCCCATGAAGGGCCCTTCTATCGCCGTCTGTTCGACCGCGTCGGCGTCGGGAGCGTGGTCGACGTGGCCTGCGGCACGGGGCGGCACGCGGCCATGTTCCACTCCTGGGGCCTGCGCGTCGAAGGGGCGGACATCAGCCCGAGCATGATCGATCGGGCGCGGACCCGCTTCGGGGAGCCGCCGGGCCTGAGCTGGGCGGTGCGCGGCTTCGATGAGCCGATCCCAGCGCCCTCGCCGTTCGACGCGGCCGTCTGCGTGGGCAATTCCCTGGCGCTGGCCCCCGACGTGGCAACGGTCGAGCGAGCAATTCAAGCGATGCTGGCCGCGGTGCGCCGGGGAGGAATCGCCGTCGTCCACCTGCTGAACCTCCGGCGCCTGCCCGACGGCCCCTGCGTCTGGCAGAAGTGCCAACGCATCACGCTATCCGAGGGCGAGTTCCTGGTCATCAAGGGCGTGCATCGGTGCGGCCTGCGCGGCTACGTCGATCTGATCGTAACCCCGCTGCCCGAAACGAAGGGAATGCAGACCGATTCGGTGCCCCTACTGGGGCTGGAAGCCGAGCAGCTCGAGCGCGCGGCCCGGCAGGGGGGCGCCGCTCGCGTGCAGTGCTTCGGTGATTACGCGGACGGGCCCTACGACCGCGAGCGGAGCATCGACCTGATCCTGGTCGCGGAGACGTGAAGGGGTGACTGGGTGACTGGGTGACAAGGTGAAAGGGTGAAAGGTCGACGGTGTGACGTCGAACCCTGAACCTTCCTGTCACCCCGTCACCTTGTCACCTTGTCACCTTGTCACCCCGTCACCTTGTCACCCCGTCACCGCCTCACGGCTCCACTTCGCGGATCACGAGGAAGTTCGCGCCATTGGCGGCGAGCGGGACTTCCAGCCGCAGCCTTCCCCGGGCATCGACGCTGTGCACGGACGAGCCGGTGCACCGCAGCTCGGCCAGGCGCTCGACTTCCCGGACGATTTCGGCAGGGTAGGGGCGCGGGGCATGGATCCGGATGAGGGCGGCCGTGGCTTCCGCCCGGAGCGAGTCGTCCTCCGTGCCTTGGATGATCGCCACGAGGAACGGGGTGGCCGATTTCGCCGCCGGTCCCAAGTCGGTCAGCAGGCGCAGTCCCCGCCGTTGGGATTCGCGGTCGGCGGATTCGAGCAGTCCGACCGCCGCGTCGAACGTCTCTCGCGCTTCGCCCGTCGGCGTCGACGACTCGGCGATCCGTTGCTCGCGCAGCGACCTTCCCAGGCGGTAGTAGGAATTGTGATCCTTGTCGAACCCGTACTGCTCGACGCGTCGTGATCCCCCCGAAAGCCCGGCCAGGGTGAGTGCGACCTCGAACCGGTTCTCGGAGCGGGATTCCGTGTCGAGCTCGTGATGGGAATAGAGCAGCACGCGCACGTCTTCGCCGGTTCGCCCGGCATATCCGCTCACCACGTGGCCGCCGATTCGCCGCTCGGGGAGGACCCAGTAGTCGCTGCCCATGGTAAACGTCGACGCCAGGAAATGGAGGATCGGCATGGCGACCGCCACGGTTCGATCGGTCCGCCCGTCGCCGTCGTCATCCACGTGTATCGTGCGGGTGCATGCGTTCCCGCCGCCGAAGTCCGTGTTGGGCCCGGGCCAGAAGGTGAGGATCGTTTCCCCGTAGGCGAAGCGGGGGTCCTTGGCGGCCCGATCGAGCAGGCGCCGGGCGACGTCGGCGCACCAGGTGGGGAAGTAGCCGTTGCCGAGGTAGCTGTCGGCGAAGGCCGGGTCGGGCGGCATGTCCCAGCCCGGACACGATTCGTGCGAGCATACCCAGAGATCGGCATAGTGCTCCGGATCGATTTCCAGCGCCATTTCCTTCGCCCGGGTCAGCTTGGCGGCCATGAGGCTCGACGTGTTGTAGGCGTGGATGGAGACGAAGTCGCAGGGGGCTCCGCGGCCCTCGTGGGCGTTGCATAGGGTCTCTACCCGGCGCGACCGTTTACCGTTCAGTCTCGCGTCGGCAAAGGCGGCGTTGAGCGGCAGGGCCCCTTTTGCCTCGGCGCGTGGCGAGCAGTGGGCCAGGAACTCGCGGAGCTTCAGATGCACGCCGAAGATGCCGCCCAGCTCGAGCCCTCCGACGAACACCCGCTCGGAGTCGTACCCCCGATCCTCGAACGCCCGGAGAATCCCGTCCACCGTGTAGTCGTAAAACTTCTGGAGCTCGTTCCAGTCGGAACGCCAGAAGAGGACGCCGAGGTCGGGCTCGTTGAACACGCTCCAGGGGAAGTCGAGCGCGGCGTCGCCGTAGCGGTCGATGACGTGCCCGGCGATCTCGCGGACCACGGCGTGCAGCTCGGCGTAGTCCTTGGCGGTCGTCCAGTTGCGGCCGTCGACGGAAAGGTCGCCCGGGGCGTCGGCGAAATTGGGCATCAGCCTTCGCCGGAAGCGGCGGTGGGCGAGGTCCCACTCGCGATCGAGCCGGCCCCAGTAGTAGACCGGTGTGCCGGGCGGGTTGAACTTGCGAAGAAAGCACCCGCCGGGCGGGAAGAGCCCCGGGGCGTTGGGGTCTTCTTGTTTCGGCAGCGGGGCGGAATAATCGAGCTTCCAGCCCCCTTCGGGCGCGTCGAAATCGGAGACCAGCACCGTGGCCGCCGCGTCGTCGACGCCGATCACTTTCGCCCGGGCGTCGTGCTTGCCGTCGGCGATGAGCACCTCGTCGCCCGGATGGTAGTCGCCGCTCGGCGCACGGCCCGAGGAGATTCCGTACTGCTCGTGGCCGAAGAAGTCCTCGACGCGGAGGGCCGTGCCGTTTTCCCGGGATTCGATGGAGACGATCCTCCGCGTTTCGCGCTCGCGGACGATGTTGGGCAGATTGGGCGCCAGAAGCGTCGGCTCGGCGTCCATCCCCGTCATCCAGAAGTCCCGCTGCAGGCTCCACGCCTGGGGCGCCGTCTTGCGGACCCGGTCCATCAGCTCGTAGCTGGGGATCCGGTTGGAGTGGCTGGTGCAAAAGCTCGGCTTGCAGAATCCCGAGAAGAAGGCCCCGGTCCACGTGACGGGCGCCGAGTCGAGGCTCAGCGCGAACTCGATCCGGTGCGTCGCCGGGGGCGCTTCGGTGGTGAACTGCCACGTACCGGCTTTCGCGGGCAGCTTCGCGCCGTCGGAAGACCGTGCCTCGACTCGTATCGTGTAGGTGGTGGCCGGCTCCAGCTTCCGCTGCGAGTCGACGTACACCACCAGGGTGCGATCGGCCTGCCGGTCCTTGCCCGGAAAGAGCCGGCCGGAGTATCCGTCGGCGTATTGCGTTCCCGGTTGGAGGACGTCGACGGCTTGGCCGCCTTCCGGCTCCAGGCGAATCGACACCGACTCCGGCAATACCTGATCCGAAGCCTCCGCGCCCTCGACCGCCAACTGGAGGTAGATGCTGGTCCGCAGGGGGACGTGCTCTTGTCCCGCCGCGGGTCGGGGCGAGCCGTAAGGATCGGGCTTTCTGGAAAGCAGGCGGATCGCCCCGTCGGCCGCCGGCGACTGCGCCCCGGCAAACAGGATGGCCGCAACCAAGACGAAACCGACGAGCGAACGGCGCATGAGCTTGCCTTTCATTGGTCCTTCCCTTCGCAGTGTATTCCGCCCCACAACGAGCCACGCCGGTTCCCGGGTCACGTTGCGCGATCCGCGCAATCCCGTAGGGTGATACTATGGAAGCGGAGGCCGAGCCGAACTAGCTTGGTCCTTGAACACGTGGTAAACCGGGGGTTTGTACGAGTCTCAAACCAGCGATTTCCACAAAAGGAGCCAAGCCATGAAGTATGTCGGCGTCGA
>DATKZH010000334.1:0-2674 GCA_035528065.1 Thermoguttaceae bacterium | reverse complement strand
ACCTCACCCCGCAACAAGCGAACAAGCCGGCCGCGCGTGGCGGGGTGAGGAGGGGAAGATATTCTTCCGCACCAGGATGCCCGCTCATGCCCCCGGCCGCGGAGGCGCACGACCTGACATCGGGAAACCCGCTCCGGAGGCGTAGCACGCGTCCGGGCGCGGCCCACGACGCGACGGCTGCGTGCGGCCTTCCAACCCGTGGGGATGGCCCACCCTCTTCTCAAGCGGTCGCCCATCGGCTGTATTGCCGGATACAGGTCGACTCCGGCTGACGACTGGCGAGACGCCCGTGCCACGCGCCGTCGAGCTTAGCATCGGCCGAAGAATAAGTTCCGCATTTACGGAGTAGTAGGCACACGCCGTGTGCCGTAACGAGCGGACGGCACGCGGCGTGTGCCTGCTACTGAAGTCGGGAGGCAATTCATCGGGCGATCCCAAGGAGAATCGAAACGCACATCCGCGGCATCGGAAGGGCATATCGGGTTTGTGCGTATGGTCATTTCCCTCCGGACGCCCGGCCGGCTACCGAGGCGGCCCCGGCGGCGGGGGGATGATACCAGAGCGAACGCCAGTAGGCCTTGTCCGTCTCGTACGGGTCGATGGGGTCTTTGGCCACGTCGAAGCTTTCGGGCAGGATGCCGAAGCGCTTCATCCAGCGGACGTAGTGCTCGTTGGGGCGATAGCCCGGCATGCCGTGCCGTCCGGCCTTCTCCTGGCGCGTTTTGGCCGCCCGGACGGCCTGGAGGATGGCCTGGTAGTCGGGATCTTCGGCGTCGCGAAATACGGCGATGGGCTGACCGTCCTCGGCCTTGCACCATCCGTACCCGCCCGCCTCTTGGGCCAGGGGAGCCAGAAGAATCATCGATTTCTCCGGATACGAGAGGTTGTACAGGTTCCAGCAGTACCGGGGAAGGTTGAGCATTTCCGGTGGCTTGCCGTCCTTGGACCGCCCGTCTCCGCCTAGCTCCTCTTCCTTGGTGACCCGCGTGCCCAAATGGGCGACCGAGCCGTGGCACGTGAGGCAACGTTTCTCGACGATCGGGCCGACGGGCTTTCCGAGCGCGACCTTCGACAAGTTCAGGGACTCTGCCACTGCGTTCTCCACGCGGTTCTGCACCGCGTACGTCCCCATGAAAACCGCGCTCGATTCGACCCACAGGCGCACCAGGTCGTGCTCCCGCTCCGTCAGCTTCGCGTCGTAATGGCTGCCGTCGATGATCTTCATCAGCGGGCTGGCACCGGTGCCGAACCCCCATGGCGGATTGTTGCCGTTCTCCTCCCAGTTGCGAACGTCGCTGATCTGCTCGTACGCGAATAGCGCGTAGTAGCTCTGCGTGAACCACTCATTGTGGTCGCCCGTGAGCACCACGTGTCCCGACGGCTCCTCCGCGCTGTGGCAGGAGACGCAGTGCCGGTCCCATACCGGCTGGACGTCGCGCGGATAGTCGATCACCTCGGGCACGCCGGGAATCGGCTCGATCCGGCTCGCGGGGCGTTCGAGCGCCATCAGACCGCCGCTGGCGGCCGGGAGGCTGGTGGTGCCCGTGCGGGGCTCGTGGCAGCCGACGCACCCTTGGGCTTCGCCGGGCATCAGCATCGTGAAGCTCTGCATCCGTTTCACGGCCAGCCCCTTTTCGTCGAGCGCTACGAAATAGATGGCTCGCAAGGACGGAACCTCAAACGAGGCGGACCCGTCGGCCTCCACCGGAACGCTCCCCAAAATCCGGCGGAGGGTGAACGTCCCTCCCATGCTGAACGCGCCGGGCAGGCCGTGTAAGCTGGCCGGCTTGGGCAGGTCCTCGAGCACCAGAAGACTCTTGATGTCGCCGCGCTTGACCCCTTTCATGTTGCGCCCGTAGTAGACGTCGGACAAGACGAGTTGCCCCGTGGTCTTCTGGAGATCGGAACGGGAGGGGACCACCGGCTCGCGCGGTCGCGGGCAGATCACCCGCGGATCGTGAACCATCTTCTCCGCCCGGTGAATCTCCTCGGTCTCTCCATCCCCGCCGAGGATCAGCAGGCTCTTGTCGCTCGCCACGAGAAAGCAGTCCTCCGACAGCGGGTAGGGGTCTCGGAACCCTTCTCTCCCATGCCCCAAGCCAATGGTCCACACCAAATCGGGCACCGTGGGGCTAATCTGTTTGGCCGCGGACCAATCGTCCGGCCCGGCTGCGAGATCGACGACCATCACGTTCCCGGCGTTCTCGCGTTGGCCGAGTGCCGGCGAGAAGACCGACACGACTTGGTTCGTGCCGGGGATCGGCAGGGCGTCGCACTTCGCGAAGAACTGCGGGTACGGCCGCCCCATCCCGCCGAAAAGGACCATCTGTCCGGTGCCGTCGGGGTTCATGACCCACAGATCGCGGAATTTCTCGGCGGCACGGTCCAAGTATTCCCACCGCGTGTAGACCACCCGGCCGTCCGGCAGCACCGCCGGGCGGTCGTCGAGGAGAGTGCTCGCGGAAAGGCACAGCATGTTGCCGCCGTCCGCGTCCATCCGGTAGAGTATCGCCACCTGCACGCGATTGCAGGCTATGAACCGGCTGCCCCGGCTCGATGCGAAAACAATGCCGCCGTCAGGCAGGTAGGCCGGATCGACGTCGTCCCAATCTCCGAAGGTCAATTGCCTGAACCCGCTTCCGTCGGTGTTGATTTCGCAGAGATGGTAGTGATG
>DATKZH010000333.1:0-10834 GCA_035528065.1 Thermoguttaceae bacterium | reverse complement strand
CCACGCGCCGAAGCCGCGTCGCGCTCTTCAGCTCGGCCAGGGGGAGCGAGAAGTAGTGGGCCGTGGTCAACGCGATCTGGTGCGTGGAAGGCTCTGGGGAGCCGTTGCACTCAGCGACGTAGCGGCGGGCCGCCTCGACGTCGATCAGCGCGCCGGCGGGGCCTGTAAGCTCCCGCAGCGCACCGGATAGCTGGGGCACCGTCCTGCTCAAACCGTCGGCCAACACCCCAGCGGCCGGGTCCGTGAGCTGGATTTCCATGATTCGGGCAAGCTCCCGCAGCACCACGAGGCGCGCCTCGCGCCCCGGCGTGCTCACCGCCACCGTCAAGCCCCCGCCCAGTCGCGTCCGTAACCCGAGCAGCATTCCCGGCAGCTCGGCGGGCAAGCTGCGGGACGTGAAAACGAGCCGGCTCCCAGCGTTCACGAGGGCATCGAAGGTGAAGAGCAGCTCCCGTTGAGCCGATTGTTTATCCACCAGATAATTCACGTCTTCGAACACGAGCAGCGATAGTTGCCGGTAGCGCTCGGCAAAGTCCTCGACGGTTTTGGTCTGGATTGCGTCGGTCAGTTGCCGGGCGAAGTCGGGCGCGGTGACGTAAGCCACCGGCCGGCCGCGGAACCGGGCCTTCCAGGCAGTCGCCAGGCCGAGGGCAAGGTGGGACTTGCCCGTCCCGGACGGCCCGTAGAAGACAACCGGGTCGTACCCATCGTCCGTGTCGCTGAGCACCGACTCGACTGCCAGCGGAACGAGCCGGTTCTCCGGGCCGGCGACGAAAACCCGAGGCGTGGTCGCACGATCTCCGCTGTTCGCAGAACCGCAACCACGACCCGCGCCCCCCAACGAGAGGGGGATCTCAACGACTCCATTCACCACGACAGCAGCGTCCCAAAAGGAGCGACAAACGGGCTATACCAGCACATCTTCTGCAAACCCACATTCTAGCGAGTTTGGCGAGGTCTCGCGAGGTGAAGATGGGGATTTCTCGGGACGAGATTCGGTCCGATAAATCGCTGTGAATCAACGAGTTAAGCGGTGTCTGCCTGGGGCCGCCCAATACCTCCGCCAACGCCAAGGTGCCCGCGGTCGCTACGGGGCTATTTGGGGGGGCGCTACGGCCGCTAGAGGCCGCAAACACGCCCACACGCACCAAGTTGTCGCCGCCATGGTAGGCCGTTAGAATCCGGTCCAAGAGGGGCCCAGGCGGCCCGTTGAAAAAGGGTGGCACTGCTGGCTTGCCCGGCAGTGCTGTACAAATTGGCTCGGAAACCACTGCTGGGCGAGCCAGCAGTGCCACCCAACTCGCGCTCGTCCCAACGGAGCACGTTCCATGAAAGACTCAGATCGACAACACGAGGCTCTCCACGAACTCGGGTGCGGCTGCTGCCGACGCGCGTTCCTCGGCGCGGTCGGCGCCGTTGCCGGCGGCATCACGCTTCGCTATGCCAGCCTCGCGGCCGCGGGCGAGGCGGCGGACGCGCCGGACGCGAAGCGCGAGCCGGCCACGGTCCGCGCGGCGTTCCTCTATGCCCCGTCGGACACCCTTCGAGCACCCGGTGCCTGGTGGAGCTGGCCCGGCAACGACTTCGATGCCGAGGGACGCCAAGCGCAGTATACGAAGCGGCTCAAGGAGATTGACGAGAAGCTGGGGATGCGGATCCTGGTCGACCAGACGCCGCTCTACTCCGACCAGAGTGTCGCGCAGTTCCTGGGCGAAGTGCAGAAGTCGAAGCCGGATGGGCTCCTTCTGATCCCGCTGCACAACACGACCTTCCGGCAGCTCGATCGCATCCTGGCGGAGCTTACGCCCAAGGAGGCGGACGAGGGCGAAACCCCCGTGCTCCAGATCCCGACCATTGTCTTCTCCACCTTAGGCGTCCACCACGGCTCAGTCAAGAAGTATCAACGGCCGGGCCTCTCGTTCATCCAGACGCTCGACGACCTGGAGGCCGTCGAATACGGCATGCGGATGATCAACACGGCCTGGCGCATGCGCACGAGCCGTATTCTCAGCATCGCCGGCGCGGCCGAGCCGGCCGAGGCGACCGTCGCGCCGCTGGGAACCAAGGTCCGTCGCCTCCCGCTCAAGCGGTTCGTCGACGAGGTCACGGGCACGGAAGTCACCGACGCGGTCAAGCAGCTCGCCCAAAGCTATCGCGAAGGCGCCAAGCAGATCCTCGAGCCGGCCGACCCGGAGATCCTCACCGCCGCCAAGGTCCACTTCGCCTGCAAGCGGCTCCTGGAAGTCGAGCGGGCCAACGCGATCATGATCGACTGCCTGCGGCGCGGCGAGTTCATGCCCTGCATGAGCTTCATGACGCTCCGCGACGAGGGAATCCCCGCCGGCTGCGAGAACGACCTCGCGGCCACGCTCACCCTCATGCTGGTCCAGTATCTCTTCGACCGCCCCGGCTTTCAGGCGAACCCCTGTTACGACACGGAGCGGAACCACTTCTTCGCCTCGCACTGCACGTCGGCCTCGAAGCTCTTCGGCACGACCGGGCCGCAGGAGCCGTACCTGCTGCGCAACTACGCCCACACCAACGACCCGACGTGCGTCCCGCAGGTCCTCTGGCGCGAAGGGGAAGAGGTGACGATGGCCCACTACTACCCCGGCGAGAAGCCGCAGTTATTCATCTACACGGGCACGGTCGCCCGGTGGTACGAGATGCCCCCGGTCGGCGGCTGCCGCACGAACGTCGCCTTCACGATCAACGAGCACGACGACGTCTGCGACGCCTCGGGCCACCACAACGTCGTCTTCTACGGCAACTACGCCAAACAGCTCCGCCGCTTTGCGCAGCTCTACGGCATTACGGTGCGGACGTGAGCGGTCCTGCCGGGATCGAGTGGTGGATGCCATGTTTTTGGTGGCCCGGCGCGCTGCTAGCACGTGCTACAGCTCATAGCCCTGCGCAACCCAGTCACGCCACTCGGCGACAGCCATCTGGGTCTGTTTGTCGGTGCAACCTGCCGGCTCCAATTGCGAGAGCGGGACCGCGAGCGGCCGATCTTGCCACTGGATGGAGACAAAGATCTCGCGCGGGCATTCCTCTTCGGGACCCATCTGGATTACCTCTACCTCGTCGCCCGTGGCGAGCGGGGAAATCGCCCTTTCGTCCCTGCACTTGGCGGTAAACGGAAACGTTAGCTTCTGTTGGAAGTACGAGTACCACCCGGTGGTTTGTCCGAGAATCTCAGGATCGCCATCAATATGCGTAAACTCAACGCCCACGCTGCCGGCGTATTTGGTGACACTCTTTTCGGCATACCGGATTTGCACGTTAGGAACGTGAAAAAAGCATATCTGGCCCAACCGCATCCCGGGGAACACCTTGATCGGCAGCTTCCCGGAATTGATTAGCTCAAAGGTAAGAACCCCCTCGAATCCCGGGTCGACGAAACCGGCGGTAGCATGTACTTGCAGGCCCAGCCGCCCCAGAGAGCTGCGCCCTTCGAGTCGACCCGCGATATCGCCGGGGAGTCGGATGAATTCAAGTGTGGATGCGAGTAGGAACGCTCCGGGGTGAAGCACGAAATTGCCACCCGGGTGTAGGCGCTGCCTCTCGAAGTAGCGTCGTTTCTGTTCGCCCAATATCCTTCTCGCCTCACACCCTGTCAGGTCGATGTGGGTCGCCTGGAGTGCGCGGGTCCCCACCAAATCGAACCCAAGACGGAGATCGAGCGAACTGGGGCCGAGTTGCGTTTTCGGGTCGATAAGCGGACTTACGAAGATGCGTTTCTCGTCCTCAGGCTCGGCAACCAGCCGAGCAAGTATCTCGATGTCCGAAAGTATCGGAGTCAGATTGGGAATGTCTTCAGCCATCGGGTCCCCCAGTCAGGCGCCCTTTTTTCGTCGCCGGTTTGTCTCTAGACGGCGGAGCACCTCCTTGTGAACGCAGGTCGTCACGATCGAGCTACCGATCAGGCGGTCTAGGCCCGCCATGGAATCGCACAACCACTTGACTGACGCTGCGTTCGCCAGCGGCTCGGGCTTGTCGTAGAGTTCCTCTATGATTCCCCACCTACGCCGGTACCCAGAAAGAAGGATGTTCGGCACCTTGACGGGCGTTTCCCTGAATTCGTCACACAGATTCTTGAAAGCATCGCACCGCGCTTCTGAGGGTTCAGGCCAATTGCGTATATGCTCCTTAACTTTCTCGACAAGCAATTTTGGATCGTCCCCCTGGGCGCTTACCGGAGAGCCAAGACGTAGTCTCTTCTTGCACCTTTCGAGGGAGTCGTTTTCGAAACAGGCACGCGGCAGCGCCTCGCCAAGGGAGGACAGCTTCTCGCGAAGGTGGCGCGCCATGCGGAAGTGCAGGTTCTCCATCTGCAAATCGTGCTTTTGCTCCTCCTCCTGGCGCTCTGTATCGTTGGGAAAGACGCTCGCTAAGTTCAAACGCCAAGCGTTCTCATAAACCTCGAGTTCCGAAGGGAGCGGGGCGGTAGCGGTTGACTGAGCTGGGTCGTCGGCAAGGATGCGGAGTCGAGCACGCGTGCTTGGGTGGCTAGCGCCGTGCTGACAGATGTTCTGCGACGGATACAGGCAGTACTCCATCGATAGAAGGGAGAGGATCGGTGAAGGACCAACCATTTGGGCGGCTATGAGATCGGCGCAGATCTCCCTGCACCAATTGAGCAAGGTGCCTGACGGTAGCGAATTACTCGCAAAGACGGACTCATTCGCAACCGTACGGGAGATGTCGTGCTCGGCGTCAAGCGCGTGGCCGACCTCATGCGCCAGGATTGCGCAGGCCAACGGGGAAAGGCCATCACAGATGGCGAACATTAGGACGAAGTTTCTTTCGTCTCCAGAAAAAACCTCAGCGATGTCAGCCAGCTTTTGCTTCAGGATTTTGATGAAATCGAATTCAAAAGCATTGAAGAGACTCCCCATGACGATGGAGGGTTGATAGCGCTTGCAGAACTCAGGGAAACAGCCTTCCAGTGAGAAGACTAGCTCGGGCTCGACCGATTGCCAAGGCAAGTAGACGAGCGATTCGTGGATCGTCACAAACCGTAGGGAGAAATGGTTCAGAGTCAACAGCAGCCCGTTGAATACTTCGGCCAGCGGAGTGTCCTCCTCAGGCCCGGGGCTCGTCATCGTGGCGCGCTGTTCCTGGGGAAGAACCTCCCACAGCAGGGCGAAGTTGCCCATCATGGTGTCCTCGATGTCTTCGAGGGCACGCCGCATGGTCTCTACAAGCCGCGCATGCTCGCCGGACTCGCCAGGCCCAATTCGCTCCAGGTGCTCCCTGAGTCGACGGCTCCGGTGGAAAAGCTCGGCAGCGCTACGGACCGCGACCTTGAGATCAGGAGAAAGCATCAAGCCACCCGGACAGATTAGTGAGTTCAGAAGGTCGGTAAAGGTGCGGGACGTTTTGCCTCCAAGCCAAGCAGTAATGAATGAAGTTCTTTGGCGTCGTCGCGTTTACAACGACCTTTCGCGAGTATCGACAGCAGTTCGATTACCCGGCTCAGGCGTGCTTCGTCTGGTTGACAGGACTCAGCCTCGCCTTTCGCCATGGAGGCCAAGCCCTCCTCGAGAGCCTGTCGCGTCTCGTCATTTGGAACGAGGGTCTTGGAGATAATCGGGACGGGGTTCTTAACCGCTTGAAGCTTGCCAGAGTAGTAGTTGTGGAGAAGCTCGGCCGCGGCGCGAGCTCGTTCATCCACTTCCCGGCCTTGCCGCGCCCGAAGCGCGGCCAGGTCGACCCTTGCCACGGCCAAGTCCACCTGGAGTGGGCTCGGCATTCCAGACGGCCTTTGAAGATCGGCAGTCGCCATGACGGTTGTCCTCCATGCAGATATGGAATTGCGCACCAGATTCGAAGCCCGACAAGGTCAGTCTAGCCGCAGACATCGCGGGCAGCCACCCAGCCCCCCTCGGTCGGGGGGCAGGTCGCGAAGCGTGGACGAACTGTCGGGCTGCTCACTGTCCGCTTCGCGATCCTGCCCGAGCACGTGAAGTAGGCGGACGACCTCGCGTAGGGACCTCCACTTCCGAAAGCTCGACTACGGTTTCCCGAACGTCTTGCCTAATCCTCCCGACAGCCACGACGCTAAGGAGCAACTGGCCGCCCGCGAGAATGTCTTCAACCTGATCCCCCTTGATTCGGCAGAACGTTGCGCCGTCCGTTGCCAGCATCTCGTCCAGAAGCGGGTCCTTCTTTGGCCACCGCTTCCGCATGACCTCCAGCCCTTTCCGTATTTTCTGCAAGCTCAGGCCCGCCTCGCGGAGCCTTTTGACTAAAGCGAGCTTCACGAGGTCGTCGAAGGCATATCTGCGCTCCGAGCCTTTCCCCGTCGCCTGCTGGATTGAGGGCGTTACGATCCCGCGCTCAGCCCAGTAGTCAAGGCAGCGCTGAGAAACGCCGACGATCTCCCTGGCTGCTGCGGCGGAGTAGCCGGATGGCGGCATGTTATACAACCTTGTTGTACTTATTTATAATCGGCGTATTCTCCTCTCTTCTTCGGTTGGAATCAACCCCCTATACGGTGGGTTTCTCGTCCAATCCGTAGGCACCCATGCGGATACCGCGCGCAGGAGCGGTTCGTTGCGCGTGGGGCGGTTCTTCGGTCGGGCCGCTAGGGTGCGGGTCTCGCCGGGGTCCTGGTATAGGGGGCCGCAACGCGAATTCAAGCCGCACACCTCTGGCTCTTGGACGCGCACGCGTGTCCTTCACCGAACCGGCACGATCTCCAGGTCGTCGAGCCAGCTCTGCCCGGCGCCTTCCTGGATTAGCCGGACGGCCGCCTGGCGGGCGGGGCCGACGTCGGGCGTCTCCAGCTCCAGCGGGGTCCAATCGTGCGTGCCTTTGAGGGTTTGCGAATACTGGGCCGCGGCTTCCGGCGAGATGACTTGCCAGGCGAGGCGCACGCCGCCGGTTGCGTTTTCCGTGCGGACCTGGGCGCGGATGCGGTATCGGCCGTGGAGGCGAAAGCCCCGGAAGTGACCCGGGCCGATCAGATCGAACTGCCACGCGGATTGGCCCTCGCCGGGCGGACGACGGATGGAGAGCGAGCCTTGGCTTTGGAAGCCCTGGTCCCACGTCCAGTGGCAGTTGCCGTCGCTCTTGCGCCAGAACCAATAGTCGGACGGCACGCGGTACTCATCCGACGGCTCGAAGCGGTTCACGCGATCGGGGAAGAAGGCCGGGAGCCGGAACGGCGGCTCCTCCAGCGCGGGGTCCGGCTCGGCTTCGGCGAGCCAGCGATTGGCCGTCGTCTTGGGCACGGAGTAGACGCGGAAGTGGACTTCCAGCGGCTTGCCGGCGTCGAGGAGTTGCACCTGCCGGTCGCGGATGAGCTTGAAGTGCACGTCGTACATCGCCCAGCAGACCTCGCTCCGCGCGCTGGAACCTGACGGGCCGACGAACTGGAGCACCGGGTTGTAGTCCGGCTCGGCCGCGAACGCCAAAAAGCCCTCCGGGGCATACTGGATGTGACCCTGGTTGAGGTGGTGCGTCTGCGGTAGCTTGTAGAGCCGGCCGTCCCGCCCGCGATAGACCAGCCAGGGGAACTTCTTGTGACCCGCCGGCGGGAACCGATCGTTGGCCCCGTCGGGCAAGAGATCGCCAAACTCCAGGCCGCGGAAGTCCCGCGCAAGCATCGTCTGGCGCCCTTCGGGCTGCAACGTCAGGCGCGTGCGCACGTCGAACACGTAGCTCGGCAGATCGCGATCGTACGTCACTTCCAGCCACGTCTCTTCGACCACGTTGTCCGGGCGGTACGGCGGCTCCTTGGGCTGATCGGCACGCAGCGCCACGTCGTGCGTCTTCACGTACAGCTTCAGGCGCTCCGGGTCGCTCTGGTCCGCCTCCAGGGCGTCGATCACCATCTGGAAGATCAGGTGCTTGCGCCACGAGAGGCAAAGCGGCCCGCAGCCCTCGCCCTTGCGGATGAACACCGGACCGCCCGGCAGCAGCCGCAGGTCGTGGAGCGAGATCGGCTTGGCGATGCTCCCCATCGGCTCGGTGCCGGCGTAGAAGGCCCCCACCGGCAGCTCGCCGTCGTAGATCCAGTGTTCCCCGGAAGGCAGGGCCCGCCAGGCGAACTGCGGGGTGTGTTGCCGGAGATCGATGGGCTGTTCCGCTGCCGAAACAGCGGCCCCGGCCAGCCAGAGCCATGCCGCGCCGAGCACGGCCACCGCGGCGGCTCGGCGGATTGGGGCGACTCCTGAAGACCGCGTCATTTCCTGCACTCCCGGATCACGAAGGGGTCGTCGCCACCGCGATCTCCAGCCTATCATCGAGCCGTGCCCCGGGCCAGCCGACCGGGGGGATGCGAGGGGCCCTATCCGGCAGGAAGGGGGTTTCTTGCTGCTATTCGCTGGCAAATCGCGTCCCGATGCGGTTTAATAGGGTCGTCATGCGGAGTCAGCGCGGAGCGGCCCGCTCGGCATCTCCTCACTTTCAGGGCTGCGCCCGGCTGACGATCCTCTTTTCGGCGTCGGGGAGGGAGGCGGTCATGTCGCGGGACTTGGCCAGACGCTCGCGGGGCTTCACGCTCATCGAGCTGCTCGTGGTGATCGCCATCATCGGCATCCTCCTGGCGCTCTTGTTGCCGGCGGTGCAGGCGGCGAGGGAGGCGGCCCGGCGGGCGTCGTGCAAAAACAACCTCAAGCAGGTCGCCCTGGCCCTGCACAACTACCACGACACGCTCCGCTGCTTCCCGCCCTGCAATACGGGGGGACACACTTGGGTGCCCTTCGTGCTGCGATTCGTGGAGCAGGGGAACCTGTACGACGAGTACCATTGGGAGGTGTCGTGGGATGACCCGCTCAACCAGCCGGCGGTGAACACGCAACTGGCGATCCTCTGCTGTCCTTCTACACCCGACGGGGGGAAGCGTCTCGATCAGCTCCCCAACGGCCTGACGGCGGCCACGAGCGACTATTCCGCGACCAGCGGGGTCTCCGGTCTGCTGGTGGAGGTCGGCCTGGTCCCCCCGACGCCGAGCCTCGCGGGGGTGATGACCGCAAGCGGTTCCGTGCGTATGGCCGACGTCTGCGACGGCACCTCGCACACGCTGATGATCGCCGAGGACGCCGGCCGGCCCGTGTTCTGGACGGCTCGCGGGCGCGGGCCCGACGAGCTCCCGCTCGGCTGCGGCAACTACTCGGTCACCGGGGGCCGGGTCCGCGGTGCCGGCTGGGCCGACCCGGCCATCGCCATCCCCATGCACGGCTTCACCTCTGACGGCCTGAGCTGCCCCGGACCCTGCCCCATCAACTGCACGAACAACAACGAGACGTTCAGCTTCCACCCGGGCGGCGTCAGCGCCGCCTTCGCCGATGGCGGCGTCCGCTTCCTCTCCGAGACGACCGAGATCGCCACCTACGCGGCCCTCATCACCCGCGCCGGCGGCGAAGTCATCCCGTAGGGTGGGTGCTTGCACCCACGCGGGCCGCTACGGGTCTGTCCAGATTGAGTTTGCGGGTGCCACGGGCATCTTGCCCGTGCTTTCGCGGGCGCACTGGCGAGACGCCAGTGGCACCCAACGGCTGAAGTCGCCCGTAGGGTGGGTGCTTGCACCCACGCGCGCCGCCGGTTGCGCGTGCAAGCACGGCCCGTACGCCGTCGATGCGTCGACAGCGCGTTCGTGCAAGCACGCACCCTACGGGTTGCCTTCCAGGGTGATGATGTAGAGGTGGTTTCCGGATGCGCCGGCCCAGGTGCGGCCACTGGGGTGGGTGGTGATGTACGCTAGCGCCTCCGGGAACCGGGCAACCACGTTGCCGCCGGCTGCACGTTCGACGACCAATTCCTGGTCTCGGCGCATGGCGCGCCAGGGGAGTGCCGATGAGCCCGCCGCGGCAATCGCGGCCACGTCGCCCGAGCCTCGGATCACCTCGATGCACGCTCCCGTTTCCGCGTCCCACACCCGCACCGTCTTGCACCAAGAGCCCAGCGGCCTGTGAGCGCTCACGATCCGCCGGCCGTCCGGGCTGTACGAGACGCTCTCGACCCAGCCCTCATGTCCGCGCAAGACGGCCTTTTGTGCCGTGCCGAGATGGACCGGCGGTGGGCGGCGAGCCAGGGGAAGCCGGGGGAGGCCTGCTCCTTAAAACTGCGCCAGCGTTCGAGGAGGTGGGAGAGTCTTTGGTCGTCGGGTTGCGGCGAGGGGGCTTGACTGCGCGGTTGACCGCCCTCACCCCCGACCCCTCTCCCGCTTGCGGGAGAGGGGAGGCCTGGGGGCCGGCCGGATTCGTAGTGGACGGCGGCTTCGTCGTAATTCTAATTCCGGGGACACCATACACAATTATCTTCGTCTGCCTTTTTTCGGGCCCGGTTTCCGGCGTCTCAGGACGCGGCCCAGCTTCTTCTCCAAACGTGTTTGGAAATCGTCGTCGCCCAGGGCCCGACCCGTGCTCTCATGCTCGCGAAACGCCTTGATTTGCTCTTCGGTTGCGGCGCTGGTTAGCAGTCGCCACCAGTTGTTCGCCCGCGCCAGCAGCCGCGCGACCTTCACAAGGCAATCATCCTTCCGCTTGATGTGCCTGGTGTTCGCCGCACCACTCGGCCATCAGGTCGAGATAAGCCTGGTAGTCGTCGTCGCAGCAGAAGGTCTCCTGCCGACGGTTCCCCCGCTGGGTCACATGGTGGGGCATGCCCGGAACAACCACTCGTGCTAATCGAGCCATGCAGCCAACCTAGCAGGTCCGCTCGTCGCAGTCAATAGTCATGTATGATGTCCTTGCGCTACGATGAACTTGGGAAAGGAGGATGGATGTAGGATACAGCTTGAAACCTTTCGATGGAACCCTGCGGGTAGTCAATCCCGTCCGGAAGAGCTTGGCCAGCAGCCGGAAGCGAGTCTTGCGTGGTGTCG
>DATKZH010000332.1:0-2519 GCA_035528065.1 Thermoguttaceae bacterium | reverse complement strand
GTGGTAGGGGCTCCCAATAAGGCCCTCCAGCGAGAGACGCGAAGATGAACGGCTCCCAAGCCACAAAGCCCCGAGTAACCCCTTGTCGTTCCCCAGAGGAGCCCCTGCGCACAGGAATGAGGCGCGTTGACAACGCCCTCTACCGAACACTGGTTGACCACTTCGACATCAGCAACTCTCAGATGGCTCGGGCAACAGGACTGTCCGAGTCGTACGCCGCTCAGGTCAGAAGCGGAAGCCGCACCCGTGTGTCGGCCACATGGCTGGCGCGGACGGCTGAGTATATAGCGGTGTTCGTTGGCGATCCGTTGCGGGTCGCGGCGGCACTGGTGAAGGTGGATTAAGCATTGGCCGCAAAGAGGGAGGGCGAGAGAGATGAAACGTGCAGGCAGTAGCAAGACAGAGATGTGTCCTGTGTGCGGGAGGCGGTTTGAGCGCAAGACCATCACGAGCGTGTTCTGCTCACTCAAATGTGCGGAAGCGTTCCGTCCCGCAGGTATTAGCCGTTAGATAGTCTGCCCCCACGGGGGCGACCGGAGAGCATATGCCCAGAGAATGCCAGAATCGGGCAAGGGGAGCAAGGAAGGCGTCGATCTGTGACAGGACGCGCCAACCAAGCCCCCCTTGCTCTCCGCTACCGAGAGGAACCGCGTCATGGCAGACAAGGAAACTCCGGAGCGGGCTTCCATTGTAGCAGACCCCGCTCGAGATGACAATGCGCTTGTGGTGGCCGATACGGCCGCCTACGCCGCGTTGTTCCACGCCGACAGCCCCCACGCAACGCTAGAGAAGGTGCGGGAGCTTGTCCAGTACGTCGCCGCGCTCATCGCGCCCCGCCGCGAGCGGTACATCGCACCGATGGGCGGCGGCAAAGAATACCCCATGCACACCTACTGGTCGGTCTACGACATGGCTCTCGGGGTGACGAACGACACGAGCCCTGTGGAGGCGTTCCCGATCGCCGGTAAGCCCGACGTCGAAGCCTACCGCTGTCGCGTCACACTCTACATGCCAGACGGGAAACAGCTCGGCTCCGGAGAGGCCGTGTGCGCCGCCAATGAGAAGAACCCGATGGGCGGCCCGTGGTTAACACACGCGCTCGTGTCCAAGACACAGACCCGCGCGTTCGTGAAGGCGCACCGGCTGGCGATGAGCCTGATCCCGCTGCTCGACGGGCTGGAGCCTATCTCGTACGAGGAGCTGGTGGAGCCGCCGCTCATGTTCCCGGGTGATGACCTCGACTTGGAGAAGGTGGGCGAGGATGTCCAGATCGGCCTCAAGCATCTGAACGCACGGCTGGGCGAGACCCGCAAGTGGGGTGTCATCAAGGCCCGCGCCCGACTCGCCAAGTTCATGCAGACCGATGGCACGCTGGACGAGGTGGCGGCTGTCGCGTTCCTGAGCGCAGAGCTGGCGAAGGCCGATGAGGAGGCTGGCCGATGACCGCGCGACAAGTGCCGCTCGACGCCCCCGTTCGTTTCGCTACCCGTCGGGGCGGGCCGAAGGCTGAGCGCGGCTGGGTGTGCGGGCACATCATCGAGCCCGACGGGTCGCTGACCTACGACCTCATGTGGGCGCGCGGCGGGCACAGGTTCGTGCGTCGCGAGGACATGAGAGTTATCAGGAGGAAGAGACGATGACTGACTATATCACATGGGGCGAGTTTGTGGTGGCGGTCGAGAATGCCGGTGTTTCGAACGACACGCCTATCGAGACGATCGACGCCAAGACGACGTTCCGCGACGACTTGCGTTTCGATGTGGATTTGCACACGCAGAACGGCAAAGTTACGGGCGCGGACATCTGGCTAAGGGTGAAGCCATGACACCCGCCGAGCGAGAGAACCGCACCTGCTCACCGTCGCAGCTCATCCTCTACGACGCATGTCCCGGCGCGTGGGCGGCACAGCACCTGCCGCCGAAGGAAGAGCCGACGGACCGGAGCTACCCGCTCGACTGGGGCGGCCTGCATCACGATGTCCGGGAGCAGTACAACCAGGCCTGCTACAAAAAGGGTGTCCCGATGGACCTCGACATCGTGGAGGACATCGTGAACTACAACTTCTGGGAGTTGGTCTGGGCGCCGAAGGAGAATCCGCGCGACGAAGAGGGTAGGCCGCCAACCATCCCCGCCAGCGACTACCGAGAGTTTTTGGACGTGTGCTACCGAGGCATACGGAGCAGCGGCCCACTCGACCTCGACAACCTCTACGGTATCGAGGAATGGTTGTGGATGTCGGTGAACGGATACCGGATGCGGATGCGGCCCGACATCATGTTCGTGCGCGGCAATCAGGCGACGGTGCCGGACTACAAGACGTCCCGCGTCGTGATGACCGACGCGCAGGTCAAGGCCGACTTCAAGTCCCGGTGCTACGCCGCCGCCGTGATGGACGAAGAGAATTGTCCGCAGGTGGACGCGGTGCGCGTGACGATGGACTTCGCGCGCTACGGCCACACGTCGGAGGCGGTGTTCACGCACGAGGACGCGGAGCTGGTCAAGGAAGAGACCTACTGGCG
>DATKZH010000331.1:0-3029 GCA_035528065.1 Thermoguttaceae bacterium | reverse complement strand
CCGCCCGCGCATGCTGCGAACCGGGAGCCCCCGATCGGTCCAGAAGTCCGGATCGCCGACATTGAACGTCATGTAGACGCCACGCGAACTGCCGAGTAGGGTCTGCACAAACTCGACCGGCAACTCCTCGGGCTGCACGATCGGCGACCCGGGAGCGATGATGTGGCCAGCGGCGGGGAACGGTACTTGCGCGGCGAAGTTCCAATCCGACCCGACACGAGTACGACCCGGGCCTCCCGCGAGGCCGCTGTGACCCGTCTCTTGATTGATGAAGATATGCTCCACCAACCACAGCCCCACGTCGAAGGCTATCGGGCTGGTCAGCACGCCTTGCGGGGTGTACTGGTCAACGCGAACATAGCCGCCTTGCCCGGGAACAAATTCGTAGTCCCGGGACGCGCGGCTTCTGTAGAGTGGAATCGGCATGGTTCAGTCCTTATCAGTAAATGATCGCGTTGGTGCCGATGCGTCCGGCGAAGTTGGCATTTATGGCTCCCGGGTTGTTCACCATGCAGTAAGCCACGTCGCCACGGAATGCGTTGTGCTCGGGCGCGAACCAGTGGTCGGAGTCGGCCAGTTGGGCCGGTCCTAGGAACGGGTTTGTTAGCCCGCTCGTTGCGGTCCACAGAAACGGTACGTTGGCTGCAAGCTCGAATCCGGCATTGACTCTACAAATCCAGCCCACCGCGCCTTCTGTTGCCGGCAGGGCTGCAACCGGGACCGCGAGATTCGGGTCAGACACAACGATCGTGGTGATGCCGAGGGCCACCGTAACAGACATGATGTACCAATAGCCATCATTGGCTACGGTATCCAGCAGCAGCAAGTAGTCTCCAGCCGCCAGAATGTCGGACACGTCGCCGGGAATGACGATCGCACCCGTGCCCAGCGTGGTCGATGTGACGGGGTAGGCGTACCCCGGGCACTGCTGGGAAGCTACCCGCGCGATGGTTCCCACGGCACCTTCGGCCCCAACGAAGTCCATTCCGTTGACAAGTGTAATCGTGGTGTCGGCACCAAATGCAACGGTAGCGACGAGAAAGATCCCGTCGTTGCCTACGGTGTCTTCGACCCGTACCAGATCGCCGGCAAACAGCGCGTACGTCAAGTCGCCTACGGCATGCGCGACGCCTGGAGCCCCCGCGCCCGTCGATGATACGAGGGCTGTGCGAACGCCAAGAAACTGTGCCGTCACGTCTTGGTCGGCCAGTAACGACATGACCTGTAGTTGATGGTCCTGGAACAAGCCGAGTGCCGTCTGTTCTTCCGTGCCGGCCGAGATGACCTGAGACGGGATCGCGAAGTTCTCGACTTCGATTGACTCCGCACCGCTCAAGCCCGATTCGGCTTGCCGCTGTGTCAGTCTGGTTATGTTCATTGTAGATGACATAATCTTTACTCCGTTAGTGCTGTGGTGTGTTCGGAAATTTGTAAGGTCCACCCCGTTGTGCCAAGGATCACGTCCTTGCCCAGGTCTCGGTTGTCGGCCTCTCCGATCTCGGAATTTGCAAGGGAGTGAATCATAACGAGTCGATCCCGGTCGGTCGCCATTTGTGGCAGCGTATTGATCCGATCCCAGTAGGCGTGAAAGGCTGCCAAGATCGCACCCACCTTGCCAACGAGCATTTCCGCCACGATCGTCAGCGTGACTTCATACGTCACCAAATCCACCCCGGACGTGTTGTGAAGTCGATCGACCTCGACCACGGACAACAGGCCGAACGGCCGGATACCACCCCGTGCCGCGTCGGTCCCATAATGGAGGCCTCCCACAAAGCCCACCGCGTTGATTGCGGCCAGCATCGGATTGGCGGCGGCGATCTCTTTCAGCGATAGTGCGATGTGATGGTTTTGCATTAGGGCACCGGCGGCTTGCATTCGCACTCAAGAACCGATAGCTCTTCGAGTCGGTCCCGATTGCGATAGGACATGATCGAATAGGTTCTTCCGTGCTCGTCAATCAACACGTCGCCGATATGGAACTGGACGACTTCTTCGTCGATGTAAATATCGTAGATTTCCACAAAGTCGCGTTGCCCGGCTCGATCCTCACCGACGGAAGGCCGCAACATGATCTTGGAGGCAACGTCTGTGAAGTCCGGGTGTGCGGTAGCGTGAGAAGTGACCTTGCTGCCGTATTCGTCCAACACCTCCACGGCCGGATAGAGCGTAACGAGGTTGTCCAAGTCGTAGGTTCCGACGATCGCCATAGCCCGGGTCGAACATCCCCAGAAGTCGCAGAATTTCGGCTGCCGGACGGCAAGGATCACATAGCTGTTGTCGTCGTCCGTGATGACGCCGCCCACCGCTGGAGTTCGGCCGCCCGGGTAGATCGCGGCACCATACGGCAGGTGAAACTCGACATTGCGTGAGAGGTAGACACCCTCGGTCGGCTCTTGCTCGGTCACGTCTTCCTCAAGCCGTAGCACATTCTGAATCTCGCTGCCGTCCAGGTCGATCGTTTCCAGGCCGTCGAAGAGGAGCTGGTCGCCGCTCAGGTCGATGGGCGTGATGCCGGCGATGCCTGTGGCTCCGCCTTCGTAGATCGAGGGTGGCACCGCTCCGAACGTCACCAGATTGAGCCCGAGGTTGCGCAGTGCTTCTTTGCGAACCCGGAAGTCGAACGTGGTCGGATCGACAAACTGCGGATCGACTGTCAGAGCGTGCCGGCCCTTGGTCACGTTCACCACGTCGGTGCCGTTGTTCCACCATACGTTGTAATCCCACTTGTTCGTGGGGGCCGCCGCCGCCCAGTTCGCCCCGGTGGTGAATCCGGAAATGATGTTCCGCAGGATCAGGTTTTCAGCGTTGCCGGCCGCGCCCAGGATGCCAGTCGTGCCGTCGTAGAGCGTGTTCCCGACGATGTAATCGTATTGGGCCCCGGCGGCCAGTTCGATCGATGTTGCGCAGGCGTAGAACAAGTTGTTGAACAAGCTGGTAGCGTCTCCATTCGTGTAGAAACCAACCGGGCTATCCCACAGAATGCAACGGTCTATCAGCCCATAGCTTGCTACCTCAATCGCGATCCC
>DATKZH010000330.1:0-4562 GCA_035528065.1 Thermoguttaceae bacterium | reverse complement strand
CGCCCCCATGCGCGCATGGCCGAGGGTGCCGGCCTTGAAGAAGACGTTGCCGACGGCCGAACCGAGGGCACCGTCGTCAAAGTAGATGGCGCTCTCGCCATTGTGCAGACCGCTGCCGATGTGGTGGAAGTAGTTGTGCCGCACCATGACCCCGCGCTCGCTCATGTTGCGACCGATGTAGAAGGCACCGGTGTCGGAGGTGTCGAGGCAGACATGGTCAATCTCGTTGAACTCCACCAGGTGATCGTTGCCGTGCGCCCAGACGGCAAAATGCGGCGCGTGGTGGATATGGTTGTGCCGCACGTGGTGGCCGACGCCGTTGAGGTTGACGCCCGGGTGGTAGCACGGGTTCAGCCGCCCGTAGTCGTGGATGTCGCAGTCTTCCACGCGGTTACAGGCTGCGGTCAACGTGCGCCGATCGCCGCCATCGACGTACACCCCGCCCTGGCCCAGGTCGTGCAGATGGCACTTCTCAACGCGGTTGTGAACGCCGGACACGGAGCCGGCCTTGCCACCGCAATTGCGGATCACGCATTCCAAGAGCACGTTGTCCATTCCGTCCAAGACGGCTAAGGCGTCCGCCCGGCAACCTTCCAGGATCAGCCCCTGCAGCCGAACATGGCTGGCCCCTTGCAGCACCACCAGCGGTTGCTCCAGCAACGAGAGGAGGATACGCCCGTTCGCCGCGCCGGACGGCGGCACCAGGTAGAGTATACCGGAACGCCGGTCGAGGCAATATTCGCCCGGCTCCGCCAATTCCTCGAGCACATTGAGGAAGTAGAACCGTCCGCCCTGGCCCCCATCGCTGATCTTGATGCCGTAATATGTCTCTTCCGCCAACATCACCCGATCCCCCGCGATCGAAGTCAGCGGGTGTCGCGACGGCGCCCAGTCCCACATCCAATAGCCGAAGGCACCGATCCCGCGCCCAAGGTCCCACCCCGACATGCGCGGGTCGGCGCAGGTGAAGACCGCGGTTCGCGTCGAAGGCTTGTCATGCGTCCCTCCCGGTGGCCATGGCCATGACGGCGTTTGCGCCGAAGGCTTGTCACGTGTCCCTCCGACCTCCACCACCTCGCCGACCTTGAGGTAGCGCTCCTTGGGCCAGCGCGAGACCCGCAGCGGCCGGTCGTCGGCATAGACCTCCGGGTCGGCAGGGATGTCCGGGAATCCGAACCCCAGCGTCGTGAACGGGCCGGCGATAAACACGCCGCGCGGCGCGAGCTCGATCTGCCGCACCTGCGCACGTACGTCCGGCCGCAACGTTGCCGCCACCGCCGGATCCGAGACCGGCGCGAGATCGGCGGCGGTCAGTGTCACGCCGCCGCTCAGCCGCACCTCCTGCCCGTCGGCCGCCCGCCAGACCACCGGCGCATCCGGCGTGCCCGAATCCTCCGCGCCGAGCACGAACGAGTCGGTCAGCCGGTACGTTCCGCCTCCGATGGTCACCTCGACCGGCCCGCTGCCGCCCGCGCGCCGCCACTGGCGCAACGCTTCCCGCGCGCGTGTCAGCGTCGCGAAGGGTCCGTCGCTCCTTGCCGCGTTCGGAACCGCCAACAAACCGCTCCATTGATCGTCGCCTTCCACAGCTACATGCCATCGTTGCATGGTCACATTTCCTTTCAACAGGGTAATCAGGTTCTTCTTCGTTGTGTTCTTGTTCCCAAGGCGGCCTGCGGCCGCAGCCAGAGTGATCAATGATCAGTTGTCAGTCATCAGAGTGGGAAAGTACTTGTCTCGTCGACGAGACGCCACGATGGAGCCGTACGCTCTGCAGCCGTCGAAACGGTAGCCGCCGAAACGCACGTGTTCGGGCGCCGACATGCGGGCTCATGCCAATCATCCAGTCCATTCTTGGCGTTTCCGGTCACTCGACTCTCCCCGCAAACACATCGTTGATCCGCTTGAGGCGTTCGGGGTACTCGTGCCAGACGGGGTCTTCCGGGCCGGAGTTGGTCCGCGCCACCGCGCCCCACAGCCCGCGCTGCCGGTACGCGCGCACCGCATGTTCGACGACCTCCCAGTAGGCGTCGGAGCGCTCTTCCCACCGCATCTGCCCATAGGCGCAGTAGCTCGCGCCCTCGCCGAAGACGAGGGGAACGCCGGGGTAGTGCTGGTCCCGCAACTTCACGGCGTTCGCCACCCCGTCTTCCGCCTGCTGCTTGAAGTGCGCGCGGTTCTTCCGCAGGTTGTCCTCGAGCAACCGCTCCACCTCCGGCAGCGCGGCGGGCTCCAGGTTCCGGTAGAGCCAGATGCGGTGATACCAGTCGTCAATCATCGGCGGCCGGCTGCCGCGGCAGTTGCGAACCACGTGGTAGGGTACCAGGTCGCGGCGCAGGAAGCGGCGGATTGTGTCGCCCACCTCCGGCTCCGCCGACGGTGACTTCCAGTTCCAGGTCACGCCGCGCTCCAACACGTCATAGACCGGCCACAGGTAGTAGCTGTGGAAGTTCCAGACGTGCATGTTCCGCGGCACGTGCTCCGGGTTGACATACGGCGTGTAGGTGTCCAGCGCGAGCCGGATGCCGGGATGGCGCGTCTTGAGGAACTCCAGCGCGTCCTCGTGCCAGCTCCGCCACAGGTTCAACTGCTCCTTCGGCTGCGTCTTCTCGCCGTAGAACCCGACGAAGTCCAGCCCGTCGGCCTCGTTGAAGATCTCGGCAAAGGCGATCACGTCCTGCAATCCCCGCTGCTCCAGTTCAGCGAGGATGAAGTCCAAAGCGCGGGCGAAGTACATGAAGCGGTACTGCGCAGGCAGCCCCAGCAGCTCCGCATTGATAGCCTCGTCGGCAAACCACAACGTGTGCAGGTAGTACCAGCTCGACAGGATGACCTTCACCTCGTACCGCTGCGCCAGCGTGCAGATCTCGATCAGCCGCTTCAGCGGATCGCACCGTCCCTCCATGAAGCGGTCCGCCGAGCCACGGAACATCCGCACATGCCCCCCGGGCATCCATTCCTGGAAGGCCTGCTCCCCGCGCGGGCGGCCGTCCTTGTCGTGGCACAGCCCGGCGCCGGACTCGAGCCGGATACAGTTGAAGCCGCGCTCCTTGAGCTCCACGAACCGGCGTTCCAGGTTGTCATAAAATGGGTTCGACTCCATGTCGAAGATGGCCCAGATCCAGAATGATATTGTCAGTCGGTCGTCTGTTGCATGCTTGGTCATTTGAATCCTCTCTTTATTCATGTGTATTGCTCCTCTCTTTGATGCGCCACAGCAGCGTCTCGCCGCGGCGGGTTGAAACGGTGAAACGCGCGGAATCTCGCGCGATGAGGTTGCCCGTGCGCTGTTCAATCACTTCGGCGGCCCCCCGCGGCAGCCGGATTTCCAAGTCGCCGTCGAGGCAGGCGTGAACGCCCAGCCAGCCGTTGCCGACATAGACCGGGTCGCCCCGCTCGGCGTAGAGATGCACTCCCGCCAGCCTGGCGAAATGCTGCAGCAGGGCTGACGGCAGGCCCGGGGCCGCGCTCCAGACCGAGCGCCAGCCGTCCAGTTCCTTGATCAGCAGTCCCGCGTCGCAACCGCTTTCCGTGGAGGCGTGTGCCGCCCCCGTTTTATGCCCCACGACACGGGCGTCCTCATCGTCCGCCGCCGCCGGAATGGGGCCCACCGCCTGGTCGACCCCGTAGACCAGGCGGCTGCCGGTCAGCCAGGTTTCCACCAGGAGCGAGCTGCGTGTGGTGTCGTGCAACTGCAGGCGCATGCCGGTCAGCCGGCTGGCAGACTCGATATCCCATTTCCCGTCCTGGACCAGTCCGGGAGCATAGGTCCACAATAGGGTTCTGCCGTCGCGGGCGAGATGCTTGTGGATCAGGTCCATGCCCTGGGGCGAAATTCGTAAGGTGTCGAGGAAGACGATCAGCCGGTAGTCGTTCATTTTCGGGCTCTCGACCAGCTTGTCGAGGTCTTCGATCCGGTAGATGTCGAAAGGCGTTCCGAGCGCCATGAGCTCTTCGGTCTGGCGCTCGCGCAGCGTGTTGATCAGGTTCCCATCGTGTCGCAGGCAGGCGATGCTGGTGTCGCTGACCAGGACGGCGACCTGCGCGGCGCTGCGATAGCCTTGGTCGAGACATTCCTCGCCAAACCGCACAAGCTTGGCGATCTCGGCCAAGAGGCGCTCGTCGCGATAGCGCCCGTTTTCACGGATATCCATCCACCACTGCGACGCTCCGTCCTGGAGCACGCTCAAGGCATTGCGCCTCAGGATGTCGCAGGCCATGTCGGCGTCGCGGCAGATGACATTCGGCATCCAGGGGTGACGGGTGTCCGCGGGCCGGTGCGTGCCCGTGTCGTCTTCGGCATAGTAGAGCTTGCCATGCAGGCGCAGGCTGGCGGGCAGGACTTGCGACCCGCAGCCGCCGCCGGCATGGCGGTTCCCGTGATGCAGTGGCGCGCAGATCGCATCCACGTCCGGCGATTCGAGCACCCGCGCGTGCGCATGGTGCCCGCTGGTGAAGGAGAATTGTTGCCAATGCGAATAGGCGTAAAACGTGGCGACGATCTTCTCGCGGCCCAGGTCGCGCAAGGTGTCCTTGGCGGCTTTACAGACATGAAGGACGGC
>DATKZH010000329.1:0-9967 GCA_035528065.1 Thermoguttaceae bacterium | reverse complement strand
TTTGTCTTGACGTAACCGAGCAGATCTGCCGTTAAGGCTGAGCCTCTCGTTCGCATACTCGATTCCCAGGTTTCGAATCAAGATCAAACGCCAGTTACCCATCTTCCGCCATCGGGGTCATTGTGACGCAATCGCCCTGGGCAGACTGCCGATTGCGGGGGTGTCACCCAGACATTGGGCGAGTCCTGCTCATCGCGCAACGGAATCAGTGCGATTTAGACAGTACGTGTGAGCTACGCTCCTGTTTCTGTGTTTTGCAGTCTCGTCTTTGGGGAGCACCGAGGGGATGTAGTCTATCTTGGCCTTGTTTGGCGTTACCGTAACTCGGACATGCCCGGAGCCGGAAAGAATGTCTCCTGCCAAGTAGCCGTACTCGGCGGCCGTGCGGATGTTACCGTATCTTGCGTGGGCGGGCTGAGGTACAAGTTGATACACGATACCATCGAGGTCCTGCTTGGCGAAGAAGTGGTCGTGCCCGTGGAACACAACGGAGACCTTGTTGTCCACAAGCAACTTATGGATCGGCCTCTCCCATCCGGGTCGACGTGAATCGAACTCATACCGACCGTCAAGACCGCGGCCTCCCCATTCGAAGAACCTAGCAGCTTCAATGCCGCCGCGGCCGCCGCTGTCGGAACCTCCGACCAAATGGTGAATGAACACGAACTTGAAGCGAGCCTGGCTCGCCTCCAACGCCTGCTGGAGCCAGCTATACTGGTCTCCCCCCAGTGTTCGATGCCAATTGTCGTTGCTTTCGCCTCGCCGGCGCGCCGAGTACCAGAACGGGTCGAGGACCACGAACAGTGCGTCACCCCACTCCCAGGCGTAATAATTCTGCAGCAGTCCGACACCTGCCTCTTCACGGCGGCTCCCGGTGTAGGAGACATCGGGATAGGGATTCGGAAAGTACTTTTTGCGCAGCGAGACCGCGCCCGTACGTTCCAGGCCTCGTCCCCCGGGCTCCCCGTCGTGGTTACCGAGCACGAGGAACAGGGGCGCCGAGTGGCACAAGAGGCCGAGGTAATAGCGCTGGGCCAGGTACAGCTCCGTCGGGTTATCGCCCTGATACTTGCCGGTCATGAACGTGTCGCCGAGGTCGACGTGGAAGTCCGGCCCGTCGGCCAGGACATTCCGAAGCGTGTTGGCGTAGACTTCGGGGCTGGTATTCGGATCCAGGTGTGAGTCGGCCTGAATGGTGAACACAAAGCTGCTACCCTGCGGGCGCTGCGTATGGAAAGTACCGTCGACGAGACCGGAAGAGTCGCCGGCTTGATAGGCAAACCGGTAGTAGTATCGGGTGCCGGGCTGAAGCGAATCGATGACGAACTCGCTGGGCTCACCTGCCGATAATCGCGTCGGCGGCGTTGGATTGGGCGGTTGGCCCTTCCGAGTGCCGTACGAGACCTGTCCTCGCATGTCCAAGTAGGCGAGCACGCTCATCGTTATGGAGTTGTCGGTCGGTCGGCCGAGGATGACGTCCACGGGATGGACCGGAACGTCGGTTTGAGGGGCGTGGGCGGGCCCGCCTCTTGAGTCCGTCCTTCGGCCGCCTCCTCGACCGCGCCGCTGACGGGTGAAGCCGTCTTGGGGTTTCGAGCCCCGCGTCGCACCCCGCAGGTTGCGTCGCTTCGCGGAGTCACGTTGCGGGCCGACCGCAGACCTGCCAGGTCGTGACTGCTGGGAAAGAGCCAGATCGGAAAAGACGAAGAGGCTGCCGGCCAGCACGCCGGCAACGATCAGCACAACAAGCGCCGTGGTTCTCACCGGAGACCGCCTTTCAGTTCTGGGATCTGCGATTGTCATCTGCCGGGCGCATCTCCTCGCGGCTGATTCTGCCATCGCCGTCAGCGTCGAGCTTCTCCAGTGCGGCCGCGCCATTGGCGATTTCTCCGGACGAGATCTCGCCGTCTCCGTTAGCGTCCAATGCAAGGATGACCGGGTTTCTCGACCGGTCTTGACCACCGCCGGGACCACGCCGACCGGCAGCGGTTGGAGGAGGTTGCTGCTCGCCGTCCGGTCGCTGCATGTTGCCGCGCGGCCTAGCCTTGGGCCACGGCGGCACACCTTGGGCGCGCATGCGAATCGAGTAGACCGAGGATCGGGCCGTGATGAAAAGCGTCCGTCGGTCGGATCCCGCGAAGCAGACGTTGGTAGGCCGGTTGGGAACGTCAATCCGTTCAATCAGCTTGCCGGACGGATCGAAGGCGAGCACGCCGTCTTCCGTAAGATAAACATTTCCCTCGGTGTCGATCGTCATGCCGTCGGAGCCGACGGAAACGAAGAGCGTTTTGTCCGCCAGAGTGCCGTCGTCGTTGATTTTGTAGCGAAACGTCTCTCGCGCCCCGGCGTCGGTGACATAGAGCGTCTTGCCGTCGGGTGTGCCGATTAACCCGTTGGGGCGGACCATATCGTCGATCACGCGCAACACGCGGCCCCGGTCAGGCGTGATGTAGTAGACGTGCTCGCCGTCCTGAACGACTTGCGCTCCACCGTAGGCAGGATCGGAGAAATAGACGCCGCCGTTTGGATCGGCCCAAAGGTCGTTGGTTTTGTTGAATCGGGTTCCGTTGTACCCGTCGGCGAGCACCGTAACATTGCCCTCCGGGTCGATGGCGGTAATCCGGCCGCTGTCTCCTTCGCAAGCGAGCAGGTTGCCGTCTCGGTCGAAAAAGAGGCCGTTGGCCCCGCCGGAATTCTCGCGATAAACGGATAGTCGGCCGTCGGTCGACCATCGGCGGATCCGGCCGACTCTCAGATCGGTGAAGTAGACGTTTCCTTCCGCGTCGGGGGCGGGACCTTCGGTGAACTGGAATCCTCCAGCCAACTCCAGGAGCGTAGCCTCCGGTGCGACGAGTTCGCCTTCGGGCTGTTGCGAGACGGTTGTCGTTTGAGGACGTTCCGGCGCACGGCGGTCGTTCTGGGCTCGTCCCCGCTCACCATCCCGAGGTGGTCTTCCGCCGCGTGATCCGCCACCCGGGGTGCGTTCTTCCGGCGGCCGGCGGCCGCCCTGACCTTGCCCCGTACCTCGCTGGCCGCCTTGCCTTTGGCCGCGCCGCCCGCCTTGGCCCGGTCCGCGATCACCTTGCGGTTCACGTTTTGGAGACAGATTGCGGTCGAGCCCTTGGGCGTAGCGCTCGGTGATCGTTCCTTTTGGCGTCAGGTCTTTTCCTTGTAAAGCCGGATGATCGGCCGAGTATCGATACGCTCGGAACACGGCATTGGACATGGGAAGACTGTCGGGCAAGACCTGCAAGGCTCCCTCCCGTGTCACCGGATTAATGTACTCCCAAACCAGGTCGCCGTCCGGCGTGACTTCGAAGAAATGCCCCTCGGTCATGGCGCAGATAAGCGTGTTGCCGTTAGGCAGTCGCTGCGCCCCGGAGCCGATGTGGCTGAAGAAACCTTGCGGACTTTTGGACTGGTAGCTCCACACGACCTGCCGAGAGATTTGCCGCGGCGGCTTATGCGTATCGTGATGGTATTCGACGCGTTCGTAGCCGGCATCGGGCGGATTGACGTAGCGGGCTGTTTCCTGCCCACGAGAATCGAGAAAGCCGTTGATTTCCAGGATCGATGACTGCGAGGTCCGGTCGAACAGGTATTGTCCGTTGTTGAAGATCAGGAAGTGGCCAGCTCCGGGCAAGCCCGGCTTGATCCACTGCACGTCGTGGGCGCCGCCGATCTGCTTGTGCCCGGAAGTGGCCACGTTCCAGTTCTCCTGGATTCGCGGGGGCTCGCCCTGTCCGTACCGGGCCGGATCACCGAATCGGTAGAGAAAGTCGCCGGCCGGGCTCGCTGCCAACTCGATGCTCTTTTGCGGGTTGCCGGGAACGAACGTGCCGTCATGGTCGATGACGTAGAACTCGCCGTGAACGGAGTTCGTTACGATGTGTCCCAACTCGGCGTTGTAGTCGAGCGAATTGCAGTGGAGCCAGTCTCGCTTGAGAGGATGGCCCGGCATGTTGATGTCGATCTGGCCGGGACAGTCGGCGACGGTCTTGCCCTGACCCACGTAATTGGGGCCGGCCGGATCGTCGTCTTGAACGACGTGGTCCAGGAACCACCATTCCCAGATGACGTTACCCTGCATATCGATCTCGACGATGGCGTCCATCTGAGACCCGTCGTACGATCCTCGCCGTGGATCGGCGCCCGCGGCGATGGCCTGCTCGTGGGTGATCGATTTGTTGGCGATGTAGATCGTCGTAAAGGCATCAAGCTTCTTGTTGAAGATGCGGACCCAATCGTGATGCGGCGCGTAACCTTCTCGCGTTTCGTCATAGGCCCAGACGACGTTGCCGTCCCAATCGAGTTCCCGAAACCCGCCGAACCCGCTGGGGTCGTCCTTGGTGGCGTCGAGCAGGTTGCCGTTCTCGAGCAGTCGTGGCGTTGTGCCGATCGGCCAGGTGTTGACGACCTGGCCTTCCATATCGATCAGATACGTTCCCCTGGCGGAGAAGAGCGTGTAACCGTTATCAGCGCGGTCCTTGTCCCAATAGAGAACCTCCGTCGGGCCTTGCAGCCGCTCGTGGGCCGTCGTGCAGTTGACAGCGAGGAGGATCATGATCCAGGTGCAGGTAATTCGTTGAATTGTCATCTCTGCTCATCTCCACCGATTGGTGACGTCTCTTTCTCTTGAAGGAACGAAACTACCGTCTGTCGGGCCGGTTGCTCGCACGTCTACGTTGGTCGCGCCCTCCACCGCCTCGCCGTTGCTTTTGCTCGCGGCGGTCTTGCGGCGGTTTGGCAGGATCATAGCTGGGATTCGAGACCGGGAGCGCCGCACCGACGTCCTCGATATATCGATCGAGCCTTGCGGCAAGTTCAACGACCTTTTCCGGCATGTCTTTCGCCAAGTCGTGTTGTTCGCCTATGTCTCGCGACAGGTCGAAGAGCTTCTCGTCGCCCGCCTCGTAAAATCGCAACAGCTTGAAGTTGCCCAGCAAGATCGCCGAATGTGGACCGTCGCTGCTTTGGTAGTGGGGGAAGTGAAAGACGAGTTCTTCTCTTGGCCGCTTGACCCGCTCCTTGGCACCGGAGAGCAGCGAGACGATGCTGCCGCCTTCAATCCCGTTGGAAAGTGGATCGGTCACGCCGGCCAGTTCACAGATGGTGGGAAACAGATCGTAGCCGACGACGCGCTCGTGGCAGAAGGAATTCTCAGGGACGCCGGGCCCGCGGACGATCAGCGGCACTCGGATGCCGCCTTCCCGAACCGAGCCCTTCCCTCCGCTGAGCGATCCTCGCCCGCCTCCTCCACCGGCGCCGTTGTCCGACATGTAAACCAGATAGGTGTTGCTACCGATCCCCAATCGGTCGACGCCCTCCATGATCATGCCGACCCCCGTATCGAGGTCTTCGGTTATGGCTGCCCGAAACATGTTCTTCTCGTTTCTGCCCGACGCCAGGCGTGCATACTTTTCGCGAGTGGTCGTGAGCGCGTTTTCCGGATAGTGCAGGGCGTGGTATGACAATTGGATGAAGAACGGCTTGCCGACCTTGGTGTTTTTGTCCATGAATTCGATTGCCCGCCGTGACATTCCGAAGATGTCGACCGGGTTGGGATCAACGAACCGGGCCGCGTCCTGGTTGCCCGTATCACCGTCGCTCTCGTCGTAGCCATGTCTCTCCGGCCCTCCGCCGCCGAGATGCCACTTCCCGTAGTGGGCCGTCGCGTAGCCCGCTTTTCTGAGCACCTCGGCAATCGTCGTCTCTTCTGCCGGTAAGCTCTTTCCGTGCATGGGCGGAATCAGCTTATGGCCATCCGCAGCGGTCATGATGGGCGACGCTTTCGTCCAACGCAGTTGAGCCGGGCTCTTGCCCGTCTGCAGGCTGCAACGCGTCGGCGAGCAAACCGAAGCCGGCGCGTAGGCGTTCGAGAATCGCATCCCTTGGCCGGCGAGCTTCTCCAGATTCGGCGTTCGATAGAGGTCGCTCTTGGAGCCGGCAATGTTCGGGTGCATCGCCACCGACAGGCCGTTCCAACCTTGATCGTCGGAGAGCATGAAGACGAAATTCGGGCCAGTCGTTTCATCGGCCGCAAGGCACGACGCCAGGGCCGAAAACAGGACGCTCAGGCAGATCGATCTCACGACGAATCCCCTTCAAGTTCAAGAGTATTGCTCGGATCGTCTGGGGGCTCTTCCATCATCGACGGTCGCCGCCAGATTCTCGCGGTTGTACTCCACTGGGACCGCGTCCGCCAGCACCGCCACGTTGTCCCTCGTCGCGTCCCTATCCGCGGCGACGGTCCCCGCCTCCACGTTGTCCTGACCCACCACGACCACTTTGCCCTTCCTCGCGTCCCGGACCGCGCTGGCGGTCCCCGACCCCACGTTGCCCTCCACCGGGCCGCCGGTCGTCGGAGCGTGCTTCCCTTCCCGCCGGAGCCCCCTGGGGCGGCTGATCGGCGAAGCCGGTCTTGCCGGCCAGCGATGCCGGTTGCTCGATCGGCCCGATGGGCGTCAGGTCTCGGCCGACGAGCCCAGGATAGTCGACCGGGTAGCGGTGGATCTTGAAAACGGCGTTCCAGTTGTGTCCTCGATGGTCCAGGCCGGACTTCTCGCCTTGAGCCAGGATGCCGTTGTGGACCACGGGGTTGACGTACTCCCAGACCGTCTCGCCGGCCTGAGTGACCTCGAAAAAGGTCCCTCTGACGCCCGCACAAATCAGCGTATTGCCGTTGGGCAGCCGATGAGCGCCCGAGATTTCCGAAGAATAGAAGTCCGTCGCGTTGTCGGCTTGGTACGTCCAGGCTGGCTTGTCGGGACCGAATGCGTTGCCGGGGGCGATGATGTAGTTGCCGCGCTCATCCATCGGGGGCACGATTTCCTCAACCGTCGAATAGCCGCGATCCAGCCCGTTGTTGAAGATCAGGATGTGGCCGGCGCCGGGGTATCCGTCGGGGATCCACTGCGCGTCGTGCTGCTGAAACAGTTGTCGATCGCGGGCCGTGCCGCGGCCGTACGCTGCAGGGTTACCCCAGCGGTACAAGAGGTCGCCGCCTTTGCCGCTGTTGCCGCCGGTGTGTCCGGCCGCCTCCTCGGTCGTGGTGCTGTGATCGACCACCCAGATTTCATTGCAGCCGCGGGCGCTGAGCACGATCTGGTCGAGTTTCGCATTGTAGGCGATGGAGTTGCCGTGGTTCCAGAAGGCGGGGACGGCGCGCCCGTTCGAGTCGACGTCGATCCGTTCCGGGTGAGCCGCCACGTCGCCGTAGTTGGCCTTGCTCGGATCGTTGTCTTGGATGAGGTGGTCCCAGACGTGCCACTGCCAGACGATCTTGCCGCCGGTGGGCCGGGTCGGCTGGACTTCGATGAAGTACTCCGGGAAGAGCTGTTTGTCGCGCATCATGCGTGGATCGAAGCCGGCCGCGAGGCATTCTTCATACGACTTCTTCTCCACAGCCAGCATGAGGACGTTGCCGTTCGGTAACGGCTTGATGTCATGGTGCGAAAGATGCTCGTCGTTGGAGTACTCGAACTCCCAGACGAGGTTTCCCTCCCAATCAAACTCCTCCAGCCGCCCACCCTCGCCGCCTCTGGTGAAACCCTTGTTTTTCGTGAAGCAGCAGTGCAACAGATGCCCGTTTTCCAAGAGATAGACCGACTGCCCGGGCTCGTAGTCGCTTTTCCACGAGTGCACGGCGCGTCCCTCGTTATCCATCAGGTAGATTAGGGTATGGTGCTTGGGCGCGAAGAGCGTGTAGCCAGGGAAGGCTTGCGCCGAGTTCTTGAAAAGCCCAACGGTTTGGCCCTCTGGGGCGGGACTGCGGGGCTCGGGGCCAGCGGTCGCGTCGACTCGACCGCGCCGATCGGGATCGTTTCGGGAAGACTGATCGGTTCGATCATCCGGACCGCGACCTTGACCACCGGGACCACGTCCACCGGCAGGTCGCTCTGGTCGGTCGAGTCCGCCTGGCTCGCCACCGCGCGGCGGGCGCAGTTCGTCACGGCTCAGTTTGCCGTCGCCGTCGACGTCAAGCGTTTTCAATGCGGCAACGACGTTCTTGATCTCCTCCGCCGAGAGGTCGCCATCTCCGTTGGCATCGAGTGCTCGCATCACGGGATTGTTCGATTGGCCGGGGCCACGTTGCTGATCGCGGCCGCCGGAGCCTGGGCCGTCGCCGCGCCGATCCTCGCGGCCTCGCCTCCCTCCGTCGGGCCGCGAGCGCTGTGGCTGCTGAGGATCTCCGCCCGGCCGCGGGCGACGGTCAACCTCGTCCGCTCCCCCTTCTCGCGAGTAGACCACGTTCAATTCAGCGCTGGTGAGAATCAAGTCTTTCATGGCAGCGAGCAGGACGTCGCGACTGACTTGCGAGGGCGGCACGGTGACCTGCGGCGGCGACGACAGGGCGTAGACCGTGTACGTGTACTTCTTCGCGCCGGGGCCTTTCGAATGCGGAGGCGCGTAACCGATATCTCGATTCACGCTGTTGCCTCCCGGCGTCCCGATCCCTTTGACGTTTTTCGGGAGGCTTGTGACGCTTGCTGGAATGTCGTACAGCACCCAATACCATTTGACGTCGTTCCCAGGGGGAACATGGTGCATGATGACGGCGAAACTCTCGGTCTGGGCCGGCGCCCCACTCCACTGGAGCGGGAGGGTAGCACTGCTGCCGTCGCCCGTGTATTCCTTCGGCAGTGCACCACCCTCGACCACCTCGGGGCGGCTGAGCACGAATCGGGTGTTTGAGCCCGGTTCCGGTCGCTGGCCCATGACGACGGACGTCGCCAATACGATTCCGGCTATGCCCGCCAGGGTATACGTCGAGCGGTTCATGGGGTCTCTCCTTTTTACTTGGTGTTCGGGGCCTTCAGTACGAGTCGGAACCCGATGTGATCGAAGCCGTGGTTTGGGTCGTTGGGGCCGCGATAGTACGATGGGTTGCGGTTCGAGACGCGAGCGTGGCCGTACAACCCGTTGTACCAACTGCCGCCGCGGAGGACCCGGTACGGCTTGGCGTCGCGCATCGGCTGCCCCCGCTCGGGCCCCGTCGGGTTTTCGCCGGGGCTTTGGGCGTAGTAGTGATGGTCATACCAGTCACCCACCCATTCCCAGACGTTGCCGGCCATGTCGTAGAGACCGTAGCCGTTTGAGCCGTCGCGGGTTTGATAGGTTGCCTGGTCGCCGGGCCAAGTGAAATCGATCTTGCGGTGGAGTTCGCCGTTGTAGAACCCGACGGGCGTGGTGAAGGGAAGCGGGCCGGTTTCATAGGGATCGCCCGACTTGGGCCAGTTGGCTCGGAGCGTGTCGGCCTCGTTGCCCCAGGGGAAGATGTAGTAAGTCCCGTAGAGCCCGCCGCGACCGGCGTATTCCCATTCGGCCTCGGTGGGAAGCCGAAAGCCACTTGCCGAGTGGTCGCGGTCGCCCGTGGCCAGATCGTAGCACGGCTGATATCCGTTCTCTTGGCTGAGCCAGTTGCAGCAGGCCGCAGCGCCGAACCAGCGCACGCAGACGACCGGATGCTGGTCGCGGTTCGCCTCGACACTGAACTTGCCGCCGTCGAAGCGAATGCTGCTCGCCGAGTCGGCTGCTGCCGTGTCGAAATACGGCTCGGCTCCGCTTTTTCCGTAGACGACGCCGTCCTCAACTCGGATCGCTCCTTGCCCGAAAGCGCCGTTGAGGAATGCGCAGTATTGCCGGTTCGTGGTCTCCGTGGTCGCCATGTAGAATTGGTCAACGCGAACCGTGTGGACCGGTATCTCATCGTTGCCGTGTTCCATGCCGCCCAGGTTGTGGTGATCACCCATCTCGAACTTGCCGGCGGGAATCGTCACGAAACCGGCAATCGGCGCCGGGGGCAGGTTTTTCAGAGCGGCGGGCACCTTCGGCGGCGGCACCTGCAACTGCTCTGCCGTCGGCCACTGAGATTGCTGGCCGCGAGGACCTCCTCCACCACGGCCACGTTCATCTACACCACGGGAACCGGGGCGACCTTGGCCGGGGGCTTGGGAGTCACCACGTT
>DATKZH010000328.1:0-5902 GCA_035528065.1 Thermoguttaceae bacterium | reverse complement strand
AGGAGCGCAAGGGCCACTGCAATCACCGTGACAATCAGAAACCAAGGGACGCCCACCAGGTACCAGTGGACCCTTCCCTGCTTGTCTCTACGCCGGAACCAGAGCGACATCTGCCTTCCTCCAGCACGAGACCGTCACGTGAGCCCCCACTCGCCACTTGCCACTCGCCACTTCCCACCCTCCACTCCCCTCACGGCTCCAACACAATCTTACCCGCCAGCGTGCCGGCCATCAACAGTGTGTTCTCTTCCTGGAGGCGGTGCGCGGCCGCGGTTTCTGCCAGCGGCATCACCTTGGCGATCTTCGCCCGAAGCTTGCCCTCGGTCATCCAGCGGTTGATGTCGTCGGCACACCGGCGCTGCTCTTCCGGCGGCGCATTGAACATGGCGAAGCCGTGCATGGAGCAATCCTTGACGTAGAACGGGCCCACGGGGAATGCGGGCTTCGCGTCGCGCCCGGCCATGACGATGATCCGACCGCCGATCGCCAGATGCCCGACAATCCGCTCGAAGTCCTGCTCGCGCAGGGTCTCCCACCAGACGTCCACGCCGTCGGGGGTGAACTCGCGGATTGCCTCGTCGACGTCGTCGGTCTTGTAGTTGACGACCAGGTCGGCCCCGAGCTGCCGGCAAGCCTCCGCCTTGCGATCGTCGCCCGCGGTGGTCATCACCCGGGCGCCGGCCGCCTTGGCCATCTGCACCACGCAGGAGCCGACGCCGCCGGAGCCGCCGTGGACGAAGATCGTCTCGCCGGGCTGGATTCGAGCTTTGCGGAACAGGCCCAAATGGGCGGTGATCCCGACCAGGGCGATCGCGGCCGCTTCCCGGTCGGCGACCCGCTCCGGCGTCGGATACAGCCAGCACTCGTCGACCGCGGCATACTCGGCGAAGGTGCCCTGTCGGCCGAGCAGCCCCTGGTTCGTGCCCCAGACCCGATCGCCCGGTTTGAATCGGCTCACCTCCGCCCCCACGGCCTCGACTACGCCGGCCAGGTCGCAGCCGACGATGAACGGCTTGGGCAACTCGAAGGCGATCATCCCGCCGCGGACGTACGTATCGACCGGATTGACCGCCACGGCCCCCACCTTCACGAGCACTTGCGATCCCGACGGCTTCGGCTTGGGCAGATCGCCATAGAGGATCCTCTCCGGCGGTCCCGTCCGTTCGATGTAGGCGGCTTTCATGATTCGGTTCGCCTCACGTGTGGTTGGAGAGAGACGGCTGAACGTCGGCACGTAACGGTATGCGCGGGCCAAGGAAAAGGCAAGACGGCGGGTCGGCCCCTGCCGCAGTCGGGGGCCGGCCGCCTGAAAGCGTTGCCTGCGGCGTGGGCGTGTGCCCCCATCAGACCCGTTCCCGGTCCGTCTTTCCGAAGTCCTTGCCGGGAAGCGTACCACTCGATATGCTTTGGTCCTGGCGAGGCGCGAACGAACGCAGCTTTCCGGACATCAAACGAAGCGGGATCACGATGGAAGTCATCCGGGGAAACATCTACGACTACCCCAAGTACTACGACGTCCTGTTCAACTCCGACTGGAAGGCGGAATACGACTTCCTCACCGCGTGCTTCGAGCGACACGCGCTTCGCCCGGTGCGGCGGTTGTTCGAGCCGGCGTGTGGCACCGGTCGCTTGCTGGCGAAGTTCGCCCGGGCCGAATACGAAGCGTCGGGCAACGACCTGAATCCCCACGCGGTCGAGTACTGCAACGCGCGGCTGGTGCGGCACGGCTTTGCACCCACGGCGGTCGTCGGCGACATGTCCGACTTCCGGCTGAAACGCAAAGTGGACGCGGCCTTCAGCACGATCAACAGCTTCCGACACCTGGAATCGGAAGAGAAGGCGCAAGGCCACCTGGCGTGCATCGCCCGAGCGCTGGCAAAAGGCGGGATCTACCTGCTCGGGTTCCACCTCACTCCCGCCCGACGTTCGACGTGCGATCGGGAATCGTGGTCCGCGCGACGCGGTCATCTGAGCGTGCTGTCGCGGATGTGGTCGATCCGCGTCGATCGGCGGCGTCGGCGGGAGCGCGTGGGGCTCGCGTTCGACGTCTACACCCCGACGCGACAATTCCGGCTGGAGGACGAGTTCACCTTTCGCACCTACACCGCCGGCCAGTTCCGTGGGTTGCTCGATCGAATCCCGGAACTGGAGATGGTCGAGACGTACGACTTCGCCTACGACGAGCCGATCGTCGTAACGGCCGAAACCGAGGACGTGGTCTTCGTGCTGCGCAAGCGATAAGGTCCCCGACCGGGCTTTCTGCCGGGCCGTGGGAATCGGAGCACGGCGGGCCGAAAAACAACTTGGGGACTGTCCCCTTCCGAAATGCGGAAGTTATTGTTCGGCCGATCCTAATACTACAGCGCAGGGTTCCGATCTGGCACCGAGGCTAAGTCGTATGTCGCCAACAGGTTATGCTCGGCCTCGCGAGACGCCTTGTTGACAGTCTGACTTGCCGAAGTCCGTTGCAGCCGGGGAACGGAAATGCTGACATGCCAGAGCCAACCTGAAACGCTAGCAGTGCATGCGGAATATGACCCTGCGCTGTAGTACTAAGGGCCCCCGGCGTTTGGGGCCGGACGCCCGGCCTTGCCCAGCGGGCGCCGCCCTCGCCGTTTTCGGCGGCTTCTCGGAGCCAACAGCGAGCCGGCCATCACGATCACGCCAGTGCCCGTAATGGCCCCGGCCACGATCATCCAACGGTGGTAGCTGGCCAGGAATTGCAGGTACGCCGATTCCCGGGGGGGTCGCTGGTCGATCCCATGACTCAGGTCGCGCCAAAGCTTCCACGATTGACCCGGTTCCATGAGCTCGGCGTCAACCAGCCGCGGCCGGAATACGTAGAAATAGGTACCCATCCCTACTCCTACTGTGGCGATCACGGCTCCGATCAGCAGCAGCCTCTGACGCGTCCCCCAAACCGGAGCCCGCCGTTGGGTGGATGGTCTTCCCCCATTTTGGGCTGTTTGGGAGGCCGGCGCCGTCGGGCGAGCTGGGGCGGACGGCGCGGCGTCCGGTTTTGGACCGACGCGTTTGAGCTCGGCGAGGCCCCGCATCGACGGAACTTCCAAGGCCGCACCGCACTCGCACTGAAGCTGTTGGCCCGCTTGGCTGGCCTGGACAGGGATCTGCCGACCACAGGGACAGGGAAGAAGGTATTTGGCTTTCACGGCTGGTCTCCGAAGGCTCTCCTCCGATTGTGGAGGCAATAAATGCCGGTCATAGTGGGGAATCGCACGTTGATCCCCAATAAGTCAAGTGTATCTCGCTGCTCCCTGCCAGGCGAGCTGTGGTTTAGGGAGTGGCCTTCCTACTGTTCCCCAAACGCCGTTCCACGGGGCCACCGCGCCCCGGCCGATGTCTCGTCGGCGTCGAAGGGAAACCTAGCACCCTATCTTCCCTAAACCCCCCAGTTTTAGTCGAGGGGCCGATCGAAGGGACGGCCCAGGTTTTTTCGCGTCGATTGTGGACTAGCCCCCTGGACGCACGCGACTCTGTGATTAAAATTAACTGCCCAGCCCCTCGTACACCTAGCCTCGGCAAAGAGGCCTGCGGGTGAGAAAGCGTAAGCTTCCCGCCTCCTTAGAGCACCGAGGGGGGACATCGCCGTCCGTTGGCTGTGCTATGCGCGTTGGACCCCTGTCGTGGTGCCAAGCTTCTTGCTGAAGGACATTCCCCCCTCGACGGTAGCCGGCGCGAGCCAGTCTAAGTGAGATGACGGAGCGAGTTTAGACTCGCGGCTTGGCAGCTTGGAGGATATAGGGATTCTGGAGGCCAGGTGTCTTCATCCCGTGGACGTAATTCCTTGCCAAATGAACGGCGGTGCCACTGCCCTGGCGAATGGGTGGTAGAATTGCGTGGTTTTCGACGGCCACATGCTGGGCGAACAGCCATCAAGGCGGGAAGTGTCGTTGAACGATGCCGTGTTCTCAAGGCGAAGGCCAACGCCCCCGTGCGGGCTCTGCCACACGGATCGGCTACTTCGCTTTTCTCTGGGGTTGGTGCGACGGTATTTCATTGGATGTAAGGTAGGAGCTCCGTTTTGTACGACGCAGACGCATTGTTGGACGAGTTTCAGGAAGAGGCGACTCATCCGCACGAAGAAATTGGACTGGAGGAGAAGGCCGACGAATCGCTCGACGACGATGAGGAGCTGACTGACGAGGATACCGGGACTGACGTGGAGGCAGAGTCGGATGCCGCGAACGAGGAAGCGCTCGTTCCCGACGAAGTCGAATCCTGGTCGGACGATCCGGTCCGCATGTATCTGACTCAGATGGGAGAGATTCCGCTCTTGACGCGTCAGGAAGAGATCTCCCTGGCCAAGCAGATCGAGGTCACTCGCGGGAAGTTTCGGTGCAAGCTCCTGGAGTGCGACTACGTCATGCAGCAAGCGGTTCGCGTGCTGCGCCGCGTGCACAACGGGGAACTGCCGTTCGACCGCACCGTGCAGGTGTCGGTGACCGATCGGCTGGAGAAGCAGCAAATCCTCGGCCGGTTGCCCCACAACCTGAGGACCTTGGAGATCTTGCTGAAACGGAACCGGCGCGATTACTGGGTAGCCACCTCCAAGTCGCGTCCGATGAGCCAGCGGCAGGAAGCGTGGCGGCGGTTGGGGCGGTGTCGTCGCCGGGCGGTTCAGTTGATCGAGGAGCTGGGCCTTCGGACCCAGCGGCTCGAGCCCTCCGTCAACACGCTCGACGAGTTCAGCCGCCGCGTCGACGAGCTCAAGGCACGCATCGACGCACATCGCAAGGCCAAAGGCACCCCCCGAGAGCGCGAACCGTGGATCATGGAGGTCCGGAATATCCTCCGGGCCACCCAGGAGACTCCCACCAGCCTGCGCAATCGCGTCCGGGACCTCCGGCGAGTCCACGCTCAATACCAGGAGGCTAAGCGCGGCTTGTCCGAAGGGAATTTGCGGCTGGTCGTCTCCATCGCCAAGAAGTACCGCAACCGCGGCCTGAGCTTTCTGGACCTCATCCAGGAGGGGAACGCGGGGCTGATGCGGGCGGTCGACAAGTTCGAGTATCGTCGCGGCTTCAAGTTCTGCACCTACGCCACCTGGTGGATCCGCCAGGCGATCACCCGCGCGGTGGCCGACCAGAGCCGAACGATCCGCATCCCGGTCCACATGGTGGAGACGATGTCCCGGGTCCGCAACGTCTCCCGCAAGCTGTTGCAGGATCTCGGCCGCGAGCCGACGATCGAAGAAACGGCCGACGAGAGCGGCACCTGCATCGACGAAGCCCGCCGCGTGCTGGCCATGAGCCGCTACCCGATCAGTCTCGACCGGCCCGTGGGCAACAGCGAGGACAGCCATTTCGGCGACCTCCTGCCCGACGGCGAGGCCGAAAGCCCCGCCAGCGGTGCCACGCAGGAGATGCTCCGCGGCCGGATCAGCAAGGTGCTCAAGACGCTCAGCTATCGCGAGCGCGAGATCATCAAGCTCCGCTACGGCCTGGGCGACGGCTACAGCTACACGCTCGAAGAAGTGGGCCACATCTTCAAAGTGACCCGCGAGCGAATCCGCCAGATCGAAGCCAAGGCCGTCCGCAAGCTCCAACAGCCGAGCCGGAGCCAGGAGCTGGTTGGCTTTTTGGACTAGTCCGGAGACTGGACTACCGCTGGACAATCGAGAGAGCCGGGTGCCCAAGCTGCCCGGCTCTTTTCTTGCAAGACAGGGCATCTGTGTTTCTCACCTGGGGTCGCGCGCGTCCGACGGCGCGGCGCCGAGTACCCGACGACGGAAACGCCTTCAGCTAGCCCAAGTTGCGCAGTTCGGTGAAAATCCGGGCGATTTTCGAGCAAATTGGGGCCGGAAGTCGGCGCAAGTCGTTATTTCTCGGTCGTGGAGGCCTGGTTGGGGCGATGTAGTGGAAACCTAGTTGCTTGATTCGGC
>DATKZH010000327.1:0-3676 GCA_035528065.1 Thermoguttaceae bacterium | reverse complement strand
GCCCACCAACGCCGACAGAGATCGCAAGTGCTCGACAAGCCGCGAAGCCCCAAGCCGTTTCGAAAAACCGCCCCAAGGCGGTTGCGCTAGCGGTACGCGCGTACGTGAAATTCACCCGTTCCCATATGGCAGCTTTATCCGACCCAGTCATGCTGGGACCGCTATCGGCGCATATTACTCTTAGGCAGAGCAGTCTCCTATACCAGCTCAAATCCTCTCTTTAGAGTGGCCTTCCTACTCTTATCACAAATCACCCTATCGTTGTCGAATATCGCCCGCCAAGCTAGAATATCCATCAGACTGAGTGTGTCTCTTTCAACGTCGCAGAAACGTGTTTCGAGGGTATTCTGTTCGAGCTTCTCGACGGGCCAGCAATACGGATACACGCTGGCCCTCTTTGACCAGGTGGGCTCGACTTCCGTCTTCCAGGTCTTTCTTTCGATGAGGAGTTCGAAAGCGTACGCGGTGTAGACTCGTCCCTGCAGAATGCCGCCTTGGCTAGTCCTTTCATCACGCGTCAGCACGGCAAATGGCATAATGCGTGCCACAGGTACGTCGGTCAAGTCGACTTTGTATTGCAGCAATTTGGTGAGGACGGAGCCGCGTGTGCAAGTGAACTCCTGGCTCGCCGACACCGGGTCGTAGTCCACGTCATCAATCCATTTGTCCATCGCTTGCGGGGCGATTCCGGGTTGGCTGTAGCTGAAACTGGCGCCCCACAGCATTGCGACGCCCCGTGTATGTTCATACTGCACGATTCCTGCTCTTGGCGTTCGCTGGTACACAACCACCTCCCGTTTTCCACCCTCGTGGACGACATAGATGGTGGCAGCGGCCTGAAAGAAATGGTTGTACGTCCATCCCCGCAATGGATTGTCTTTTTCGTTGGAGTCTTTGGCTATGGTTAAGAGGCTGCCTTTTACACATTCGGCGAATGAGGGCGTTGCCGCGTTTCTCGCGAGGAGTCGTCTGCTCAGAGACTCGGTCGCAATGCGGTTCTTTCGATCTGGCGGAGATCGCTTCGGATTCGGCTCGCGTGGAGCCGAGGGATTCTCACGAAGTAGGTAATCTGCCGTTACATCGAGCGCGGCGGCGAAACGCTCAAGCGATACTTTCGATATCGTTTTCTGCCTCCCAGACACGAGTTTCTGAACGGTGCTTCTTGGTATTAAGTTCCCCTTCAAATCCGTCAAATGCTCTTGCCCGAGGCTCTTCTCCTTAAGAAGCTGTCTGACATTTTCAGCGGGGATCGCCGCGGGTAAGAGACAGCCCCACGACGATTTCCTGTTTCTTCTTGCCTCGCCCATCTGTAACCTCCCGCATCGAAGGAGTAAGCCATGGCGTGAGCCCAGGGTGAGCCCCGAAGTGTCTCGCCATAGCATAGCAAAACTACGAATATGGTGGAAGAAGTCGCGACCGGACCCGAACAGCGGTGCAGGGTCTGGTCGCTGTACAGGCCATTGTATCGTAGCGACGTGAACGAGGCGAGTCATGCAAAACTTTTCGAGTGACGAGGATCGTGCCGTAATCATCATGCCCGATCGCGAGGTGACGGTTGCAGGCAAGAAGCCGCAGATGTGTGAAGTGTGTAAGGCGCTGTTGAACCTTTGGCTCACTGGCGAGTGGAGATGCCCGGCATGTGGGGGCCCCGACGCGGACACTGCAGCCATTCTCAACCGAGACTACGTGATGTACGGCTAGGGAACCTGGACAACGTCAAAACTCTGAAGGACGGCGAATGTGTCGGTGGTCGTCGTTAGTCGTTGCTGCGGGGTCGGGTACGGGTAAAGGGGTCGGGAGTCTTTACATTGACAGGCCGGAGGTAACTTGGTATTTTCGGGCCATGCCTCGACGATTGTGAGTTGCCGGCGGGGGGTATGTGTGCCATGTGCTCGATCGGGCCGTGGGGCGGATGCGGATTTTCGCCAAGCGGCGCGACTTCGAGGCCTTCGAGGAGGTGATCGCCCAGGCCAAAGAGCGAGGGCCCGCTGCCGATGCCCCGACGCTGGCCGCAGCACGTGCAAACTCCGCAAACGGCAGCAGAACTGGAGGCGCTGCGCCGATCGGTGATTCGCGGCGCGCCGTTTGGCAAGACGTCGTGGCAGGAGCGAACCGCGAAGCGCCGGGTGCCGGGTGCCACTGGCATCTCGCCAGTGCTTTCCTGCCGTTGGTTGCAGCCGGAAGCAAGCAACATCCATTGTACGACTTAATTCTCATGAAGCGATACGGTATTCGCAGGGCCGTCATGAGGGCGTTCCATATTTCTTCCCAAGGTCGGACGCTCCAGACCGGCGATGCTATGTGCGGAGGCGAATCTCGCTCCGGCTTGTCTTGGTCGTGCGAAACAACGAGCACCGGCCGAAGAAGCACTGGCGGGACGCCAGTGGCACCCGGCGACTCCTCAAGCCGCTACTTTGAGCGATCTATCCCTCGGGCGTGATTCTCAGAAGGAGCAGCTTCCCGGTGCCAACGTCCAGGTAGCCCGCCAAGCCGCAGGAACAGGCGCCGTCGCTGGTGATCGACCAGCATTCGCCCTCCCGACGCAAGTCATCGACGGCGCCGTGAAGAACCAAAATCGCGCGCTCGGATTCCGTCATCAAGTCGTTGACCTCTTCCAGAGTGTGTGAGCAAGGTTGACGCTGCACGATCTGACCGTTGCTGGTCGAAATCAGCGACTTCAGGAGCTTGAGGTCCGGTCGACCCGATGTCATCGCGAACTGGTCGACGATCGGCCGGGCCTGCGCTTGAAACGCCTGGCGTACTTCGTCGGGCGTCTGGGGCGGCATGCGGACGGCGGCCTCCGCCAAGTCCATCTGCGGCACCGTCTTGTCGGGCACGGCCAGAAACAGTACCATTGCCCCGTTCGCGTCGAACGCAATCGAGAGTGAGTCAACCTGTTGCTTCTGAGAATTGCTTCTGACGTAGCGCCACTCGACACCGCCGTTGAGCAGCGGAGTTCGGTCTAGCGGAACTCCAAGGAGCGCCTCGACGTGCGACTTCGAACTACCGGCCGGGATGGCTCGTGCAACCAGCCAAAGGAAGTCGCCCACCTCGCGCCGGCTCTTCCAACTGGCGGAGCGGGTGATGATCTGATCCTCGGGCTCCTCATCCGGACCGCCCTTTTTCACGTCTTGGCTCCTTGAATGGGCCGATGGTTCCACCGGACGGGAAGCGGCGGGCCCTGGTTGGCCGGCCCCTGGGTTCTCACAACCGGCAACTTGGATCATCAAGCTCGCCGCCAGGATTACTATCATACGATTCATCGTGCCTGCTCCCAGAAATGCGTTGAGGGAGGTGAACCGCGCCACCCATCACTGCTACCCGTAGTATACCGCCACCGCCGATCGGACGTTATCGCCGTGGCAGCGAAATCAGGATGTTCTTCGCCGGGCCCCGGTTCGCTCCCGACCCCTTTACTCGAAGCAGATCACTTTGCCGTCGAGGGTGGACAGGTAAAGTCGCCCGGCGGCCGCGGAGAGGCCGTCGAAGGCCGGCAGCGATGGCAGCGGCTGCGACTCGAGCAGCGAACCGTCCTTGGCGGAGAAGACCTGCAGCATCGCGCCTTGCCGCCCCTCGAAGGCCGAGAGCGGGTCGTCCGGGTCGAGCACGTCGGGCGTGCCGGCCGCGATCAGGCGGTCGTCGGCCAGGAGCATGGCCCGGATGCGCAGCGGGATCA
>DATKZH010000326.1:0-2249 GCA_035528065.1 Thermoguttaceae bacterium | reverse complement strand
GACGACAGGGTCAAGGCCGGCAACGGCAAAGACGAAGTCCGAGCCGCCGGGGGCGACGACCGTGTCAAGGCCGGCAACGGTAAGGACCTCGTCAAGGGCGGAGGCGGCGACGACCGTCTCAAGGGCGAGGCCGGCAAGGACGAGATCCGCGCCAAGAACGGCGACGACCGGATCACGGACACCTCCGGCAAGAACAAGATCCGCTGCGGTTCGGGGATCGACCGGGTCACGACCAACAAGCAGTCCACGGTGAACAGGGACTGCGAGCGGATCACGATCAAGTAGCCCAGGCCAGCCGTTCAGTGTTCGAGAGCGTTGGGCCCCCCGGCCCAGCGCTCTCGTCGTTAACCGGAGCGGTTCCCCGGCAGCGCTTATCCGGCACGCTGGCGGGGCCGCAGCAGCATCCCGCTCCCGGGTCAGTAGTCCGCCACGATTCCCGTTCGTCGAATACTGCTATTACTCTCGGGGTGGGGTGCAGTCGGCCGATCAGCGAAGAGGGGAAACCGTTCCTCCCCAGGTTAAGACGGGATGAGCCAAGCGTTGGGCCGATCAGCCGAGCGTTTGGGCTGTTTCGGTAGTGGGATCACCTGAGCAAGCTGCATACGGGAACGGCCAGCCTCTGGTCTCCGCCCAGGGATCCCCTGGTAGGGCGAGCGTGGAGCTCTTGGATGGACCCACGGAACGGCCCGCGAGCGGCCAGCTCGACTCACACCGGGTTCGCCGCCTTGCACTCGGCAGTGACGTGGCGGCGCTTGCCCTCACCCTTGCCCTGGTGGTCGGTCTGGGCGCGTTGCTCGGGCGCGGGCCGCTGAGTGGGGTCGAGCTGCTGTTGTTCGTGGCGTCAATCCCGATCTGGTTGGTCTTTGGATTGCTGCTCGGCGCCTACCAGCTTCCCGGCCGAGCGCTTGGGTGGTCTTTCGCCGATGATCTCAGCTCCGTCTTTTTTGTGACCTCCGTCTGGGCCTGGTTCTGGCTGATTGGGAGGGCCGTCGTCGAGGCTGGCCCGATACCGGTTCTGCCGTCGGTTGCGGTGTGGGCCGTGGCGATCCTGCTCGTGCCGAGCGGCCGCGCCGTGCTGCGGGCGGGGCTGCGAGCGTCGAACCGAAATCGGCAGTCCGTCTTCGTGATCGGCTCGCCGGCCGGCGTCGGTAGCGTCCTGCCGAGGATCGCGCGTCAGCCGGACTGGGGCCTCGATTGCGTCGGCTCGATCAGGATCGAGCCCGGCGCTCCAGGCGCCCCGGAGCCGAGCGAGATCGTCAGCATGGTGCGCGATCGCGGCGCGACCAGGGTCGTGGTTGCCGGATGGCCCGCAGATCTCGCAGAGCGCACCGCGCTGCTCCGCGACCTGCTCGAGCTCGGCGCGGACGTGGACCTGGTTGCCAGTGACCCGGAGTTGCTCGGGCGGTCGTCTTTCCTCGATCAACTCGAGGGCCTGCCGATCCTGGCGCTGTCACCAAGAAGACTGTCCCGGACGACGATACGCGTCAAGCGCGCTATCGATACGGCCGCTGCCGCTGTGATGCTGACGGTGCTTTCGCCGCTGCTCGCCTACATCGCCGTCCGCATCAAGCTGGACTCTCCCGGCCCGATCGTCTTCAAGCAACAGCGCATTGGTCTGGGTGGCGCCCACTTCGAGGTCTTCAAGTTCCGCACGATGGTCGAGGGCGCGGAGCAGCGCAAGGGAGAGGTCTCCTCGCTGAATATGAACCCGGAGAACCAGATGTTCAAAGCGGTTGATGATCCCCGCGTCACCAAGTACGGCGCCCGAATCCGCCGCCACTCACTCGATGAGCTACCGCAGCTCTGGAACGTGCTCAGGGGGGAGATGAGCTTGGTCGGTCCACGCCCGCTTTCTGTGGATGAAGCTGTGCAGGTCCCGGACCGCTATCAGGCGCGCTATGACACACGGCCCGGCCTGACAGGGCCGTGGCAGGTGCTGGGGCGAAGCGACATCCCATTCGAGGACATGATCAAGCTCGACTACATGTACGTGAACAGTTGGTCGCCCCGGGGCGACCTGAAGCTGCTGTTGCAGACCGTGGGCGTGGTGCTACGCCCGCATGGCGCCTACTGAGCCGGTCCGCTCAGCTGCCGCTGGATCGGCCGCATTCCGCGATCTCCCCGATCAGCGCCTCACCCTGCTCGCGCCAGTCGGGGTTGGGGTCGAACTCGTAGCCGAGGGCGGCCACGTCCTGGGGGGTGAGGGCGACCCTGTCGAGCGGTAGCCCGGCGGCGTTGAGCTCCTCGCG
>DATKZH010000325.1:0-3759 GCA_035528065.1 Thermoguttaceae bacterium | reverse complement strand
CATACACTATCTCTCGCGCCAGGGAATGCTGGCCTGTGTCCGCATGGCGCCCCAGAAGTACTGCACGGCCTGCTTCACCGGCGAGTATCCCATCGACGTGGTCGATCCCGTCGAGAAGTTCGCCCTGGAGCGCCGCCAGCTGCGATTGTTCACCTGACCCGGACTGGCTTTTTCGAGCACCTGCCCGCAACATAGGTCGGCGTGTCCCAACGCCCACGGTCGCACACTGTGAAAACGAAGCGCCCCATCACGTACGCCGACGCCGGCGTGAATATCGAGGCCAACACCCGATGGGTGGAGTCGATCCGCTCCGCCATGGCCGGCACCTACGACCCGCGCGTCTGTAGCCGCCACGGGGCCTTCGCCGGGTTGTTCCGCCTGGATTACGAAGAAGGGCTCTTCCGCAGGAGTTATCGCGAGCCCCTGCTCGTGGGCTGCACCGACGGCGTCGGCACCAAGGTCCTACTGGGCATCGACACCAACCGCGTCCGCGGGCTGGGCATCGACCTGGTGGCCATGAGCGTCAACGACCTGCTGACCTGCGGGGCCGAGCCGCTTTTCTTCCTCGACTACCTGGCCGTCCACAAGCTCGACCCCGACGCGCTCACCGGGATCATCGAAGGCGTCGCCGACGGCTGCCGCCAGGCCGGCTGCGCCCTGCTGGGCGGCGAGACGGCCGAAATGCCCGACCTCTACGCCAAGGGGCATTTCGACCTGGCCGGCTTCGCCGTCGGCGTGGTCGAGGCCCGCCGCCAGATCGACCCCGCACGAGTCGGCCCCGGCGACGTCCTGATCGGCCTGCCCTCCAGCGGACCGCACTCCAACGGCTACACCCTCATCCGCCGCCTCGTCGCCCGCCGCAATTTACAGAAACCGCTGGACGAGTTGGGAGAATCGCTGGCCGACGCGCTCATGAAACCGACGCGAATCTACGTGTCCGCGATCCGCCGCGTCCTGGCCGGATACCGGGTCAAACGCGTCATCACGGCCATGGCCCACATCACCGGCGGCGGCCTGCCCGAAAACGTCGGCCGAATCCTGCCGCCCGATTGCGACGCCGTCATCGACACCGACTCCTGGACCCCGCCGCCCATCTTCACCCACCTGCAGACCCTCGGCGTCGAGCGCGACGAGATGTACCGCGTCTTCAACATGGGCATCGGTTACGTCCTGGCCGTCCGCCCCGATTTCGTCGGTGGCGTCCGCCGCCGCCTCCGCCGGGCAAACGAAGACCCCGTCGTCATCGGCCGAATCAAGCCAGGCCGCGGACAGGTCGACCTGCGGTAGCACACTGTGCCGTTTCCCGAGCCGCGAGCTTCAGCTCGCGCGGCCTGTGCCACCCCCAAACACGCCGACTCGCCCCCCACCCAATCAGTATGGACAAACCGTAATCGGTACGCCCCCGGCGCAGCAGGCAAACTCTCCCGGTTTCGATAGAACCCGGTGGGCCCGCTCAAACCGGCAGGTTTCTTTGCCAAAGCCCGCTCAACCGCTGGCCGATAACACTCCGGTACGCCCACACAGAGGCCGCCAGAACAGCCGGAGTTGAGTCCAATGAACGTGCATCCCATCGACCACGGCCACGTCGCCCTGCCCCACGCCGCCCACCAGACGGCGCGACCCAAGCAGATCGACAACCAGTCGCCCACCGCCGCGCCCAGACCGGACGCCGTTCCGGAAGAGACCGCGTCGCCCAAGCACGACAAACACGACGGCGAAAAGGTTCCCGGCGTCATCCGCCTGCTGGAAGCGGGACACTTCAAGGGCGTGGCCGACGTGCGCCTGCGGATCAACTTCTTCGAGCAGCTATCCGCCCGGGCGGAGGCCGCCGCTCAGCCCGTGGTGCAGGACGAGTCGCGCCAACTCGTCGAAACGGTCAACGCACAACTCGACGAATTGCTCGGTGGCCTGGCGGTGGATGAATCGGCCCAGGAGCAGATCGACGCTCTGGTGGGCGAGTTCGACACTGCGGTGCAGACGGCCGTCGATCAATTCGCGTCCGGTGGCACGATCGACACGGCCGGCCTGAGCGGCGCGATCCAGGTGGCGTTCCAGACGCTGGTCGAGCAGTTACGCGAACAATTGACAACTCCGGCCCCTGAACCGGAGCCGACACCCGCCCCCGACCCCGCCGAAGGCATCACGGACAAAACCCCGGGCCTGGAGGGCGACCTGACCGATCCCAAAGTCGCAGGCGACCCCAACGTCGCCACCGACCCCAACGTCGCGACCGATCCAACCGTCGCGACCGATCCCACCGCAGCCCAAGTGATGGCCGCGACCGACCCCGCCGGCACGACTGCGCGCCCCGGCACCACGCTGACCGACCCGACCAACGCGCCGATCGAAGAGTCAATGAACGCCCCGGCCGACGGCTCGGTGAGCGCTCCAACTGACGGCTCGGTGAGCACCCCGACTGACGGCTCGGTGAACCCCCCAACCGATGACCCGACCGACGACCCCGTCGCCACGCTCGACGACGCCCTGGCCGCTCTGCGCGACGTCTTCAACGGCGCCCTGGCGACCATGATCGACTCGATCAACTCAGCCGTGCAGCTCCCCGACCCGTCTCCCCCCAGCGGCCACGGCCGGGCCTACGAAAAGTTCCTCGCCATCTACAACGACCTCCGAAGCCTCACCCCCGCAGACGTGGACGAGCTGGGTTAAGAGCGCGCCCTGCGCTGACCTGCTCCATCAACCCGGCGCAACGTCTCAGCCCCCGCCCCGTCGGCATACCGGCTCCGGCCTCTCTCCGCCCCATCGGCATACCGGCTCCGGCCCCTCTCAGCCCCATCGGGGCGGTAGTCAGTAGGTGTGCCGAGCATGTTCGATCACCCGGAGGTGCAAGTCCTCTGGCCAACCTGATGGAGGTGAAGGCCGAGCGAAGCGCAAGGGCTACCCCGCGAGGGGGGTCTGAAGGCAGCGTGGAGTGACAGCCGCGACCCGATGGACAAGAACCGGATAGAGGCAGTCTCGGGCGGACGAGCGGGCCTACGGCCGCGAAGTCCATATCCATCAAGTTTCCCGTTGCTGTAGATCCGGCGGGTGTGCGGCGAAGGCGATCGAACTTACCTCGGGAGATCTGCCGTGCGTCGTGGGATGCGAAGCACGACTGAGCGAGCCGCAAGGATCGCTGACCGCACGGCAGAAGTCAGCAGAGGGCATAGTAGCCGCCGGGAGGTCCGGCGGCGAAGGCCCGAACGGTAGGAGAGGTCAGTAGGGTTTTCCGCCTCATGAACGCCAAGCGACCGAACCAACAGCTCATGCTGCCCTTCGCGACGCAGGGACCGGGTGAAGCCCGCGTTCGGCGTCCGCAAGGGGTCGAAGCGCTCAGGACGACGGAAGAAGCCGAAAGCCCGGTGGCATCGAGCGACACGTTGATGGAGACAATAGGTAGCAACAGCAACGTCCAGAAAGCTCTGCGACAGGTGGTGGCCAACAAAGGCGCTCCCGGCGTGGACGGCCTAACGGTCCACGAACTGGAGGCCTACTGGGTCGCCCACCGATCGCAGATCGTGAGCCAACTCAGGAGCGGCACGTATCAGCCCCAGCCGGTTCGACGGGTGGAGATTCCCAAGCCGGATGGCGGGGTGCGAAAGCTTGGCATCCCGACCGTCCTGGACCGTCTGATTCAGCAGGCCGTTCTGCAGGTGCTCCAACCGATCTGGGAACCGACGTTCTCCGAGCACAGCTACGGGTTCCGTCCCAACCGATCCGCCCATCAAGCCATTCGCCAGGCCCAGACGTACATCCGCGAGG
>DATKZH010000324.1:0-33419 GCA_035528065.1 Thermoguttaceae bacterium | reverse complement strand
GCCGATCCGCGCGTGAGCTACACGAGGGCCTTTGAGAGATACGCCCTGGAGCTGTCCAGGTGCATGACGATCAAGGACGTGGCCCGTCACTTGGGGATCAGTTGGGACGCGATCAAGGAGATTCAGAAGCGGCACCTGAAGCGGCGGTTCGGCAGGCCCACGCTGAAGCACCTGAAGCAGATCGCCATCGACGAGATTTCCACCGGCAAGGGGCGCCGATACGTGACGATCGTGATGGATCTGGCGAGCGGCGCGGTGGTTCACGTGGGCGAAGGGAAAGGGGGCGATGCGTTGCGGCCTTTCTGGAAGCGGCCGCGTGCCAGCGGCGCGAAGATCGAGGCGGGGGCCACGGACATGTCGCCGGCCTACATCGAGGCGGAGCAGGGCCCCGAGCCGGCCGGGCTGGGTGCAACGATCGGCCTCGCGGAGAATGCGGATCTTGTACTCCGCCGTGAACCGCCGCCGCACGGGCTTCTCCGAAACGGCCGGATCGGGGAGCCCCCCGCCGCCCGCCGACGCCAGCGGCTCGGGCCTCCTCCCCGCGGCGGCGGGGGTGGTGGGCGGAACTCCAGTCGGGCTACGCCCTCCTTCCGTTCCGCCCACCACCCCCTGATCCATTCCAGACCACCTTGTCTTTTCCATCCTCCTACCTCCTCGCCCTCTACTGTAATAACGGAGGAGGTAGTTGTCTCACCTATCATTGACACAGAGGGCCGCGTCTTGGCGGCGCATCAGCCTTATAAGCTGACGGAGGGGTCCGTCTGCGTACGGATGGGATCGTAACCCCTTCTCTCCGCTACTGCTTGGCGGACTTCCGAATTTCTCGCCGCGCGGCTGTCTGGAGGCGTGCGAGCATCCATTCGGAGAGTGGTAGCTCGGCAGCGGGGTTCAGTAGCCACCTCGGAGGGCGCAGGCGAGGGTCCCGCGCCGACTGGCCCGCGCGCGGCAGACGACGATGTGCCCGCACGCCAGCAGGCAGAGGAGCGTGCAGCAGGTCAGCGAGCCGTAGGCGGCCAACTGCCGGTGGATCGCGGGGCCGACCACGTCCTTGCCGGCCAAGGCGCCCAGCACGAACAGGGCCCCCAGCGTCGAGCCGACGATCGGATCACGGCGTCGGTAGAGGAAGTCGACCACGCAGAAGCTCAACGGCGCCAGCAGCACGCAGAAGTGCTGCTTGCTGGTCATCGGCGAGAGCAGGAGCATCGCACAGAGGATCGCCCCGCCCTGGCCCAGCGTGCAGAAGGCCCGTTCGGAGGGATGCATCCGTCGGAGTCGGCCGGGCCAGGTGATCGCCAGCAACAGGCCCAGCACGGCCAGTTTCAGCCCGATTCCAAGAATCTCGATCTGTCGGGCGTTGAGGGGACACAGACACGTGTCCCACCGAACCCTCGAGGGCTCCTCAACCGGCGTGCACAATCGGTAGAGCGTGCCCGAGAGGCTTTGGTTCATCGCGTTCCAGCTCTCCCAGGCCCCTTGCGCATGGGGGGCCGAGCCGGCGTCGACCCGGGAGACGAACTTCGCGTGCCAAGAGAGGACCCACAACGGCTCGTCGGGGTCCGGCGAGAGGAGATCGGGGAGCAGCGTCGCCAGCACGAGAGCCAATGCCAGCACGATCGCTGCGTGAAACCGGCCCTGCCACAAGAAGACCGGCAGGAACAACAGCGGCGTGGCCTTGCAGGCCGCGGCCATTCCCGCCCAACCGCCGGCCGCTCCGCCGGCCCCCGCCGACGAGGCGACGATCGCCAACATCAGCACAAGATAGACGATCAGATCGTGACTCTGATACTCGATCGGCGAGATCACGAATCGGGCCGACAAGACGCCGATCAGCCCATACGCCACCATCGCACGCCTCCTGCCCCCTCGGTCGCTCCCGTGCATGATCGGGCGGACCATGCGCAACGTGAGCCCCACAATCGCGCCCAGAAGGCAGAAGTTGGCGAAGTACCAGGTCAACCGGGCCAGGTCCTCCGGAAGGTAGGCAAGCGGCAGGTAGGCCAGCACGAAGAACGGCGGGTAGGTGAAGGCCATCTCGTCCTGGGGGCAGTAGAACTGCTCGCCGCGGAGGAACCGTTCGGCCGCCGTGCGATAGACCGCCGTCATGCCCGGTTTGTCGCGAACGCAGGTCATCACCACCGACAACCCCAGCGACACGAGCAGGTAGATGACCAAACGGCGGCTTCCGGGCCGCGACTCGCCCGATGGTGACGGCATCTCTCGCTCCACGGTGACTCGACGTCCGCCGGAGTGCTTACCAGACCGTCGGCCAAGCGGCAATATCAGTTCGCCAGGCCCCTTCCCGCCGGTTGCGCGGGCCGACGAAAGGGGGGCAACGGGGGCAGATCCGTGGCCCGTCCTCTCTTCCCAGGCGAGGGGTTGTGGTATGATAACGGAACAAGCCCGCCTATCTTGAAATCACCCCCCGATATGGGAGAAGGCAACTTGCTCATCGGACCGGTGTTCGCCCGAGAGGTGGCCATTGCACCCCGTCGCCCCCGGCTCTACATCACCCGCACGCTCTTCTGCCTGTTGCTCCTCTTCCTGATGAGCACGGCCTGGCTGGTTTTGACGGGCACGCAACTGGTCCGCGACTTGGGTGATCTGGCCCGATTCGGCAGCGCCCTGTTCCAGCTCCTCGCCTACCTGCAATTGGCGCTCTCCGTGTTCTTCTCGGCCCTGCTTGCGGCCAGCGCCGTGGCCCAGGAAAAGGACCGGCGCACGCTGGTGCTTCTCTTGTTGACCAGCCTGTCGAACAGCGAGCTGGTGCTGGGCAAACTCCTGGCCAGCCTGCTCAACGTGCTGGTGGTGATCGTGGCCGCGGTCCCGGTGTTCATGCTCTGTGCCCTGTTCGGCGGCGTCTCGTTCGACCAGATCGCCCGCATGTTCGCCGTTACGCTCGCCAGCGTATTGGCGTGCGGCAGCCTCGGCTCGACGCTCGCCTTGTGGCGAGAGAAGACCTTCCAGGCCGTGGCCATGACCGTGCTGGTCCTCGTCTTGTGGCTGGCCGTGTGGGGGATCGTGGCGACGGGCGCGGTGTTCGATAGCTGGCTCGGTCTCTCCTGCCAAGCGTGGGCAGCCGGTTTCAGCCCTTGGCAGGCGATCGTCGAGGCCACCCGGCCCTACGTCGAGGCCGAGCCGGCGTTGGGTCCGCTCGGCACGCCCGTCCACTTGTTTCTGCTCGTGGCCGTCGCGATCTCCGTGCTCCTCAATGGCGTGGCAGTGGCCATGGTCCGGGTGTGGAACCCATCGCGGGAATCCCAGCCCGTGAGCCGGGAGGAGGATACCTGGCGTCGGCAGAGCATTTGGGGGGCGGAGCACGATGCAACCCGGGCGCCGCCTGAAGGGGCGTCCGCAGCCGACCAAACGGACTCCGCCGACCGGCAAGGTGCCCCCGCTGGGACCGGTCTCCTGACCGAGCCACGGCCCGGAGCGCAGGTCTCAGAACCTGGAGGAGACCTGCCGTCCAGCGTTCCGGCGGGGTCGGCAGACCCGCACCGATCGCCGGGCGACGCACCTGCGCCCGACGCACTTGCTCCCAAGGACCCGCGGACCCGCCACGTCTGGGACAACCCGATCATCTGGCGGGAGATCCGGACCTGGGCGTACGGGCGCAAGATCCTCATCGTCCGGCTGGCCTACCTCGTGCTGTTCGCGCTCTCGGCGGGCAGCCTGTACTGGATGGCCGATAGCGGGACGTCCTTGGTCCGAGGCAGCGGATCGGCGGCGTTGGCGGCTCTCTTCCTGTTGAGCCTGGTGTTGGTCAACGCCCAGGCGGTCACCTCGTTGACCAGCGAGCGGGACGGGCGCGCGTTGGACCTGCTGTTGGTCAGCGACCTGACGCCCAAGGAGTTCGTCTACGGCAAGCTCGGCGGCGTCTTCTACAACACCAAGGAGATGGTCGTCCTGCCGATGCTCTTGTGCGTCTATCTGTGGCACGCCGGAGCCCTCAGCCTGGAAGAGCTGATCTACCTGCTCGTCGGCGTGGCCGTGTTGTACTGCTTCGCGGCCATGCTGGGGGTCCATGCCGGCATGGCCTACGAAAACTCGCGAAGCGCGATCGGCACCAGCCTGGGGACCGTCTTCTTCCTGTTCCTCGGCGTGGCCGCCTGCATGCGGATCATGCTCGCCTTCAGCGGGCAGTTCGAGGCCCAGTTGCCGTTTTTGGGTCTGATCGTCTTCGGCGGTGCCGGGCTCTATCTGGCGCTGGGGGTCCGCAATCCGTCGGCGGCCATCGGGTTGGCCTCCTTTGCATGCCCTTTGGTCACGTTCTACGCGATCACCAGCTTCTTCATGAGCCAGAACCATCTGGCGTTTGTGGCGATCGTCGCGGCGTACGGGTTCACGACCATCGCCATGCTGATCCCGGCGATTGACGAGTTCGACGTGGCCACCGGGAGGACGACCATCGGTGAGCAGTAGCGCCCGTCGCGTGATGGCGGCACTTAGGACTGCAAAGACAATACGTGGGGCACGATTCCATCGTGCCAGGCACGTTGGAGACGTGCCCCACGGCCATATCGCGACAGTTGTTTCTTCCGCGATCCTTAAAGGGGGTCGGCCGTGCAGGTGCTAGGCCCATACGTTGCCTGGCTCGTGGCCATGGGCGTGCTGATCCTCTGCTCGGCCTTCTTTTCGTCGAGCGAGGCGGCGCTGTTCTATCTCAACCGACGCCAGCGCCGGCGGCTTGCCTCGGGGAACCGAGCCCAACGGACCTGCGCCCGACTGCTCGACGAGCCCGAACGGCTGCTCTCGGCCGTGCTCTTCTGGAACCTGGTGACCAACATCTCCTACTTCACCATCGCCTCGATCATCAGCATTGGGCTGGAGACCGCCGGCCACGCCACCGAGGCCGGGGCGTTCGCCGTCGGGTCGCTGCTGGTGCTCATCGCGCTGAGCGAGATGCTCCCCAAAAGCCTGGCCGTATTGCGCCCGCTCGCGGTGGCCACGCTGGTCGCCGTGCCGCTTTCGGTCGCGGTCCGGGTCCTTGACCGGGTCATGCCGGTGCTGCGGTGGGTGAATCTCGTGTCGCGGCGGGTCCTCTGGCCATCGTTCGAGTCGGAGCCCTACCTCCGCGTGGGCGACCTGGAACGGGCGGTGGAGTTGTCCACTTCCGATGCGGCCCTGCTCGAGCAGGAGCAGACGGTGCTCCACCGGATCGTCTCGTTTTCGGAGATTCGGGCCGACGAGCTGATGCGGCCGCGGACCCAGTTCCGCTCCTTTCGTCCGCCCGTCGCGCTGGCCGACCTCGGGGGCCGGCTCCCGCCCAGCGGCTACCTCCTGGTGACCGAGCCGGAGAGCGACGAGGTGGCCGGTGCCATCCCCCTGCGGCAACTGTCCCATGTCCCCACCGAGCTGCTCGAAGAATACGCCGAGCCGGTGGCCTACGTGCCCTGGTCCACCACCGTGGCCGAAGCCCTGGAAACCATGCAGCGAGGCAACCGCCAGGTGGCCGCCGTGATCAACGAGTTCGGAGAAACGATCGGCATCTTGACCTTCGACGACGTCCTGGACACGATCTTCAGCCCCACGGCCAGCCGCAGCCAGCGCTTGCTGCGGCGGGTGCCCATCCGCCAGGTCGCGTCCGGCGTCTGGCACGTGACCGGAATGACCAGCCTGTGGCGCCTGGTGCGGCACTTCCGCGTCGACCGGCCCGAAAGCAAGAGCCTCACCGTGGCCGGCGTCGTCCAAGAGGCCCTGGAACGCCTGCCCCATCCCGGCGACGAGTGCCGCTGGGGCCCCTTCCACTTCAAGGTGATCGACGTCACGCAAGACGGACAGCTCCTGGTCGAGCTCACCCGGCTCGACGCCGGGCGGGAGGACGCCCGATGATCTGGATCGCCCTCGCACTGGCCGCCGTCGGGCTCTTCCTCAGCGCCTTCTTCAGCGGCTCCGAGACCGGCTTCTATCGGGCCACGCGAATGCGGCTCGTCATCGACGCCTTGGGCGGAGACCTCGTCGCCCGGGGATTCGTCTGGCTGACCAACCACCCCTCGATCTTCGTCGCCACCACCCTGGTGGGAAACAACCTGGCCAACTACCTCGTCTCCCTCGCCATCGTGATGGCCGTCCAGACCGTCACCCATGGGGGCGGAAACGCTACTGAGCACTTCCCCCTGGCCGAGCTGCTCGCCCCGCTGCTGCTCGCGCCGCTTCTGTTCGTCTACGGGGAGCTGCTCCCCAAAAACCTCTTCCTGCACGCCCCCAACCGGCTGTTGCGCAAAGGCGGGCCGTTGTTCCTGCTGTTCGTGCTCCTCTTCTTCCCCATCAGCGCCATGCTCTGGGGACTGAACTGGATCGTGGCCCGGCTGGTCGGCGAGCCCCCGGAACAGACCCGGCTGGTGCTCGCCCGCCGCGAGTTGCAGCGCGTCCTCGAAGAAGGACACGAGGCGGGAGTCCTCCACGGGTCGCAGTTCGCGCTCGCCCGAGGACTGTTCGCCGTCGCCAACGACCCGGTGATCCGCTATGCCACGCCCCTGGGCGAAGTGCCCCGGGCGCGCGCCGACATGAGCAAACAGGAAGTCCGCCGCCTGGCCCGACGCCTGCAAATCCCCGACGTCCCCGTCGAGCGGGCGGACGGGGATTCCGTGCTGATCGGCTACGTGCGGGTGATCGACCTGGAGCTCGACCCCTCGGAGGAGCTCGGGCCGGTTCGCCCCCTGCTCGAGGTCCCGCACACCGACACCCACATCGAGGCCCTGATGCGGATGCACAGCGCCCAGGAAAGCCTCGCCCTGGTCGTCGACGCCGAACAAAACCCCCTCGCCGTCCTCACCGCCCACCGCCTCCGCGAGCCCCTCTTCCGCGGCGGGCGATAGCCTCATTCAGCCCCTCGCCGCTCGCAGTCGATGTAGGGTGCGTGAAACGCACCACTTCCTGTGTCACGCGCAGAGACGTAGGGTGCGTGAAACGCACCACTTCCTGTGTCACGCGCAGATGGTGCGTTTCACGCACCCTACCGTCTTCGCCCGGACGAAGACGGTTGCCGCTGCGCGCGCCTTGGTCTTCCTGACCTCGCGGATCACCTCGTCGCAAGTCTCCGGTTGGTCGATCGTCGCCATACGTCTATTCCCCAAGCAGCACTAGGTGGGCTCCGATGTGGACGGGCCTAGCACGACCTTTAGCATGTCCAAGCCAGAAACGAACTCGATCTTGTGGATGTGCCCTTTCAGGACCGACAAGAGGGCAGTCCGCCGATCTCGGTCGTTCCCATTCATGATGCCGCATGTCTGCTCGTCGCTGATGGTCCACCCGTGCTGTTCCCATTTCCACTTCGAGCATCCGCGCAGGCACTGGTCCGTCAGCCGGAGAACCCCCGGCGTGTTCGGGTGTTCGCTTTGCAGCCGCTCCAGTTCCGCGTCGAGATGTTCCAGTTCTTCATCCGGCGTCACGATTCCCCGTCTCATGATTTGGGACCCAGGGGCATAGATTTTCTCAGGCTACTGCACCATCCGTGTGGCGTCCAGGGCCCGCTGCCGTCACGACCGCAAAGCCCATTCGCCAGCGGGGCCGTGCCATACTCGAGTGCTGGGCCTTCTCCACGTCAACTAACCGAATGTACGCCTCGTGGACCAGTGCCGTCGCTTGAAGCGTCTGGCCCGGGCCATCCTGGGCCATCTCGGCTGCTGCCAGCTTCCGCAGCTCGTCGTAGACCAAGGGCAAAAGCTGCTCGGCGGCCTGGGGATCGCCCTGCTCGATGGCGGACAGGGTGCGCGTGACGTCGGTCATGGGCGCGGCTTTCAGATAAGGGCCGGTGCCCACGATTATAGCGGCCCGCTGACCCAGCCGCCTTAGTCAGCCCCACGTCGGAGGGTGTTCGAAGTCTCCCCGAACCGCGCCTCGAAATACGTTCGTTAGATCGGGCGCGTTGAGAAGTTGACGTAGGGTGCGTGAAACGCACCACTTCCTGTGTCACGCGCAGATGGTGCGTTTCACGCACCCTACAGTCTTTAGAGTTACCCACAGAACTCGATTTGAAACAAGGCGGTTTTGTCAAGTGCAGCCAATTGTTATGCCATGATTTTACTATAAATCCCGACCTAAAATCCCCAAATGAATGCTCCCTCTCAAAATCCGGGTAGAACCGAAAAATGGTGCGTTACGCCCGCAGGACTAACGCACCCTACTTGGCTTCGATTGTTTTGGTCTTCGCACCACTTGCTTTGATGGCGACTTTGATAGCATCTTCCATCGGATCTTTGAAGGGCACCTCGATTCGGAGCAAGCCGTCCTCGTAGTTCGCTTCGGCTTTGTCAGGTTTCACCGGCCAAGCTAAAGCCAGTGAGGAAACATACACGATGTCCCTTGCTGGCGCTGTCAGGTGGACGCTGTCTGGCAGGATCTTCAGATCTATGGTATCCGCTGGCGCTCCTGGGATAGCGAACTCCACTACTAGCTTTTTTTCCCCTTCGTCAGCATACGCTACTGTATTGGGCGCAAGTCTAATTTGATTTTCTAACATTTTGGTAACCTCCTTAGGTTGTTTCGTTCAGTTAACCCGGCGTAGTTCAGATTACCGGGAGATTGGCTGAGGATGTCTCAGACTCACAATTTACTTTCAATTTCGGCTTTAAAATTATCACGCTTAAAAGCCGCCTCTTCGCTCCGATTTTTAGACTTCTCTCCTTTCCCGTCATTACCGAAGCTGACTACAATTCTACATCACTAGGAATTCCGGACCGGGTGGCCCCGGGCGGTTGCACGCCCGGGGCCACCCGGTCCAAACTTCCATGCATCTCAGTCGCTTTGGTGCTCGCAACAGTAGTCTATGCAACCCAGAAGCGTCTCCACCCGATCAAATGCTTGCTGTACACACTCCCGTAGGACTCTGAGATTGACGTTCATCAGATCCGCGTGAGTTCTTCCGGTCTTCTTCCCTATTGGGTAGCGAAAGGAGTAAGAGTCAGGATCGTGACGCTCGAACTGAATTAATAGTTGGGTGACTTGCTCATCTGCAATGGCGTTAACCGGCATGTCATCGTCGAGGACTTTCTCTGTATCGGCACGTCCCTGCTTCCATAGATCATTCAAGCGATGGCGTCCAAGTTCCTGCCAGTCACTTAGCACGAATCGCTTTGTTCCTGTTAGGAGGTAATGACTCTTCCAGACCATATCCTTCAAAATCAGTTCAAGACCGTGCCTGTATAGGAAACACACCGCGTAAGTGTGCACGTCGAGGAGATTGTGGTCTTCAAGGGCAGATGTCACCAATGCATCGGCTGAACGGATGTAGCACATGGCCAGTTGGTTGAACTCCATCCAATTGTCGATGCAGGCATTCTCGTCCACATCACCTTGGGATCGAAAGGGGTCGGCCACTGTGGCAATCTCTTTGTCTTGGGATCTTGTCATGTGGTAGTCATTTCCGCCTAACTAGTCTTTATTCATCAACCCGAGAATGCGAATGGGGCGCGCCGCTGCCCAATAACGTTCCCGCCCGATCACGCTGATCGTAGCACACGAGTCGCGGGGGTGCAACGGTTTAGGTGGTCTCGGGCAGTCGCCCACCAGTCTGTTATCGAGGCAGGGAGTGCTCAATAACACCCCAGCACCCCCCGGCCAAGCATCGCCTGAGAGATAAGGTGGCGACGGATGCCCAATAACGTTCCGGCCGGTCCTCGCCACCTGCCCGCGTAAATGCTGTTCGGGTAAGGCGTTGCGCTGGGTTGCGGCTGCGAGGTCGTCCGTATTATCGGGGCACGGCGCGCGCATGAACACCCCTTGACAAGAAAGGGTACGGATGGACAGTCCTCCTGTCCGGATCCGTGTTGCCTCGGGTGTGGTCCCAATCCTTCGAGGGGAGAAGAGCGATGAACGCGACGACCGTCGTGACCGTGGCCGGGAAACCGAAACTGCTGGATCGCAGTTGACGTCCGCCCGGCAGTCTAGCAATCGGGGCGAGGATCGAGAAGACCCTGAAGCATCTTTACCGGTCCAAAGGCCGCGAGTAGGAACCGTGCGTCGCGCCCGGAGGCGTGCAACGCCGCCGGACGGAACTTCCTCATTCTACGTTGTCCCCCCTTCCCGAGCAGTCTGCGTGGCGGGCTTTGTTGGACGCGGTCACTTCCCGCGGCGGCTCGCTTCTACAACGTATGAGGGGTGCTACCCCCTTCAGATACCGTGAGCGCACGTGCGCGCGGGCCCGAGGGTGAGTGCGCTGGGGCCCCATGGTGAATGCGCTGGGGTTCCATGGTAGGTGCTACAGGGTCACAGGCCACCTGCGCGCACGCCATGTACTGGGCAAAACGCCCTTTTTGGACGAGGTCACGCGCGCAAGCCCCTGGTACGAAAGCCCTTGCAAGTTCCGGCCGAACCAACAAAAACCGTCCAACAATTGGTTTCGACGCAAGGCGTTGTGAGGCAAGGACTTAGGGCTTGTCATGGACGGCATTGTTGGACACTTGGACGGGCTGTTTCAGGGGCTTGCGGGCACTCGATTGTCGGCCTAACACGGTCGAGCATACCATGTTAGCGCCGAGCCGCAAGGCTATTTTTGGGCAGCCCCGGGTGCTTCCAGTTTCTCCCGGCCCAAAGCGCCGGCGGCGAGGATCGGCCGCGGCGGCGGGGGTGGTGGGCGGAACTCGAGTCGGGCTACGCCCTCCTTCCGTTCCGCCCACCACCCCCTGATCCATTCCAGACCACCTTGTCTTTTCCATCCTTCTACCTCCCGGCCCTCTACTGTAATAACGGAGGAGGTAGTTGTCTCACCTATCATTGGCACAGAGGGAACCGCGTTTTCCGCAGATCATACAGACGACCCATTCGCCGTACGTCCTCAGCTTCTTCGAGCCCGAAGAGGTGACCTTCCTCAGTCGCTCCAAGGATGGTCCCGACGCGCCCGTGCGCGCCCGGCCGCTTCGGGATGCGCCGAACATCAAAGAGCGGATGGGCAGCGAGTTTTATCTCGGCGAGCTCTGGTACAACCTCAGTGAGGAGGACCTCTTCGGTGAACTCTGAGAACCGCGTCGTGATCGAGGTCTTCGGCGAGGGCAAAACCGATGTACAAGACGAAGCACGGAGCCCGACACCGGAGCCACCTACCAAGGGCGTGGTGCCCGTCCTGGTTCATACACTATGCGGCAGACCTGTGGCGATGCTGGTGAAACGCTACGGGCGGCTCTTCATGCAACAACGGGGCAGCTTGAAACAAAAAGCCCGATCCGCGAAGGGGCAGGCGCGGATTAGCGGGTCCGCGGGCGCGGTTTTTGTCGTCGACAGTGACGGCGATCTCAAGGGACGAAAGCGAGATCTGAACGACGGGCGCCGGATGGAGCCCGGCGACTTCCCCATGGCCATCGGGGTCGGGCACCCTTGCATCGAGACTTGGCTTCTTGCTGATCCCGCTGCAATTCGGCGGGGACTGGAGTTGCCGAAGGCCCCGCAGACACCCGACGAACCCGAGAGTCTTGCCACGCCCAGTCAAGATAAACGGAAGAACCCAAAGGCTGCTCTGGCGAGAGCGGCCGGGCAGCAGAAGCAGGATCTCTCCGCCCGCGAGAAGGAGAGAATCGCCGTCGCCATGAACGACCTGCCGCGGCTGCGCGAGCGCTGCCCCCAAGGCTTCGCGCCGTTCGCCGACGAGGTAGAATTCCACATCGGCCCTCTGTTCTGAGGAGACGCTTCGGGCCGCGTCGTCGCCCAAAAGGAACGGACCGCTCGGACGCCCTGACAAGGAGCCACCATGAAAGTCGCCTATCTAACCGGCCTCGGTCAACTGGAGCTCCGCGACGAGCCCGACCCGGTCGTGGAGCGGCCCGGGGACGTGCTGTTGCGGATCGATCGCGTGGGCGTCTGCGGGTCGGACGTGCATTATTACACCAGCGGGCGGATCGGGCAGCAGATCTGCCGGTACCCGGAGACCCTGGGCCATGAGTGCTCGGGCACCGTGATGGAGGTCGGCTCGGCGGTGGAGGGGCTCGAGCCGGGCGATCGGGTGGCGGTCGATCCGGCGTTCGTCTGCGGCGCCTGCGACCAGTGTCAGGCCGGGCGCCACAACACCTGCCGGAACATCCGGTTCATGGGCTCGCCGGGACAGGCCCCGGGGGCAATGGCCGAGTATCGGGTCGTGCCGGGCTCGAACTGCCTGGTCATCCCCGACGCGGTCTCCCTGGATCAGGCCGCCCTGGTCGAGCCGCTCACCATCGGGATGCACGCCGTCCGGCTCGCCGAGCTGTATCCGGGTGCGCGGATTGCCGTGCTGGGGTCCGGGCCGATCGGGCTTAGCGTGCTCGTGTGTGCCAAGATGACGGCCCCAGTGAGCGTCTACGTGACGGACCTGATCCACGAGCGCCTGGCGGTCGCTCAGCGGTGCGGGGCCGACTGGACCGGCTCGCCCGAGCGGGAGGACGTGGTCGCCGCGATCACCGAGCAGGAGCCGCGGGGGCTGGACGTGGTGTTCGAGTGCTCCGGCGACCCGGCGTGCATCGACCAGGCGGCCGCGCTGGCGACGCCCGGCGGCACGCTGATGCTGGTGGGCATCCCGCCGACGCCCCAGGTGAGCTTCGACGTCCACACCACGCGGACCAAGGAGCTGGTGCTCAAGAACGTCCGGCGGCAGAAGGGCTGCATCGGCCCGGTGATCCGGTCGATCGCGCAGGGCCGGATCGACACGGGCCCGCTGTTGACGCACCACTTTTCGCTCGACGCGATCCGCGACGCCTTCGAGCTGGTCGCCGCCTACCGCGACGGGGTGATCAAGGCGATGATCCACCTGTCTTCGTGACGGGGTGACAAGGTGACGGGGTGAGGGGGTGAGAGCGCGGCGGGTTGACGGCGCGTGAGAAAACAAGGAATGGAGAGGGAAGAAACTCGCTTCGGAGTCGGCGCGCGTCCATCCTTCCCCGTTCGACCTTCATCCTTTCACCTTGTCACCTTGTCACCCCGTCACCTTGTCACCCCGTCACCCCCCTCACCTTGTCACCCCGTCACCTTGTCACCCCCTCGCCCCGTCCTTGTGCGCCCGGCCGGTGGCGGGTATCGTAGGGAACGTCTTGGTTGACCCGGGGCTGCTGAGGAGAACGCCGTGAAGCGGACGTTGATTGGCTCCACGATCATCGCGGCCCTGGGCGGGCTGCTGTTCGGGTTCGATACCGCGGTCATCTCCGGCACCGAGGGTTGGCTGGAGCAGGTCTATGGGCTCGACAAGTTCTGGCTCGGCTTCACGGTGGCCAGCGCGCTGATCGGCACGATCGTCGGCGCCATCGTGGCCGGGCGCCCGGCGGACGCGCTCGGGCGGCGGACCGCGCTGGTTTTCATCGCGGTCTTGTATTTCGTCTCCGCGATCGGCAGCGCCCTGGCGTGGGACTGGTACTCGCTTCTGTTTTTCCGCTTCCTGGGCGGGATCGGGGTGGGCGGGGCGTCGGTCGTCTCGCCGATGTACATCGCCGAGATTTCGCCGGCCAGGCTTCGCGGGCGCCTGGTGGCCGTCACCCAGTTCAACATCGTGCTGGGCATCCTGCTGGCGTTCTTCTCCAACTTCCTGGTGGCCCAGCTCGATCTGGGCCCAGGCGAGTGGCGGTGGATGTTCGGCGTCGAGGCCTTCCCCGCGGCGGCGTTCTTCTTCCTGCTGTTCCTCGTCCCCTTCAGCCCCCGCTGGCTGGTCGCACAAGACCGCGTCGACGAGGCCCGGGCGGTGCTCGCCAGGCTGGGCACCGACACGGGCGGCGTCGACGAAGAGATCCGCGAGATCCAGGCCTCGCTCGACGTCGGCCACCACACGCTCGGGGAGGCGTTCTTCCAGCGCAAGTATCTCCGGCCGATCCTGCTGGCGGTGGCCATCGCCGCGTTCAACCAGCTCTCGGGCATCAACGCCCTGATGTACTACGCGCCCCGCATCTTCAGGATGGCGGGGGCGGGGGAGAGCGCGGCCATGCTCCAGGCGGTGGCCGTCGGGTTCACGAACCTCGTCTTCACGATGCTGGCCCTGGCCGTCATCGACCACTTCGGCCGCAAGAAGCTGATGATCGTCGGCTCGATCGGCTACATCGTCAGCTTGAGCGGAACCGCTTGGGCCTTCTACACCTACGGAACCGAATTCACCGCCGCCGGGAGCGTCGTCGTGCTGGTCAGCCTGCTGGTGTTCATCGCGTCGCACGCCTTCGGCCAGGGCGCGGTGATCTGGGTGTTCATCAGCGAGATCTTCCCCAACCGCGTCCGGGCCCGCGGCCAGGCGCTGGGTAGCTTCACCCACTGGTTCATGGCCGCCGCGATCTCCTGGACCTTCCCGAAGATCGCCGACTGGTCGGGCGGCCACACCTTCGCCTTCTACGCCGCGATGATGGTCCTCCAACTCCTCTGGGTGCTGTTGGTCATGCCGGAAACCAAGGGCGTGCCACTCGAGGAGATCCAGAAGAAGCTGGGGATCGAATGATTCGCTGTTTCATGCTACGATCGAAGCATTCATACTCCTCGTTCCCGGGCTCTGCCCGGGAACGCACTGTACGCGAGGCTCCGCCTCGCTTGGGCAGGCCAAGGTTTCCGGGGCGCTGCGTGCCCAGGCAGAGCCTGGGTCCGAGACCTGGGTCAGTAGCCGCTCGCGGCTTCGCATAAAGGACAAACCCCATGACTCCCCGAGAACGCGTCTTGGCCGCCCTGAATCACCAACAACCGGATCGCGTCCCCGTCGACTTCAGCGGGCATCGCTCGTCGGGGATCGCGGCGATCGCCTACGCGAAATTGCGCCGGGCGCTGGGCCTGGAGCCGAGGCCGATCCGCGTTTACGACCCGGTCCAGCAGTTGGCGATCGTCGACGAGGACGTGCTGGATCGGTTCGGCGTCGACACCATCGAGCTGGGCCGCGGCTTCGCGCTCGGGGACGAGCACTGGGCCGACTGGACCCTGCCCGACGGAACCCCCTGCCAAATGCCCGCCTGGGCAACGCCCGAGCGCGAGGAGGGCAAATGGGTCATCCGCTCGGCAAGCGGCCGGGAGCTGGCCAAGATGCCCGACGGGGCGATCTACTTCGAGCAGTCCTACTGGCCGTTCCTCGAAGACGACGACCTCGACCGCCTGCCCGAGGCACTGGCCGAAAACATGTGGTGCGCGGTCCGCTCGCCGCCGGGGCCGCTCGTCGACGGCGACGACGGACCGCAGGTTCTCGCCGACGGGGCCCGCAAGCTCCGCGAGCGGACCGATCGGGCGATCATCGGGCTGTTCGGCGGCAACCTGCTGGAGATCGGCCAGTTCCTCTATCGGATCGACCGGTTCCTCATGCTCCTGGCCGGCGATCCGAGCCGCGCCCATGAGTTCCTCGACCGGCTCATGGACGTCCACCTGGCCAACCTGGAGAAGTTCCTGGCCGCGGTCGGCGACCCGATCGACATTATCCTCTTCGGCGACGACCTGGGCACGCAGAACGGCCCGCAAATGTCCACGGCGATGTACGAGGAGTTCTTCAAGCCGCGGCACGCCGAGATGTGGCAGATGGCCAAGGAGCTGGCCGGCGTCAAGGTGATGCTCCACTGCTGCGGCGGCGTGCGCCCGCTGTTGCCCCACCTGATCGAGGCCGGGCTCGACGCCATCAACCCCGTGCAGATCTCCTGCCGCGGCATGGATACCGCCGGCTTGAAGAGAGACTTCGGCGATAAGCTCACCCTCTGGGGCGGCGGCTGCGACACCCATCACGTGCTGCCGCTGGCCACGCCCGACGAGATCCGCGAGCACGTGCGCGGGCAGATCGCGCTGCTCAAGCCGGGCGGCGGCTTCGTCTTCCAGCAGGTCCACAACATCCTGGCCGACGTGCCGCCGGAAAACGTGATCGCCATGCTCGAGGCGGCGAGCGAGTACCGGTAGCGAACGGCAATCGCCCGCAGTCCGCCCATTCATCCTTCATCCTTTATCCGTCAGCCTTCCCCATGAGCCCCATCGACTACACCGTCATCGCCGCCTACTTCGCCATCGTCATCGGCATCGGCTTCTGGTACCAGCGGGCCGCGTCTCGAAGCCTGAAGAGCTACTTCCTGGCCGGCAAGCGCATGCACTGGCTGGCGTTGGCCATGTCGGGCTCGGTGGCCACGTTCGACATCACCGGCACGATGTGGATCGTCGCCTTGATTTACCTGTTCGGCATGAAGTCGATGTGGAACCACTGGATGTGGGGCTTTTTGATGGCGGCGTTCTTCATGTCGTACATGGGCAAGTGGGTCCGCCGCTCCAGCGTGATCACCGGGGCCGAGTGGATGGTCACCCGATTCGGCGACGGGCGCGACGGCCGCACCGCCCGATTCGCCTACACGCTCATGGCCGTGGTCATGCTCGCCGGGTTCATCGGCTACGCGTTCCAGGGGATCGGCAAGTTCGCGGCCGTCTACGTCGACCTCGGGCTCGACCCGGTGACGACCGCCCGAACGTGCGCGATCGCCGTCTACGCGATCACCACGCTCTACGTGCTCCTGGGCGGGCTGTACGGGGTGGTGGTCACGAACGTGATCCAGACGATCATCCTCACCGTGGCCAGCATTCTGATTGCGGCGATCGCCTACGTGCATCTAACGCCCGAGTCGCTCGCCGCCGTGCTCCCGGCCGATTGGACGTCGCTCGTGCCGCCGTGGAGGCTCGCCCCCGATCACGCGGCCAGGCTGGTGGGCACGGGCTACGAAGGATACGAGCTGTTTGGGGCCCTGGTGATCGTCTGGGTGGTCAAGGGCCTGCTGCTGAACCTGGGCGGGCCGGGGCAAATGACCGACTTCCAGCTCTTCCTCTCCACGCGCAATCCGCGCGACGCCGCCAAGGTCGGCGCCGCCTGGAGCGGGTTCCTCATCGTCCGCTGGGCGATGTGCATGGGCATTGCCCTTCTGGCCCTCACCGCCGGGATCGACGTGGCCGGGGCCGACGCCGAGCGGGTCATGCCCGCCGTCTTGGGCCAGTACCTGGGCCCCGGCGTGCTCGGGCTGGTGATCGCCGGCTTGTTGGCCGCGTTCATGTCGACGTTCAGCGCCACGGTCAACGCCGCCGCCTCGTACATCGTCCGCGACCTCTGGCAGCCGCTCGTGCAACCGAAGGCCGACGAGCGGCACCTGATTCGCGCGAGCTACGCGGCCACGGTGGCCGTCGTCGTGGTGGGCACCGCGATCGGCTTCCACGCCGAGTCGATCCGCCAGATTTGGGACTGGCTGATGATGGCCCTCGGCGCCGCCTTCGTCGTCCCCAACGTGCTCCGGTGGTACTGGTGGCGGCTGAACGGCTGGGGTTACGCCGCCGGGACGTTCGTGGGGCTGGCCGGGGCGTTGCCGCTGTTGTTCCTCTCGCTCGCCGGGACTTCCTTTCCGCTTCACGTCACGTTTCCCGCGCTGTGTGCCGTTTCCCTGGTCGCCACGCTCGTGGGTACGCTATTGACCGCGCCGACGGACCAGTCGATCCTCACGTCGTTCTACCGGACCGTGCGCCCCTTCGGAGCCTGGGGGACGATTCGCGCCCAAAGCGGCCTGTCGCGCGACGAGCTGGCCGCCCCGGCCGAAGGCATGACGCTGGCCGCCGTGAACGTGGTGCTGGCCAGCGTGGTGATCCTCGGCGTGTACCTGGCCCCGATGTACGTCGTGGGCCATTGGCACGCCCGCGCGCTCGCGTGGTTCGCGGCGGCCGTCGTTGCCGCCGTGCTGCTCTACTTCACGTGGTATCGGAACCTGCCGCCGGAAGGGGCGCCGGACGAGGCGACTGGCTGAGCAGGGTCGCTTGGCACGTCATATCCCGTAGCGTGGGTCGAGGTACGAGACCCACGCGGAAGGTCGCCGTTTTCCATCAGACTCCGCACTCCGCCGGACGTGCGGATGGCACACCGAGGTCGCGGTCGCAGGCGGCCGGCGCCGCTTTGGGGGCGGCCGAAAACAACTTGCCGACTTGCGTAGCAGGCACACGCCGTGTGCCGTCCGCTGGCTACGGCACACGGCGTGTGCCTGCTATACTCCGCCAATGTGGAAGTCATTCTTCGGGCGATCTCTATGACCGCACAGGCCGGCGAAAACGGCGACGTTGCGAGAAGCGTCGGCGCAGTAAGGGCGGGGGTTGGCAGACACGGCTCGGATCGCTCCAATGAGCCCTGCGGGGCCGAACGCTGCCGGCACAACAGAAAGGTACTCGTCGGATCGGGGGAAGCGCAATGGACGTTCGAGTCTGGCCGGGCGAATCGTATCCGCTGGGCGCCACGTGGGACGGGGCGGGCGTGAATTTCGCCGTCTTTTCGGAGCACGCCACGCAGGTCGAGCTCTGTCTTTTTGACTCGGTGAGAGCGAAGAGGGAGGCCCTGCGGATTCCCCTGCCGGAACAGACCGACCAGGTGTGGCACGGCTATTTTCCCGACCTCAAACCCGGACGGCTCTACGGATTCCGGGTCCACGGACCGTACGAGCCGAACGAGGGACACCGCTTCAACGCGAGCAAGGTCCTCCTCGACCCCTATGCCAAGGCGATCGGCCGCGAAGTGCGCTGGGCCGAGGAGATGTTCGGCTACCGAATCGGGGACCCGGCGGAGGACCTGTCGCAGGACGATCGCGACAACGCGGCTTGCGCTCCGCTGGCGGCCGTGGTCGATCCGGCGTTCACCTGGGGCGACGACCGGCCGCCTCGAACGCCGTGGCACAAGACCGTGTTCTACGAGGCCCACGTCAAAGGCTTCACGAAGCTGCATCCGGAGATTCCGCCGAAGCTTCGGGGCACCTACGCGGGGATGGCTTCGGAGGCGGCCATCGCCCATCTGAAGAAACTGGGAATCAGCGCGCTGGAGCTGATGCCGGTGCATCACTTCTTGCAGGATCGGCGTTTGGTCGACCATGGCCTGGCGAACTACTGGGGGTACAACACGCTCGCCTTCTTTGCGCCCGAACCGCGCTACGCGTCGGTCCGTTCGCGCGGAGGGGCCGTGCGGGAATTCAAGCAGATGGTACGAACCCTCCATTCGTCCGGCATCGAGGTGATTGTCGACGTCGTCTACAACCATACGGCCGAAGGCAATCACCTGGGCCCGACGTTCTCCCTGCGCGGAATCGACAATGCCGGCTACTACCGCCTCGTGGGAGACAACAAGCGGTACTACATGGACTACACGGGCTGCGGCAACACCCTCAACATGATGCAGCCGCGGGTCCTCCAGCTCATCATGGACAGCCTCCGTTACTGGGTGCTGGACATGCACGTCGACGGATTCCGCTTCGATCTGGCCAGCGCCCTGGCCCGAGAGCTGCACGAGGTGGACCGGCTGGGCGCGTTCTTCGACATCATCCACCAGGACCCCGTGCTTTCTCGGGTGAAACTGATCGCCGAGCCGTGGGATTTGGGCGAAGGCGGATATCAGGTCGGCAATTTCCCCGTCCTCTGGACGGAGTGGAACGGCAAGTACCGGGACGCGGTTCGCCGCTTCTGGAAAGGGGACGGAGGCGCCGTATCGGAGCTTGCCACGCGCCTTTGTGGAAGCAGCGACCTCTACGAGCGAAGCGGCCGCCGCCCCTACGCCAGCGTCAACTTCGTGACGGCCCACGACGGCTTCACTCTGCAGGACCTCGTCACCTACAACGAAAAACACAACGAAGCCAACGGCGAGAACAACGCCGACGGCGAAAGCAACAACCTCAGTTGGAATTGCGGGGCGGAGGGCCCTACCGACGACCCGGCCGTCCGGGCCCTGCGCGAACGACAAATGCGGAACTTGATGGCAACGCTGCTCCTATCGCAAGGGGTCCCCATGATCCTTGCCGGGGATGAACTCGGCCGCACCCAACAGGGGAACAACAACGCCTATTGCCAGGATAATGAACTGAGCTGGCTCCATTGGGAGCTGACCGAGGATCAAGCCGGTTTCCTCGACTTCGTGCGGCGCATGATTCAGTTGCGGATCGAACAACCGGTCCTGCAGCGTCGCAAGTTCTTCCATGAGCGTCCGATTCGCGGTTCCGCAGCGAAGGAACTCTCCTGGTACGAACCGTCAGGCGATGAGATGACGGATGAAGCCTGGAACGCCGGTTTCGTCCGCGCGATCGGAGTCTGCTTCGCCGGGGACCAGATCGACGAAGTCAATGAACGCGGCGAAGCGATCGTCGGGGATACGTTGCTGTTGTTGCTGAACGCCGACGCGAATCCGATCACCTTCTCACTCCCGGCCCGCCGGACCGGCGAATGCTGGGAGCGGCTCCTCGACACCGCCGTCTCCGACGACCTGCGGCAATGTCTCGAGGCCGGGGCCGCGTACGACCTCGAAGGGCGCTCGACCGCCGTCTTCCGTGGCCGACGAGACGAGAAATCAAGCTAGGGCACTTGGCTTCGGACATTTGCTGCAAATGAGTCAAGTCTGTGGGGTTCAGGGTGCAGGACCTGAAGTTCTACGTATACACGTAAATCCTGAACCCTGACCACTGGACGCTCGCCTCGGTCTGACCCCCTGCCTCGTTAGCCCTTAAGCTCGAGAACTCTTACGCACACCGAGGAGGCCGACGGGCGTACCCCGGTTTGTCTGCAACGGCATGCCCGCAAAGAGCACGGAAAAAGGGGCAGGTCGTCCGGATGGCTCTCCATGTGGATGCCGCACCGCCTGTTGAACGACCCCTCGATGTGCTCCAAGATCCGATCCAAGCCGCTCGGGAACATGGTCGTGGGCGTCCCGCCGCCGATGTAGAACGAGGTGACCGGCCGGTCCCGCTCAAAAGGCGGTGACAAGTCACCGCACTGGTAGGATGGTTCGGAAGGAGAAAAAGACCTCTCTCCTTTCAACAAGGCCATCTCCAAAAGGTCGCTTCCCTTGGACCTGGCGTCGCCTTCCCTTGCTTGCCCATTTTCCCTATACTGGGAATCCAATGACGGCCGGCCCGTCGTCGTGGTGCCCGCGGTCAGCCTGGCCGTTTTGATGGCAGGCAAATTTGGAGGGAGAATAGTGCGGAGATCACGTTCCAGGCGGTTTGCGACTTGTGGGCTAATCGCATCCCTCCTACTTGCCGGCCGTGTGGCACCCTTGCCTGCTCAAACGGACGTCGACGAGCAGACCGGCCGTCCTGCCCTGCGACGGACCCCCGCCGTCGAGGTGTTCGAGAAGTGGAAGGATTCGGTCGTCTACGTGACCGGACCCGTGGTGCCGGGCGGCGGATCGAAGCTGGCCGAGTTCTTCAACCTGCCGGACGCGAAGCTCGAACAGAGCGTGGGCACGGGGTTCGTGGTGCACGGGTCGGGGTACGTCGTGACCAATGCCCACGCCGCCGGTCGCGTCATCGCCCACGAGGTCGTCTTGTCGGACGGCAAGAAGTGCCCGGCCGAGCTGGTCGCCTCGATCCGAAGCGAGGACCTGGCCCTGCTCAAGATCGACGCCGCCCGCCCGCTCCCGGCCGTCAAGCTCGCCCGGTCCGGCGACCTGTTGATCGGCGAGCCGGTGATCGTGATCGCCAACCCGCACGGACTGATGTCGACGTGCACGCAGGGGATCGTCAGCGCGATCGGCCGGCAGACGAACCTGCTGGACGTCGAGGGCGTGACGCTCACCGACATGATCCAGACCGACGCGGGCATCAACCCCGGCAGCTCCGGCGGCCCGTGGTTCAACGTGCTCGGCGAGGTGATCGGGCTCACGGCCTCGATGAAGCGCGACTCGCAGAACATCGGGTTCGCCATCTCCGCCGCCTCGCTCCGCCGGCTGCTGCCCGAGATGCTCGACGTCGAGCGTCGCTACGGCTTCGTCACCGGGGTGTCGGTAGCCGCCGACGGGCCTTGCCGCGTGGAGGCCGTGGCGCCCGACTCGCCCGCGGCCCGGGCGGGGATCCGGGTCGACGATCTCGTGGTCAAGCTGGCCGACGCGCCCATCGCCACCGTCGCCGACTACCACCTGGCCCTGATCGGCCGCAAGGCGGAGGAGACGCTCACGGTCGAGCTGCTGCGAGGGGAAGAGTCGGCCGGCGCATCGCTTCTGCTCGCAAAACGTCCCAAGCCGGACGTCGCCGCGCTACTGCGAGAGAAGCTCGGGCTGGAGGCCGCCCCCTTGGACGACGCGAAGGCCGAGTCGATGTCGCTCCGCGTGCCCCGCGGCGTGGTGATCACGTCGCTCGACGCCGGCCACTACCAGGGCGTGGAGCACCCGCCTGCCGCAGGCGACGTGCTGGCCAGCATCGACGCCATCCGCCCCCGCGACCTCGACCACCTGGGCCTCCTCCTCGATCGCCTGAAGCCGGGCCAGCGAGTGCCCCTGGTCATCCTCCGCCGCCAGGACGACGCGTCCACGCGGATCGACGTGAGCTTCGTGGTGCCGAAGAAGTAGGTCATGCATGGAGTGCATGACCTACTCGACTACCCCGCTGTTCCCTCAAACGGGTTGAACCACGACGATGGGTACCAAATGCAGGTCACGCCGGTAGCCGGCGACTTGACGCGCAGGTCCTCGGGCCCGAGCTCCAAGAAGGCGAGGGTCGCCGTGGCGAGCACCCCGACCCGAAGGATCTTTTCGTCCGTCTGGCCATGTTCATCAAGAGTCGCTGCAACAACCTCAATCGCCACACGCTTCCCAAGTAGCCGTTTGCGGATGATCGTCGCGACGGTAGCGAAGCAAGCGCTGCACACCGCTTCCAGCGAGACCAAGTGTGGCCACAGATACAGCCAAACAACAAGACGCGTGTTCCTCTGATCGGGGCAGGGAAGTGTCGCAGCTTGCGGCCGCACCTGGCACATCGGCCTAATCGACCTAAGAGACGCGTGTCGCTCCAGCACCCGCTCAACGCGGGCGTCGCGTATGTCCCAATACGGATCCTTGGCTTGACACATGTTTGGCTCCAGTCGTCCGTGCTTCTGCTCAGACGGCCATCTTTCGGCGCATGGCGGTGCGTGGCGCTGGCGTGCCGCCAGTGCTGAGTCGCAGTCGACGCTTATCCCGCAGTGTAGCAGACCCGGCCACGATTAGGAACTTCCTGAAGCATCCGTACCGGTACAAAGGTCGCGGGGACGAAACGCGCCTTGCGCCCAGGGACCTGCAACACGTCCGGAGCGAGCTACTTCCTTCCGCGTCGCCCTCTTACCGGCCGGTCTGCGGCGAGGGATTTTCTGGACGCGGTCACATCCGGCTGCGCCCTCGCTTCTACAACGTATGAGGGGTGCTACCCCCTTCAGATACCGTGAGCGCACGTGCGCGCGGGCCCCAGCGCACGTGCGCTGGGGTTCCATGGTACGTGCGCTGGGGTTCCAGCGCACGTGCTACGGGGTCACAGGCCACCTGCGCGCACGCCATGTACTGGGGAAAACGCCCTTTTTGGACGAGGTCACTCGCGCAAGCCCCGGGCTGGAAAGCACTTGGAGGTTTTTGCCGGACCAACAAAAACCGCCCAACAAATATTTTCGACGCAACGCGTTGTGAGGCAAGGACTTGGGGCTTGTCATGGGCGGCATTGTTGGACACTTGGACGGCCGTTTTCCGGGGCTTTCTGGCATGCGGTGTTCCGCCTAACACGGTCGAGCTTACCATTTTGGCGCCGAGCCGCAAGGCATTTTTCGGCCACCCCCGGGTGCTTCCAGTTGTTCGGCCGTCGGGACGCTCAAACGGCTCGATGCGCCCACGAATCGGCCCTCGCGGCGAAAAGGGTTCCCCCTCTGCTGGGCGTGCCCGGCTCGGAAAACGGCTGCCTTCCCGAGCTTCGTCGTGCCGAAGTAGGAACCCATCCGCTCAAGGCTTGGCGAGCTTCGGCTCCGGCTCGAGGAAGATCTCCAGATCGGTCCGATCGCGGTCGACGTACACGGCGACGGTGCTCGAGCGGGTTTGCTGGAAGGGCATGCGATGGCCGGCCATGCGGTAGCCCGGGATGCGGGTGATGATTTCCAGCGGCTCGGTGGGCACGCCGGGCAGGGCGAAGCGTCCATCGGGCGCAAGCACGACTCGGGCGGTGTCCCAGACGTACTCGCGGCCGACCAGGAGCTGCGTGCCCTCGGGAATCGGCTTGCCGTCAACGAGCACGACTCGCCCGGCCAGCCGGTGGGCGGGGTCGAGCCGAAGGGGGCCCACCTCGACGCGCGAGCCGTGCCGGCCCAGGGCCACGCACTTCACCGGCAGGAAGCCGACCCGGGCGGCGTCTTTCATCTTGGTGTAGAGGTAGACGTCATTGTTGGGGATCACGTTGGAGAACTCGAAGCGGCCGTGCTCGTCGGTGTCGATCTGGTACTCGCCGACGAACTGGCCCGACGAGCGATCGCACTGGCACAGCGCGGCCGTCACCCCGGCCACCGGCTCGCCGTCGCGAACCAGGGTGCCGGTCACCACGACGCCGTCGCCGAGCACCAGCTCGTGGGCCTTTTCGCCGGTGGGCAGAAGATCGAAGATCCGCGTGGCGTGCCGCCGGGCGGAGACCTCGAGATGCAGGGACACGTCGGGCTCCTTGCTGAAGATCATGAACCGGCCGTCGTCGTTGGTCACGGCCAGCGGGTCGACGCCCGGCATGCGCCCGTACCAGTGACGCGTGGCCGTCTTGATCCCGAACGGGTCCACGGTGGCCCCCACGATCGGCGTGCCTTCGCGATCGACCACGCGCCCGCGGAGCACGTTGCGGGGGTCGAGCCCCTTCGGCACGGGCTGGAGCCGGACGGTCGCCGGCTCGGCCTGCGGATCGACGTCGGCGGCGAAGCTCGGCCGGAAGCCTTCGGCCACCACCAGCACCCGGAACAGAAGCGACGGATCGAGCGCCCTGATGAGGAACTTGCCCTCGGCGTTGGTCGTCGTTTCCTTCGCGCAATCGGGATAACACCCGGGGCACAGGATCCCCGCGCTTGCCCGGGGCTTGGCCGTGTAGATGAACACGTTGGCCCCGGTGACCGGCTGACCCTGCTGGTCGACGACTTTTCCGGCCAGGTCGTTTGGTCGCGTAGCGTCGCCGGCCGCGGCTTCCGACACACAGACCGCGACCACCGCAGCTATCCAAGCGATCGCTTGCATGATGGGTTCCTCCGGATTCGTAGTAGGCACACGCCGTGCCGTAACCGGCGGACGGCACACGGCGTGTGCCTGCCACGGAAGTCGGGAAGCTGTTCTCCGGGCGATCCTTACCGAAACGGGCCGCAAGAGCGTTTCGTGCTATTCGGGCTCGACGGGTTGGATTCTCTCGGGCCGGCCCCGCTGGAGCTTGGGATCGAGGACGATCCGCACGTTCGTCTCGCCGGGCATGGCGTCGACCGCGGCGGCGAAGTGGATCCTCCGGTCCGAGGAGAGGGCTTTGACCACGCCGCCAACTTGGGTTTCTCGCTCCTTCGAGCCCGGCGCGTACGGAACGTGCGCCATGATTGAGAGCGGCACGTCGGGCACGCCCCGGATCGCGAACCGCCCGTCCTTGCCGGTGGGCTGCCGGGTGAACGCCCCGTCGATCGACGGCCCGTTCCGCTCGCGGGCGCTCACTTGAGCCCCTTCCACGGGGTTGCCCTCCGGATCGACGACGATGCCCGAGACGCTCATGCTCTTGGTCCGTAGCTCGAAGGTCCCGAGCTCGTACGTCTGGCCCGGCTTGAGATCGAACGTCGCGCTGCTTAGCTGCGTGACCTCGTCGCTGAAGCTGTAAACGTGGGTGCCCTCGCCGGGCGGGGCCGTGTCGAACTGGAACTGCCCGGCGTCGTCGGTGGTCGCGTGATCGACGGGCATTCCATGGGTCACGCCGTCATAGGTGCGTAGTTGGAGGAGTTCGACGCGAAAGCCGGGCATCGGCTCGCCGTCCGCCAGAACGCGGCCCTTCACGGTGGCCGCCTGCTGGAGCTGGACGTCCACGTTGACCGCGCGGCTGGCCCCTGCCTGCTCGTCGGCCTCGACGCTCGCGTCGCCGATGAGTTTCCGCCCGCGATGCTTGACGTCCAGATCGAGCCCGCTGGTGGGCGGAAACCCGGCCAGCGTGAAGCGGCCTTCGTCATCGGTTTGGGTGCTCGTCTCCTCGATCCGCGCCTGGGGGCGAAACCGGGTCTTGACCTCGGCCCCGGCGAGCGGCTTGCCTTCCGGATCGGTCACGCGGCCGTTGACGACGAGCCCTCGGCCCAAGGTGAACTGCACGTCGCGGACCGGCTCGCCCGGCTTCACCTCCACCGAGCGGGCGTATCGAGGATCGGGCTCTTCATCGGGCCTCAGGTATCGGAGCAGGTCGTAGCCCGGCACCGACCCGGAGATGATCACGTAGCCCTTGCCTAGCGGGGCAATCACCCGGAAACGGCCACTTTCGTCGGTGGTCGCAGCGGCCGCGTACGTGCGGTCCGGGGCGTCCTCCGGCACGTCTTGCGTGAAGCTGACGGCAACGCCCGGCACGCCCTCGCCCGTCGCTTCATCCACCACCGATCCGGTGATCGCCTGGCCCCGCGGCAGTTCCACCTCGACGTTCGCCGTCCGGTTGTCTTCGCTCAACGAGGGCAGTCGAATCTGCCGGTGAAGATAGACGCCTCGCTCCGGCGGTGAGACGTGCACGTACCAGTCCGGGTCGGAAACACCGTGGAACGCAAAACGTCCCTCCGCGTCGGCATAGGCCTGGTGGGAGCGGTTCTGCCAGTACAGCATGACCTTCGCTCGCGCGCAGGGCCGCCGGGTGTCGGCGAACAGGGCCCGCCCGAGCACGTGGAACCCCGGCTCGAGCTGGAGCGTGAAGTCGCCGGTGTGCACCTGGTGCTTCGTCTCGCGACGCTCGCCCCGGTGGTAGGTCACGCCTTCCAGGTCCGGTTGCGGCTCGTCGGTGGTAGCCGCGTAGATGACCCTCCGCGCATAATCCTCGTGCTTCGCGGTGCACGCCACTCGCACGCCGGGCGGAAGGCCGTCGATCGTGAACCGGCCGTCGGCGTCGCTCTTCACCTTCGGAGCAAGCTGAGACATCCCAACGAGCAAACGGTCCGCTGACCTGGCCGGCAACTCACGGATTTCGCTTGCCAAGCCGGCCAACTCATGCACTTCGAATTGCGCGCCGGCGATGGGACGGCCTTGCGCGTCGACCAGCCGGCCGGTGAGCCGGGCTTCGGGCGGCATGGTCAACGTCATGGGGGTCTCGTCTCGGGCCTTGCGCAGGTGGCGCCACGCCATGCCGTATCCGTCCGCCACGACGACGATATCCCACGGGGTCTCCACGCTCCAGGATCGCTGAAACGGCGGCGCGGCGACGTCCTCGAAGCGAAACGTACCGTCGTCGCCCGTTTGGACCTGGGCCAGCACGTCCTGCGGGCTCTCGTTGTACGGGTCCTCGCTGTAGCGGTAGTAGGCCCATTCGCGCAGATAGACGGTCGCCCCGGCGATCGGCTTGCGTTGCGCGTCGACGACCTTGCCCAGCGTGGACAGCATGACGGCGTTCTCGTCGGGCTGCTCCTCGTCTCCGGCTTCCGCCTTTCCGGCGTCCTGTTTCTCCGCGGCTGAGGCGGGCTCCTCCGCCTGATCGGCGTCCGTGGGGCGCGCCTTGTCGGCCCCTTGGGCGCGCGGGCCGCCGACGCCCACCATGCCGACGAACGTGGTCGCCACGATGCCGACCAGCGCGATCGCCACCAGGGCGCGAAGCCGCGCGCGGGTCGACAGCGGCCGCGCCGTATCAAGGATTCGCACCACCCGGCGAGCGAGCCACGATCGGAGCGACGCCATGGCCACCGCCGCGGCAGGGCTCGGCGCGCGAAACCGCTCGGCCAGCTCCGCCAGGCAGCACGCGTAGTCGCGCGAGTCGAATCCGAAGTCGATCACGTAATCGTCGCATACTTCTTCCGCCGTCCTCACCATGCGGCGCCGTAGCGCCCACAGAAGCGGCTGGAAGAACAGGATCGCCAGCCCCAGCCGGCTGAGCAGGTTCCAGAGACAGTCGTTCCGGGCCAGGTGCGCCAGCTCGTGCACCAGGATCGGGCTGCCGGCCGTGCCGCCGCCGTCTTGGGTATCCGGCAGCAGGATCGCCGGACGGCACAAGCCCACGAGGCAAGGGCTGGTCACCAGCGGGCTCCGCAGCACCGGCGGCGCCCGCACTCCCATCCGAGCGGCCAGGGCGCGGCATTGGGACGCGGTCTCCGGGTCCGCCTCGCGAGCCGACGTGCGGAGCGAGCGTGTCGCCGCACAGGAGGCCGCCAGGCGCACGAGCATCACGCTCGACACGACCAGCCACGTGGCCGTCAACGCGAGGGCCGGGATCGCCGACGTTTCTACGTTAAAAGCCGACCTCGCGGCCTGCTCAGCCGCCGGCGCCGCACGGCCGGGGGGGAAATGCCGGCGGGCCGACCCGGGCGGCTCCGTTGTCCGAGGCGCGTCCGCCGGGCGCGCCTCCACGGGCAACTCCGCCACGGCATGGGCCGCCGCGAGGTCCGGCGCAACTTCGCTCGCCTGGCCGTGTTCTGCGACGCCTACGTCCACGGAATCGGCCGCGGGGGTCGTTGGCGCCATGGCCAAGGGCAAGCGAAGCGTCAGCCCGTCGACGCCGGCGCCCAGAAGCACAAGCGACACGCCCGGGCACAAGAGCACCGCGGCGAGCGTCGTGCGATAGACGGCCGACTGCACCGCCGAGCCCTTGGATCAAAAGACCCATCCGGCCGACAAGCCCAGGGCCACGAGCACGGTCGATTGCACGAGCAGCCCGAGGGCCAGACGCACGGCCCCATAGGAACAACCGACGAGACCCTGGCACAAGTCGCTCGCGAACATGGCACGGCCCCTTATGCTTCTCTGGTGCGCTCCCCTATGCTTCCCTCTTGCGCTCGATCAGCTTGCGGAGTTCCTCCAACTCCTCGGGAGTGACCCGCTCGTGCTCGATCAGGTAGGCGGCCAACCCCGCAGGCGAGCCTCCAAACACGCGCTTGACCAGATCCCGCGCGGCCCCTCGCTTGACCTTGTCTTCCTTGACCAGCGGATAGAAAACGAACGTGCGGCCCTCCACCTCGTGATCGATCGCCCTCTTCGCTTCCAGCTTGCGCAAGAGCGTCTGCACCGTGCTATGGGCGATCGGCTCGCGGCGATTCAGGGCGTCGGTGATCTCCCGCGCATTGGCCCGGCCCTTCCGCCAAAGGACCTGCATGATCATCAACTGAACGCGTCCGAATCGTGGCGTGGTCATTCGCACTTCCTGCGGCGACGGGCACGAGGCTAAGTGGTATGTGGTATGTGGTATGTGGTATGTGGTATGTGGTAAATTTACCGAAGTAAACGATAGCCGTCAAGCCCCGGGCGCCGCGATTTCCCGTTTTTTTCGGCTGCCCCGCTTCCTGGGGGCTTGTCCGGGTATGCTCGGACGGGCGTGCACGCCCGTTGTCCGCGAGCCGGCGCCAGTGTCTTGCCAAGTCTCCAATGGCAGGCTCGAGGGCTTGTAGTGACCCGATTCATCGGGTCCGGTGTCTTCTGGACCGCATGAATGCGGTCACTACGAGCCCGTCAAACGGGAATTGACAAGGCGCCAGGTCCGTGCTTCCGCGGTTCAGCAGGGGTCATCGGCCTTGCCGCGGATTTCGGCGATTCGCCGGGCGAGTCGGCCGCTTTCGATGGCGGCTTCGAGCTGGTGGAGGTCGGCGTACAGCTCGTGGCTCAAGAACTTCACCGCCCAGTTGTGCTCCATGGGGCTGACCGCGATCACGGCCGCGCCGTGCTGGTACGCCTCCCACATCTCGATCGCGGTCCCCATGGAAGCCTCGGGCAGGAAGGCCAGGAGCACGTCTACCTCGCGGCACATTGCGTTGTGGCGGAAGAACACGCGGCGGCCGGTCGCCTCGTCGTACCGGATCGAGTCGGAGTGATCGGCCAGGGGATCGTAGACGTCGGCCTCCGCAAAGTGGACGCGGATCAGCTCCTTGATCCGCTCACGATAGCCCTGATCGTGCAGGACCGCCTCGGTGAGCGAGCCCTGCATGATGCCTGCCAAGAAGAACCGCACCAGTCCGTTCCCTCCGCCTTCTCGCTCAGTGGCCGTCACGCTAGAATGATAAGCTCTCTGGCCGAGTTCGCAAGGCACCGCAGGGAAGGTCGACCCCGATGAAGAAGATGCAAGCCGCGAGAATCGAGTCACGGAAGGCAGCCGCCAAGTCGCCGGCGCCGGCCCGCCCGGCGCCCCGCAATCGCCCGGCTGCACAGCCGTCCGCGCCCGATCCGCGCCGGGCCCGGGAGCTGGTGCTGCGGATGCTGGCCATCCCGGGCAAGAGCGGCGAGGAGGGCCGGGTGCTGGGCTTCATTCGCGAGCAGCTCCGCCGAGCCGGGGCGCCGACCGAGGCGATCCGATCCGATCAGGCCCACAAGCAGAGCCCGCTCGGCGGCGAGGCCGGCAACCTGGTCTGCAAGCTGCCGGGCACGCGCCGCGGTCCGCGACGGTTGCTGATGGCCCACGTCGACACCGTGCCGTTGTGCGAAGGCGTCAAGCCCGTCGTGCGCGACGGAATCGTCGTCCCGGCCGACAAGAGCACGGCCCTGGGAGCGGACGACCGCGCCGGCGCGGCCGTCGTGCTGACGACCGCGCTGGAGATCCTCCGCCAAGGCGCGCCCCATCCGCCACTCACGTTCTTCTGGACGGTCCAGGAGGAGGTCGGTCTGCTCGGCGCGCGCCACGCGCGGCTCAGCATGCTGGGCAAACCCCACTTGGCCTTCAACTACGACGGCGGCTCGCCCGAGAAGCTCACCATCGGCGCAACCGGCGGCTATCGCATCAGAATCGACGTGAAAGGGCTGGCCAGCCACGCGGGCGGGGCGCCCGAAGACGGCGTCAGCGCGATCGCCATCGCCTCGCTGGCCATCGCCGAGCTGCACCGGGAGGGATGGCACGGGCAGATCCAAAAGGACGGGCGCAGCGGCACGAGCAACGTGGGCGTGATCCGCGGCGGCGAGGCGACCAACGTGGTCACCCCGCACGTCGAAGTCCACGCCGAGGCCCGCAGCCACCACCCGGCGTTCCGGCGGCAGATCGTCCGGGCGATCGAGCGGGCGTTTCGCGGGGCGGCCAAGTCGGTCTGCAACCGGGAAGGGGCTTGCGGCCGGATCGAGTTCCAAGGCCGGCTCGACTACGAGTCGTTCAAGCTCAAGGCCGACGAGCCGAGCGTCCTGGTGGCCCAGGCCGCGATCCGCACGGCGGGCGGCGAGCCCGAGCTGGCCATCTCCAACGGCGGCGTCGACGCCAACTGGATGACCGCCCGCGGCATCCCCACCGTCACCCTCGGCTGCGGCCAACGAAACCCGCACACCACCGCCGAGAAGCTCCATCTGGCCGAGTTCCAGCAAGCCTGCCGCATCGCGTTGTGCCTGGCAACGGGCACGGAGCAGGGCGGCTAGCCGTGTGTCAACCACCGGCTGGTGGGTGGCACGCCGTGAGCGCAGCGGGGCGTGTTTTGCCCAGAGACCACGCCCTTCGCTGCGATCAGGGCGTGCCACCCAACGTACTCATCACGCTCCGCGTGATGTGCAGCGTCACGCGGAGCGTGACGAGTACAATTGTTCGCGACGGCACTACCGCTCCTGATCGAGCGTCAACACGGCCGCCAGGGTCGCCTGGACGGTCTTGGCCGCGTTCGGCACGTCGCATCGCTCGGGGACGTCGCCCTCGCCGTGGTAGTTGGGGTCGCCGTAGGGCCAGGATCCGATGTTGACGACCGCGGCCGGGTAGCCGGCCTTGACGAACGACCCGTCGTCGTCGCCGGGCCCCGGCCGCTTGACGACCCGCTGCTCGAGGCCGACGTCGAATCGATCGCCCACGGCGCTCATCAATTTCGCCAGGCGCTCGCCGGCCGGCTCCGTATAGGCGGTCACGTTCGTCTGCTTTCCCGCCGCCGTTTGCTCCGCCGTCTTGGCGCCGATGCCGTCCAGGTTGAAGACGGCGATGACGTCGTCACCGCGGGCCTTGGCGTTCTGCGCCGCCGTCACGCTGGTCCAGGGCCGGTGCTCTTCGTTGCAGAAGAGGAAGCGGATTGTCCGTTCGGACGGATAGTCGGCCAGGACGCAGGCCATCTCCAGAACGCCGACCGTGCCGATCGCGTTGTCGTTGGCGCCGGGCGAGTCGATCCAGCTCTGCGAGTCCTTGTGGGCAAGGACGACGATGATCTCGTCGGGGTGGGAGCGGCCCTTCTTCTCGGCGTAGAGATTGTGGGCCGTGTACCAGGGGTCCTCGGGCATGGGCGGCGAGTACTGTGCCTGCTTCGGCTTCTTGGTATCGCGCCGAAACGCCTGCACGCGAACGCCCTCTCGTTCGACGTGATAGCCCCACGACTCCAGCTTTCCGGCGAGGAAGTCGTCCGCCTCATGGAGCGTGCTCTTCGCGTGACCGGGCAGGGTCAAGTTGAGCTTGCGATAGGGGAGCGGGTCCTTGGCGAGATAGAACACGTGCTGCGACATCCGCCGGGCATCGACGGCGTCGATCCGGCGCCGGATGGTCGCGCTCGCGTCTTCACGGTCCCAGGTCTTCTCCCAGCCCGGCTCTCGCTCGTCGCCGGCCTTCTCCTCCGACGCGTGGACGGCGACAGCCGGGCCGCCGGTGACCACGGACAACAGCACCACGGTCGCGATACTTCTGTACTTCATGGCCGCTATCTCCCGCTGCAAACGTCTTATTGGGTCGCCGCCGTCGATGGGGAGTGCTGCGCCATCGAGGCTTCTTCCCTGCCATCCTACGGTTTGGGCGGAGACGACGCAAACGCCTCGGTTGCCGCGTTCAGAAACGTCGGCAGAATCTCCTTGCCCTCGTTCGACCAGCCCGCGTGCTGCACCAGGAAGACGGTGATCCGTTGATGCTGCTGGTCGATGCCCGAGTTGGTGCCGTAAGCGCCGCCGTGACCGACGCGTTGCCCCCCGGTCGAGAAACCGAAGCCGTAGGGGGTCGGCAAATCGCCGGTCTGTTTGGAGGTCATCTGCTGGACGGCGTCCTCGGAGAGGTAGCGTTTGCCTTGGAACACGCCCCCGCCCAGAATCATGCGGTAGAAGATCGAGAGGTCGGTCGCCGTGGAGAACAGGCCGCCCGCCGGCATGGGCTGACGCTGCCGATCGTCCAGCGGATACTTGAGCTGGCCGATCGACGTCTCTTCCAAGCCCGTCTTATCCGCACTCGGTTTGTACGACTTGGCCAGCCGCTCGAGTTGCTCTTCGCCGGGCCAGAAGGTCGTGTCCTTCATGCCGAGGGGCCGGAACAGACGCCGGTCCAGAAACTCCTCGTACGGCACGCCGCTCGTGACTTCGATGATCCGCCCCGCCGTGTTGATCCCCGCGTTGGAGTATTGATACTTGCCGTCCGGCTCGAACTCGAGCGGCAGCATCGCGTAGCTGCGCACCCTGAGGGCCAGCGGGAACAGGTCGAGCGTGGGCTGCTCGATCGGCGAGATGAAAGGTAATCCGCTGGTATGGGTGAGCACGTTCTTGACGGTGATCGGGTGCTTCGGCTTCTTCAGCAATACGTGGTTCTCGTCCCGCTCCGCGACGACCATCTGCCCCCGGAACTCCGGAAGGTATTTCTCCACCGGGTCGTCCACGATCACCTTGCCTTCGTCGACGAGCATCATCAGCGCGGTTGCCGTGATCGGCTTGGATTGCGACGCGATCCAGAAAAGGC
>DATKZH010000323.1:0-2244 GCA_035528065.1 Thermoguttaceae bacterium | reverse complement strand
GCGCGGCTGCAAGGGTATCCGCCTGGAGACGATCCAGATCGGCGGCACGAGATGCACGTCCGTCGAAGCGCTCCAGCGATTCTTCGAAGCCCTCACGGCTCCCACGGCGCCGGCCGCCCCGACGACCACATCCCGAGCCCGGCAGCGGTCGATCGCGCAGGCCGAGGCTGATCTCGCTGATGCGGGGATTTGAACGGTCCCAGTTCCCAGGAAGGCGCTCATAGCCGCCCGGTAACTATCCCCGGTGCTGAGGGTCAGCATGTACACTTCTTCAACACAGGAGGCCTCTCGTGGCCAAAGTAAAGACGCCCATAAAGGCAATTCGCCAATACTGCATCGATTGTTCCGAAACCGCCAAGATGGTGGCCTGGTGTCCATGTAACGGCGTGAATTCTACCTGGTGTCCATTGTGGCCGTTCCGCTTCGGGCTTCGGCCCGAGACTGCTGCAAGAAAATACGGGAGGCACGTCATCACGCCGGAGATGATGCCGGATGCAGACGTCAATCTTGAGAATCTGCCGGCAAACCCTGCCTTGTGGAAGTCCGCCGCTCAGAAAAGCCCAGCTCCACTCTCCAGTCAAGCCTAAAACGAAAAAAAGCGTCGTGCTGGCTGCCAGACCTGGCACGACGCCCAAGAGGTTACACATGCATCGTACAACAAATCCCCAATCGGGACAAGGACATTCACTGCTGGAGATCGCACGAGCGTATCAGCGGCATGGCTGGTCGATCATACCGATCAAGGCGGGGACGAAAAGAGCGGCCTGCCGTTCCTGGAAGCCCTATCAGCAGGCGCGGCCTGACGATGCGAAACTTAAGCAGTGGTTCTCCACGACGAACGGCCTTGGCCTGGCGGTGATCTGCGGCGAGGTTTCCGGCGACCTGGTCTGCCGTGACTTCGACACGATGGAGGGGTACGAACGATGGAAGGAACTCCATCCCGATCTGGCCGCGACCCTGCCGACAGTGGCCACGGCGCGCGGTCGGCACGTATATTTTCGGGCCGCCCAGCGGAAGATCGTGACTCTAAAGGACGGCGAGTTGCGCGGCGGCGGATATTGCCTGCTCCCACCGAGTCGACACCCCGACGGGACGGAGTATCGGTGGTTGATCCCTTTACCGGACGGCCTCCTGCCGTATGTCGATGACGTCCAGGCGGCCGGATTCCTGGATTCCCTCCATGCAACAGAGACGACAGAGAGAACGGAGACGACAGAGATAACAGAGGACAACGGAGGACTACTGAAGACTACAGATGCAATGGAGGGAGGTGGCCTCACAATCGCCGACATCGAGTCCGACGTCCGAAGGGCTATCCTCGATACTTTGCCGACGCAGTTGCGTGCCCCAACTGGGCCTGGCAACCGCAACCATGCTGTCTTCGAGTTCGCCCGAGCGATGCGGGCAATCCCCCGATTTGCCGACGCAAATGCAGATGACCTCGAGAACTACGTCAGGATCTGGCACGACCTCGGACTCGCCAGGGGTGTCATCGGTACTGTTCCCTACGACGATACCCGAGGCGATTTCATATATGGCTGGCCACGAGTCAAATTCCCGAAAGGATTGGAACCCATGGCGCTGATCTTCGAACAGGCCAAACGTGCGCCGCTGCCGGCGGCGGCAAGCCGGTACGAATGCGAAAACAGGCAGCTACTGGTGGCCTGGTGCCGGGAACTGCAGCGGGCCTCGGGCGACCAACCCTTCTTCCTGGGATGCCGCACTGCCGGAAAGCTGCTGGGAGTCGACCACACCACGGCATGGCGGTGGTTGTCACTCCTGCAGCACGACCGGATCATCGTCCAAGTGGAGAAGGGCGACCGCAGCAAGCGACGGGCCAGCCGATATCGATATCAGGGCGACTGAGCGCTGTCGGGCAACAGATCCCCATCGCCGCGATAAGCATCTCGCCTTGCGAAGAGGTGACCTGATGTCTTGCCCACCTGACTCAAACCCTGTGGTGCAGAGGCGCGTGGGATGCCTGCACCAGGACAGATATGCACCCTACCTATTTTAACAAGGTGTTTTCTTGAAAAACTCTCACCCGCGGAGGTCATTGAAGGTGGGAGGCCGCCGGGGGGCCCTCCCCCCCTTATCTAAACGCTTGTGCAGCAACGGGTTGCGACTACCGTCACCGACCGGGGGCGGAATTGGACCCCTTACCCCCATCTCCGCATGCACTTATGCACCATACTCTACGGCCCTACACTAGTGCATATCTGTTCACTATGCAAGGGTTCGCGG
>DATKZH010000322.1:0-3544 GCA_035528065.1 Thermoguttaceae bacterium | reverse complement strand
CGCTGCTTCACAAACCGCCCATCCACGCTCGACAGCTTGCACGGCGCGAATGCGAACTTCAAAAGTCGAGTATCCTTCCCCGCTCATGCGGGTGAGTTATGCACCATTCAAGAATCTCGGTCCATACCAATGTGACACTTTGTTTGCGACGAGCCATACCTTATGGAAATCGCGGACAGATCAGAGGTCGCTGCGTACGACATCAGCCAGCAAGATATCAGCATCTCTTGGAGTCCGTCTCAAGGGCTCCAATGAGAACCTCCCGACGCCAGGGTCCGGTCATCGACCCTGGATCTCTACGAAACGGCGGCCTCGGGGCGCTGACGGCGCGGAGCCAGCGAGATCGCTGGCGCAAGTTGACCTGCATCGTCCGGACGGCGATGATAATCCCGGGAACCGAAGCCATCCGCGCGCTCCCGCTGAAGTATGCCGCGCGAAACCGCGTGCTTCGGAGTCCGTCGCTGGCTTCACCTCCACAAGTTGCCCGAACACGCTGGGAGATTGACCATGGATCATGCACACATTCGAAGGCGGCACTTTCTTGGGGCTTCGCTGGGTTTGTCGGCGGCCGGCGTCGCGGGGGGCGTGTTGGGCGCGGGGGCCGCGGAGACGCCCGCGGCGGCGGAAAAGACCAAGGCGGTCAAGCAGCCTGCCGGCACCGGCTGGGAGAAGAACGAGGTCATCCAGAACGCCCGGGCGGCCGCGATCGAGATCCTCAAGCCGAGCAAGAAGGAGCTGGAGCACGGGCTAAGGCTGCACGCCGATTCGTTGGTCTTCGAGACGTACGGGTTCGCTCCCCGGGCGGCCGTCGACGGCGACGCGATGCGCCGGGCCGTCGAGGCGGGGGCCTCGGACGTCGAACTGAAGGACATGCGCGAGGACATGTCCATGACCCGGTACGCCACCGATCCGGCCGAGCGCGCGGAGTTCGTCCAGGCGTGGGAGGCCGCGGGCGTGACGTGCATCTTCCAGAACGCGGGCGAGGAGGGCCAAGACCCCATGCGATTGATCAAGCGCCTGGCCCGCTTCACCTACGCCACCGACATGATGCCCGACTTCCTGCCCAAGGCGGTCACGCCCGACGACGTCGAGGCGGCCAAGCGGCAGGGCCGGCACTGCCTCTATTTCAGCGGCAACGGCGTGCCGCTTACGCAGCAGTGGCTTTCGGTCGAGGACGAGCTGCGGTACGTCCGCGTCTTCTTCCAGTTGGGCATCCGCATGATGCACTTGACCTACCAGCGGCGGAACATGATCGGCGACGGTTGCGGCGAGAAGTCAAACGCCGGGCTGAGCGATTTCGGCCGGGCGGTCGTCGCCGAGATGAACCGGGTGGGCCTGATCGTCGACGTGGCCCACGCCGGCTGGCAGACCAGCCTCGAGGGGGCCCGGGCGTCCGAGAAACCGATGGTCGCCAGCCACACCACCTGCGCGGCCCTCAACGAGCACATCCGCAGCAAGCCCGACGAGGTGATCCGCGCGATCGTCGACACGGGCGGCCTGGTGGGCATCTGCTGTGTGCCGTCGTTTTTGGGAGGGACGGGCGACATCGCGGCGATGCTGGACCACGTCGACCACGTGGCCAAGAAGTTCGGCGCCGACCACGTGGGCATCGGCACCGATGTCGCCTACACCTCGCGCAACGCGGCCGCCGAGCAGAAGAAGATCCCCTCGCGGCCCCGCGGGCGCGCGGAATTCCGATCGCTCTGGCCGGACGACGCCTTGACGCCCCCGCCGGGCATGCACCCGAAAGCAAGCCAGAGCCTCGCCTGGACCAACTGGCCGCTATTCACGGTCGGCCTGGTCCAACGCGGCTACTCCGACGAAGAGATCCGCAAGATCCTCGGCGCCAACATGCTCCGCGTCGCCCGAGCGGCGCTGGCGTAGCGGAGCGCGGCGCGGGCCCGTGCTGGCACGGGTTTCTCAGTCGGTATGACGTCCCGGGGAGTCTCCCTGGAAACTACCTCGTTTAGCAGCGTCGGGTCCGTCACGTCCGCGCCCTGGCCTCAACTGCAAGCCGGGCGAGGATTTCCTGGATCTCAGCGTACACGTGAGTCTTGCGGCCGAGGTCTTCGATTCGGACGACCACGGCATACGGTACTGCATCCACGTTGCGCTGCCACCGCTTGTAGGCGGCGATCGCCAACGTATAGTGGTTGTCGCTGAACTCGTCGCGATGCTGCGTCCACTCGAGAATGTCGTGCTGTACGGTTCCTCGCGACCGCCGCGTGATGCCATGGTCGAACTTCAACTCGTTCGGAATTTCGGCTTCTTCTACCGGTTCGGCAGCATCTTGGCCGTCCACATCGTAGTCTCGCGACATTGCGGCGATCACTTCTTCGCGATTCACATCTCCCGAAACACGCGCCACTTCAGGTCGGTCCCCAGATAGCGTTCCAGCCCCCAGCGTTGCACTTCCGGATAGTGAAGGACGGTTACGGCCATGCGCTTACGACCGGCGGATTCTGCCAGTCCTGGTGGCACCGGCACGTCGAAGTAGGCGACGTGGTCGGGCGCGATTTCACCCTGGAAGTACAGGATCGCCGAATAGTCGTCGCAGTAAGTCGCGCGAACGTGGTCGGGGAGTCCGTAGCCAAGCACGTTCAACCAGGACTTGTGTCCGTGCGAGTCAAGTTCATCTCGGACGTGCGCCAGATCCTCGTCGCCGGGGTATGCGGCCGAATTCACCAAGAAAGCCTTCACCAGCGGCGCTGAGATTCCACCGATGTCGGCGTCCTGCAAATCCTTGAGCACCAACGCCAACTTGTGGGCAACTCGCGGCGCGGCGAAGCTCGTCCCTCGGTTGTACGCAGCCGCTGGCGTGAGCTGGTGGCTCGCCATGACAACGCTGCTGCCTGGGTTCCCACGGACCCAATCGCCTTGCCGGTCGTGCACGAGGTTCCCGCCAATCTCCACGAGTTCCGGCTTAACCTCGTTCCGCATGCCGGGGCCGGACCGAGTGAATGGCGACGGCTGGTTTGCGTCCGCAATGGCGGTTGCGGCGGACGATACCGTGAGTGTCCCGGCCGCAATCGACCCTACCGTCAGGGCCAGAGCCGCTTGCCCGGGGTCGAGAATACGGACCGATTCCTCGCAAAGGTACTGAGGGTACGGTTTATTTCCGCTCAGAAAACCTCGGATCGTCGTCTCGTCAATATTGCCCGAGCACGTGACAAATACAATGTCGTGTTCGCGAGAAAGCCGATCGACCGTCCTCGCCACCCAGGATTTCCTCGGCGCCGTACGACGCGTAGTCGGGTTCCAGCTCTTGGCTACGTCGCCCACAGCGAGATTGAAGATCCGGACCCCCCGCGGGACGAACGTCTCGACGACTTCCAGAAGCAAGACGGAGAAGAGCCGCTCGTCTTCAAGCTGATTCTCGGCGTCTAAGGGGCGGCCGATAAATGACTTTCCGGAATTCAGTAGTCGGTTGGGACGACGGTATAGTTCCAGTCGGGCAAGAGCTTGTCGAACCGGATCGGATAGGATTCGAGGAACCGCTCGCTCGCTTGGCGTTTCAGGTGGTAAACCTTATCGAGCACGGCGT
>DATKZH010000321.1:0-20961 GCA_035528065.1 Thermoguttaceae bacterium | reverse complement strand
CATCTTCAGTCGAAATCCATCAATTCTGCTACCACATACTCCTTTGCGCGCTGCTGGGCGTGCCAAAGCTGACGTGCACCCCACACACTCCCGGAGCCATAACTCGCCTTCAAGCGGCGGGCCGCCGCCGCTATACTCCGCCCCTTCGGTTCTCGCCCGAGTCTCCTCTCCAGTCGGAACGGCTGTGCAAGACCCCGATCACTTCGTCGACATCCACTGTCATTTGCTGCCGGGCATCGACGACGGTCCGGCCGATTGGGCCGAGTCGCTGGCCATGGCCCGACTGGCCGCCGCCGACGGGATCTCAACCGTGGTGGCAACTCCGCACCAGTTGGGCAGTTACGCGCGGAACGACGGCGACGCCGTTCGCGCCTCCTGTCGGCAGCTTCAAGCGCTTCTCGACCGGGAAGGCATTCCCCTGCGAGTCCTTCCGGGAGGGGATGTGCGGATCGAGCCCGACATCGTCGGGAAGATACGCACGGGCGAAGTCGTCACGTTGGCCGATCATCGCCGATACGTGCTTCTGGAGTTGCCGCACGAGATATACTTCCCGCTCGACCGGCTGTTGCGCAACTTGCACGCGGTAGGCCTGGTGGCCATCCTTTCCCATCCCGAACGGAATCTGGGAATACTGGGCCAGCCGCAAGTCGTGGAGCCCTTGGTAGACGCGGGCTGCCTCCTCCAACTGACTGCCGGAAGCCTGGTCGGGACCTTCGGCCCCCAGGTCAGGGACCTCACCGAATGGCTGGTTCTTCAGGGGTTTGCGCATTTCGTCGCTACCGACGCGCACGGGTCGCAGTCGCGGCGTCCTTTGATGAGTCGGGCATTTGAGCGGGTGGCCCAGGTCGCTGGTAACCGGACGGCTGCTGAGCTCTGCTGTGTGAATCCGAGACGTGTGGTGGCCAACCAAGTGGTGGCTCCCGGACGCCGGAAATCGAGGGGGCGTGGCTTGGGTGATTGGCTTCGATGGGGCAAAGCAGGCTGATGCTCGCGATCCGTCGCCCAATCTTGCGCGGCTTGCCCACCTTGCTGGCGATCTCACTTTCCGCAGCCTCAGGCCGATGGTGTCGGGCCGAGGCGTGGGCCGACTGGCGTGTGGCCGGACCGTTTGTCTGCCGGGCCGATTTTCCCTTGGATGGCTATGAGGGATTGTTCGACGATCTCGCCCAGCTCCAGCACGACCTCGTTCGATATCTCGGCGTTCCGCCGGCCCAAGCGCCGATCGAACTGTACCTGTTTCAGGATCAGGGGAGCTACCGCCGGTTTCTCAGCCAAAACCTGCCCGATGTCCCCTATCGCCGTGCCTTGTACGTCCAAAAGGACGGCCACGGTATGGTGTTTGCATACCGCGGACGCCAACTGCCGGTCGACATTAGGCACGAATGCACGCATGCCCTGCTCCATGCTACTTTGCCAATGGTCCCGCTATGGCTCGACGAGGGATTGGCAGAGTACTTCGAAGTGGCCCCGTCCGAACGGGCGTTTGGCAGCCCACATCTCTCGGGAGTCCGCTGGAGTGCGCGACTAGGGCTGCTTCCGCGATTGGGGAAACTGGAGAACAAGGGGGATTTGTCGGAAATGGGAGGATCGGAATATCGCCACGCGTGGGCATGGGCTCATTTCATGCTCCATGGTCCGACGCAAGCCCACGACGAGCTGGTTCGATTCCTCGCCGACATCCAAGCTCAGACACCCCCCGGGTTGCTGAGCCGTCGACTCAAGCACAGGCTGCCCGACCTCGATCACCGTTTCTCCGGCCATTTCCGGAGCTGGAAACCTTGACGAATGGTCCTGAATCTGAGCGTTCCGTTGGAGACGCTGTCGGGCCTGCGACAATCTGGCGAGATTCTTCCGGCTTTGCTACAGTCCCTGGGGACCCCAAGTCGATAGGAACAACGCTCCCAATCCACACAGTCGGGCGGTATGCCGTGCCACGGCCAGGCATTCCGGCCCGGTCGATCTAGGTAGACATGGAAGCACCCTTTTCCTTTTTCTTCGCAACGGATGGTGCAATGAACCTTGCTCGAACAACCAAGTTTTTCGTCGTGTGTGTGGCGGTCGTCGGGTTCTGCCTGCCTCAGCCACTATTGGCGGCAGGGCAAGCCGATCGGTCACCGACCGTAGCGGACGTGACGCTCCAAAAGGGCCCGCAGGGGAACGTGCTGGTCGGTCGCGTCCTGGATCAACAGGGGGCCCTCCAAGCGGGCCTCCCGGTTGCCCTGTACGGGAGCGGCCAGAAGCTGGCAGAAGCGAAAACGGACGGCAACGGCTTCTTCGCCTTCAGCAATCTCCGCGGCGGCGTGTATCAGGTGGCGGCCGGAGAGAGCGTGACGGCCTTCCGTGCGTGGACTCCGGGGACCGCTCCTCCCGCAGCTCAGCCAGGCGCCTTGGTCGTCACGGGCCAGGATTTGGTCCGCGGGCAACGCTACCCGCTACGCCACGGGTTGGGCCGGCTCCAGTTTTGGCTCTCGCATCCCGTCGTGATTGCCGGCATCATCGCCACGGCCGTGGCAGTCCCGGTGGCGATCAACAACTACGACAAGGATAAGGGGCCCGGCAGCCCGAGCTGAGCTCGCGACAGCCGGCGAGCTTCATCGGTCTCCGCAGAAGAGTACAACCGCGGTCAATAGCCCGCGGGCTCACATCAAGCGATCATCGGCTCTCAGCCGTCCTTGATGTGAGTCCGCGGGTTCGCGTTTCTTGGCCTTTCGCTCATTTCGTCGCGGCTTTCGCGCAATTTCTCGCCGGTCCTCCCAACTTGCTATTCCCCCGACTGACCGTTTTGTGTAGCATCCCGGCCTCTTCTCCGATTCCCAGCGACTGGTTTGCATCCATCCGCTCGGTCGTTCCGGCTGCGGTTCAACACGCGCGGAGCGGTGGAACGTCTGGCGCGGTTTCCCTCCAGGGCGGATCCGGCCAAGAGATTGGCTGAGGACTGCCGCGAGGATGCGCGGACGGAGTGCAAGCGCCGGTCGTTTGGCGAGTCGAGGCAAGTCGAACGTCGCTCTACGGAAAGGAACCCTCCAATGAAGCGCATGGGACTGTTGAAGAGTGGGACGATCCTCTTGGCCTGCCTGGGACTGCTGATTCCGGGTCCGATGCTCCAGGCGGCGACCACGGATACCGGCCCCCAGCATCTGGCTGACGGTCGGGTACCGGCGGTGGTTGACGTGGCGTTGTCCGACGGGGGGACGTTGCACGGGCAGGTGGTCGATCCGCAAGGCAACCCGCTGAGCCGGACTGCGGTCTCGATTCAGCAGTTCGACCGGGAAGTTGCCACCACGGTGACCGATCCTTCCGGTCGTTTTCGGGCCGCCGGCCTGCGTGGCGGGATGTATCGGATCGTTGCCGGCCAGGCCACGGGAACGTACCGGCTCTGGGCTCCAAACACCGCGCCGGCGTCCGCTCGCCCGGCTGCACTGCTCATCCCAAGCGGAGCAGAAGTGGTGCGGGGCAACCGAGGCTTGCGCCTACTTCGGAATCCGTGGGTCATCGCGGGAATCGTGGCGGTGGCCATCGCCGTTCCCGTTGCGATCCACAACGCTGACGACGACGACGGGCCCCATAGCCCCCCGTAGGCGCTCCGCGCGTCCAAAGTCCGTCTCTGCACGCCCGACTTGCCCAGGATTCTCGGGTCAGGATTCTCGGGTCAGGATTCTCGGGTCAGGGAGGCGTGCGGTAGTCAGCTCGAGTCACCAGAGGGAGCGGGAGTCATGGCTCATCGGACAACGTGGAAGACCCTGTGCATCGGCTTGAGCTGCATCGGGTTGATCTTGCCTACGTCGATCCTCGAAGCGGCACCGCCGGTGGCCACGGCGATCCGACCGGAGGTTCCCCCACGACCGCAGAGACTGGCGGGCGACGTGGCGCTGGATTCCGCTGGATACATGTACGGGCGGGTGATCGGCGGGCAGGGATTGCCGGTTGCCGACCAGGCGGTGGTGTTGGGCCAGATGGGTCGCGAGGTCGCGCAGACTCGCACCGACGCTTCCGGTCGCTTCCGTGTTGGCCCGCTTCGTGGGGGAACGTACCACTTGTCGGTTGGCGGGCACGGACGGCTGGTCAGGGCTTGGGCCGCGCAGACGGCCCCGCCGGCCGCCAGGAACGTCGCTCTCGTAGTCGCTGGAGGCGACGTAGTCCGAGGTCAGATGCCCTTGCAGGAGTTCTTCGCTTCCGACGCGGTGATTGTCTGTGGCATGGTGGCGGCGATGATCGCCATTCCCATCGCCCTCCATAATTCCGACTCCGGACCGCACAGTCCATGATGCGTCCCCAGGAGCCTTCGGCGTGAACGGCCTGTGGATTCCACAAGGGCTTGTCCTGCCGAGCCACCAGGCCGCTCTGGTGGCCTGGTTCTGTCTGGGCGTCGCTGCGCGGTCGTTGGCGGCGGATTCTCTCGTGGACGTGCCCCCCGTGCCGATTGGGGATCGCGCGTCGGCGTCCGTTTCCACTTCACCTCTGCCGGGGTTTCCCAAACCGGTCGGTGACGTGGCGCTGCGGGGGGGAGGAGTGTTGGAGGGACAGGTTCTCTACCGCGACGGTACCCTGGACGCTCCGGGCGCCGCGCTGTCCGTCGCCCTGCTGCACGGACGGCAAACCGTCGCGCAGACAAGGACCGACGTTCACGGCCGGTTTGCCTTCCAAGACCTCAGCGGCGGGCTCTACCGCGTGCTCATCGACACCCGGGATGGGCGTTTCTGGCGGTTCTATCGCCTATGGACCGCCGAGGGGGCGCCGCCGTACGCCCTGGGCCGGCTGGACATCGTCCTCGGCCGACGGTTGGTGCGGGGGCAATCGCCGATTCCGGGCGGGGGTTTCCCGCGAGCGGCGGCGATCACGGCGATCGCTGCGGGGGCGATCGCTCCCCCGATCATCCATCGCAGCGTCAAGCGAGACGACCATATCCCGGCCAGTCCCTAGGCGGAAACACGACCACCGGCGGCCGATCTCCCACGAGGGATAAGCTCGTCGGACCCGGCCCCCGCAATTCGCAGCCGACCTACCAACACACACGGACTACGTCGGCGTTCGACACGACGAGCGGGATGGCGGCGATACGCCATTCCGGAGTGCTCTTGCGGTGGGTCTTCGCGTTCTCGGTTGCCCAGTTTCTCCAGTCTGTTTCTCTCCGCGAGTCACGTCGCGTGCGAACCACGCAGGCCGATTCCGGGCCAAGGCATGGCGCGTCCGGCGAGCCCGGCCCATTGGCCGGAGCATCGGGTAGGGAAACTGAGGTTGACCTTGGCTCGGGTTTCTTGATATTTATCGCCGCTCATTTAGGCGGGACTTCTCAGCGCGCCTTCAGCGTATGCGGCATCGTGCAATCGACGGCCTGGGTCGTTGGCCGAGGCCGATGGGCGTGTGCCGGCCGCGGTAGTTCCCTCGATCCGGTTTTGCGCGTCGATTCACCAAACGGGTCATTGCATGCCGACACAAGCGATCAGGGTCTTCAAGCGGTCGGCGGCTGGTCAAGCAGCCGTCCTTCTCGGCGCGTGGGTCGTGCTCGGGGCCAGTGGTTGCGCGCATCGGTACTATCGTGCCACGAATCTGCCCACGGAGTTTATCGCTCCGCCCACGGAGAAGGTGAGCACGGACCTGGTCTCGCGCTTGGCCAACGACACGGCCAGCGGCGATCTGATCGGGCCGGGCGATTTGCTGGACGTGACGATCGACTCCGGCTACGGCGAAGAGCCTCTGAGAACGACGCCCGTCTGGGTCGCCGAAGACGGCACCGCCAACGTCCCGTCGATCGGCGGCGTGCGGCTGGCCGGTTTGACGCTGCGAGACGCCGGGCAGGTGATTGCGGCCTCGGGCATCGAGCGAGGTCTCTACGTCGGTCCGTATCCGTACGTCACCGTGGAGATGAAACGGCAGCGCACGAATCAGGTGACGGTCATTGGGGCCGTGAGAAGCCCGGGCGTCAAGCAACTGCCGCGAAGCTCCAGCTACTTGCTCTCCGCGCTGATCGCGGGGGGAAACTTGAACGAGAAGGCCGGCCCGGAAATCCAGATCATTCAGTGCCACGGCGGGCGGAATCCCCTTTCCCCGGATTCGCAGCGGGTGGCCGACGGGCCGCACGCGGAATTGACTTCGTTCGAGGCGGCCGGCTCCCAGGGGCCCAGGACGATTTCGGTCAACCTCGTGAGCACGACGGACCAACCCGCTGAGAATTACTACCTGGAAGACGGCGACGTGGTCGTGGTCCGAGAGCGCGAGCCGCGGTCGATCAACGTGATCGGGCTGGTCAAGGAGCCGGGCGAGTACAAACTGCCCCCGGATCAGGATCTGCACCTCTTGAACGCGCTGGCCCTGGCCGGCGGCAGGTTGTCGCAAATCGCCGACAAGGTGTTGGTCATCCGTCAGGTTCCCGGGAAGAAGGATCCGGTGCGGATTCAGGTGAGCGTGCGGGAGGCGAAGCGCGACGCGGCGGCCAACGTGCGGCTGGCGCCGGGCGACGTGGTCAGCGTGGAGGAGACCCCGGCCACGTTCGTCCTTGACCTGATGCGGAACTTCGTTCGGTTTGGCTTGAGCAGTTCGGTCCCGATGTTCTAGAACGGAATTGCCGACTCCATGGTGCAGGAACCTACCGCAGCGTACGTCGAGCCGGAGACCGATTCGGCCAAGCACATGGTGCACGTGCTGATGCAGTTCGCGTTGGCCGTGCGCTATCGGAGGAACGTGGTGATCATCGCTTTGGTGATCAGCTTTCTCCTGTGTGGCTTGTACTTCGCCACGGCGACGCGCCACTACATCGCCAGGGCCGGATTGGTGCTCCAGATCAACTCGGATACGTGGTCGCCCGGCATGGCACCGCAGGATAGGTTCAGCCAGATTTTGCTCCCCACCTATCAGGGCCTGATCAGCCGTTCCGAGGTGATCCAAGGGGCCATCAAGCGGATCCCCCGGCAACACGCCAAAGACTTCGTCTACGCGCCCGAGGACGAGCGGGTCAGGGTCATCCAGTCGAAGCTCTCGGTCTCGAACCTCCGCAAGACGAACATCGTCGAGGTCAGCTTCCGGTCCAAGGACCCGCACGCCGCGGTGACCGTGGTGAACGCCGTCGTCGATTCCTACCAGGATTTCATGGACAAGACGTACAAACGGAATGCCAGCCGAAGCCTCGAAGCGTTGACCAAGCGGAAGGAGGAAGTGGCCGCCAAGCTGGACGAGAAGAAGAAGGAGCTGGCCGCTGCCCGAGAGCAAGTCCGGAATCTGGGCATCAGCGTCAGCAGCGAAGTCCTGCATCCGGCCCAGCAAGCCGTCATCACCCTCAACGAACACGTCCTACAAAGCCAAGTGCGTCGCGAGGAGCTGGAAAAGAGCTTGGCATCGGTCGAACGCGCCATGGAGCGCGGCGAGGACTTGAGCCAACAGGTTCTCGCTCTGGCGGAGATTTTGGGCCAGGGCATCCTTGTCAGCCGTCTCAATCTGAACGGACCCGACGCCCAATTCCGAAACGACTTGATCCACGGCCACGTGGAAGACCAGGTGACGCTGGCCGAGATGCGGAGATACCTTGGACCGGCGAACCCCAGGGTGCTCGATCTTCAGGCCACCATCCGGGAAAGAGAACTGTCGCTTCTGGGAACCCAGGACCGGCTCACGCAGCAGCTCGCCCAAATCCAGGACAACCAGTCGGGACCGATGCTGATCGAGCTCGTCCGGCACAAGCTCCAGGCCGCCTGGGAGTACGAGCAGGCCCTCAAGGAGGAACGTGACCGGGCCGAAGTGGAAGCAGTGCGGATCGCCAATCAACTCGTTTGGCTCGAGGATCTCGAACGCGACCGCGACTTCCTTCGCGACGAGCTGGACGTGGTGATGAAACACATGAACGACGTGAACCTGGCCGACGAGGGTCAGGACGTCCGCGTCCACCGCGTCGACGAGCCGAAGGTGGACACCACCCCCGTCTCGCCCAAGCTGGCCCACACCATCCTGATCGCCCTGGGCTCCGGCCTGGGCTTAGGACTCTCGCTCGTTTACGTCTTGGACATCCTCGACGATCGTTTCCGCTCCATGGAGGAGATGCAAACGCTGCTGGGCGTGCCGGTGCTGGCCATGGTCCGGGAACTGGAGACCAGCGAGGAGGTGGGGATCGGCTCGCTGCAAACTTTCGGGGCGCCCAACGCCACCGAAAGCGAGGCCTTCCGGACTTTGCGCACGGCGCTCTCCTTGGCCGAGGACGACACGCATCAACTCGTCATTTCCAGCCCCGAGCCGGGCGATGGCAAGACCACCGTCCTGGCCAATCTGGCGGTGACCGTGGCTCAGTCGGGAAAAAGGACCCTGCTGATCGATGCCGACCTGAGGCGCCCCGGACTAACCGCCATGCTGGGGATGCGGGGGATCGATGGGCTTTCCACGCTCATCCGCGGCGAGGACGACCTCGTCCGCATGGCCAAGGCACACATCCGGTCTTCCGACCTGGAAGGGCTCGACGTGTTGCCCTCCGGTCCCCGACCGACGAATCCGGCCGAGCTTCTGGGCAGCCAGCGATTCTCCGAGCTACTGGCTTGGGCGGAGACCGTCTACGACCAGATCTTCATCGACAGCCCGCCCACGTTGGCCACCAGCGATACCGCCGTGATCGGTCGGCTCGCCAATGCGGTAGTCCTGGTCGTCCAGCCGGCGAAGAATCGCCGCCGCATGGTGATGCGATGTGTGGAGAGCTTCGCCGTGCTGAGAATCCCGCTACTGGGCGTGGTGGTGAATCGAGTCGGCTCCGCCAAAGACGGCAGCTATTACGGATATGGCGGCTACTACGGATACGAGTACGCATACCGATACGGCGGAGACTGCGAGGACGACGACGAAGACTCCCAGCTCGACGTCGCCGCCGTAGACCCATGTAGCGATTCCCGTGTGGGAGAGGACGATCAGGGACGCCGAGACGAGGCACGCCCGTCCGGCGGGATCGTTCCCCGACGGGTCGCCTAGCTCCGAGGCTTCTGTTGATGTTTGCACGGCTGTTGATCGCCCGACGCGGACCGGCCCCTGGAACCTCGGGCTTCCCGGGGAAGCCCTCCGGTCGTCGTCCGTGCAAGGCTCGATAGGACCCTCGAGAGTGGAGAAGCCGAGCCGTGTCGCGAAATCAAGACTCCCTCAAGAAGACCGTAAAGCATACGCCTGGATCGGGCGATCGTACGCCCGCGCCGGGTGAGACGGATCGGCTCGCCCGCCTCCTCGTCGAGATCGTGGATATCGGGTTGGCCGGGTGCATCTTCGTGGTCCCGATGCTCTTAGGTGGTCGACATGCGCTGGGCCGACTGGCCCTGGTGGCGCTCGCGGTGGCCGTTGCGCTGGCGTGGTCCGTGCGTCAGTGTCTCTGCGCGCAAGGAGCCTGGCGGCGTTCGTCGGCTCAGTGGCTTCTCTTGGCTGGGGTGATTGTGCTCGCGGTGCAATTGGTGCCGCTGCCACCTTCCGTGATGGATCGGCTCGCCCCGCACACGTCGGAAATCCTGCCGCTGTGGAGCTCCGGTGGCGACTCGCCGGCGAGCATGGGCGTCTGGTCGCAGGTTTCGTTGACCCCGGCAGCCACGCGAGCCGCCTTGGTGACGTTCCTGGCCTACGCGTTGCTGTTCCTCGTGACGGTCCAACGGATCGAGGGATTGGAGGACGTCGAGCGACTGTTGCGATGGTGTGCCCTGTCGGCGCTGGTGATGGCCGCCTTCGGAGTGGTCCAGTTTCTCTTCAGCAACGGGAAGTTCTTCTGGGTCTATGAACATCCTTACGCCGACACCCACCGCTACGCCACGGGAGCGTTTGCCAACCGCAATCACTTCGCGCATTTCCTGGCCTTGGGCCTAGGCCCCGTGATCTGGTGGGTGCATCAGGGCTTCCGAAAACAACGGCGGAGCCGACCTCACGAGTTCGGTCGCTTGGCGAGCCGGTCCCAGGAAGGCCAGTTGGGAACCGGGTTCCGCGTCGTCGGCTTGGCAGTCGTGCTGTTTGCCGTCCTGCTCTCCTTGTCGCGCGGCGGATCGCTGGCCGCGCTGGTGGCCACGGTCGTCTGTCTGGCCGTCTGCTATCGGACCTCGGCGATCGGACCGAAACTCGCCGTCAGCCTGGGCGCGGCGGCATTGCTGATCGGCGTGTCCCTTTCGATTTTCGGACACGAGGGCGTCTCGCGCCGGCTGGGCACCTTGACTGCCGGGTCGCTTGACGCGGTCGACGGGGCGGGCGGTCGCCGAACGATCTGGAGCACGGTCGCCAAGGCCATCCCCGATTACCCGCTGTTGGGCGCCGGCGTGGGAAGCCATCGAGAAGTCTATCCAATGTACCTCGAGCGGGTCAATTCCTGGAAGTACTTCTCCCATGCCGAGTGCGGCTATCTCCAGGTGGCGCTGGAATCCGGGTTCGCCGGGTTCGCCTTGCTTATCACGGGCATCGGCCTGTGCGGCTTCTGGTGCATTTCCGGGCTCGTGGCCGCGCCCTCCAATCGAATGCTGGTTTGTGTCGGCGTCGTTTCGGCCGGCCTGGCCGCCAGCGCCGCGCATAGCCTAGTCGACTTCGTCTGGTATATCCCCGGCTGCATGGTCATCACGGCCGTCCTGGCCGCCTGTGCGTGTCGGCTCGGGCAAATGGCCACGAAGAAGCCGGCCGGGAAAGCCCGGCGTTTTGCGTTGCCCCGGCCGTTGGGCCTGGTTCTCGTGGCCGGATTGGCGGGCGCAGGAGCGTGGATGCTCGGCAACCGCGTGGGACCGGTGCCGGCCGAGTCCCACTGGGATCGCTTCCTGCTGCTCAACCGGGATTCGGAAGACCCCTTGGCGTTCGGCATCAATCAGCTCGACAGCCCGGCAAGTGAGGAGGAGTACCGGTCCTCGCTGGCGGCAAAGAAGAAGGAGGTCGCGGAACTCGAGGAAGTAGTCCGCTGGGCACCCGAACACGCCCGCGCGCATCTGCGGTTGGCCGAGGCGTACGTCCGCTTGTTCCACCAGAAGCAGGAGAGGTCGCCGAACGTGATGGCGGTGAGCCAGATCCGCGACGCGGTGCTCAGTTCGCGGTCGGAAAGCGTGCCTCCCGAACGTCGGCTCGACTCCCGCGAAAAGCTGGAGCAATGGCTGTCCGCGGCCATCGGCGATCACTACCGAGATCTCGACTTGGCCCTGATGCACACGCGGCGGGCACTCTCCCAGTGTCCGCTGCTGGGAGAGGGCTACCTCCTGCTTGGCGAGCTCTGCTTCCTGGACGGCGGACGCGAACTGGCCAAGTCCGCCTGTGTGGATCAGGCACTCCGAGTCCGCCCTTTCGACGGAACCGTGCTGCTCCATGCCGGCAGCGAAGCCATTCTCAGCGGTGACCTCGACCGGGGGCTGGCCTACTGGCGCGACTCGTTCCGAAGAGGCACCGTGTATCAGGAGCAGATCATCGACTGGCTCGTCGGCCGAGTTCACCCCTGGGATTTCCAGCAGGAAATCGGTTTCTTCCTGGAGACCTTTCAACCGGACCTGGAGGGGCTGAGACTCCTGGAGCGGCGGTACCGCCAGATCGCCGGTCCCGAACAAATGGTCGCCCTGCGACGGGCCTACGTCGAGGCCGTCGAGGTGAAGGGCGGCAGTTGCGATGGTCCCGAGGGGGCCGACCTCTGGCTGGAGGCGATGCTGCTGTACCAGAGGCTCGACGACCCGGCACGAAGGCTCCAGTGCGGCCGGAATGCGCTCGAGTGCGATCCGAACGCCTTCCAGGCGCATCAAAGCCTCGCTGACTGCCTTGCCGATCTCGATCAGTTCGCCGAGGCGAAGGAGCACCTGGAGTGGTGCCTCCGACGCGATCCCGCGGATGAGCGTTTGCTCAAGAGGAAGGAAGAGATTGTGCGCAAGGAGATCCTCGGCCAGCACCGCACCGGTTCCGTTCGCGATCAGGCCGAACCGCGTCGAACGGCCGGCACATGCGCCGACGATCCCCGTGGCCCGCGGCAAGCTCAACGCCTGCTGCCCAGACAGGAAGTAAGTCCGGAGTCAATAAGAACCTACTGACAATCAGTCCAGGGTAAGCCCTCTGCTTGGCCGCGGACGCGATAACGCTTGGCTTTCCCGGATTCTCGAACGGAAATGAATGCATGCATAATCATCAGATGAACGTGCTCGTCGTCGGCGGGGCAGGTTACGTGGGCGGAGCCCTCACCGATCTGCTGGCAGACGGTGAACACAACGTAAGGGTCTACGACGCGTTGCTCTACGAGGAGTGCTACCGCAAGCCGGTTGATTTCGTCTTCGGCGACATTCGCGACCGGGAGGTCCTCCTCGAGCAACTCCAGTGGGCCGACGTCGTTGTCTGGCTTGCCGCTCTGGTGGGCGATGCGGCCTGCGCGCTCCATCCGGAGGTGAGCAGGTGCATCAATCAGGAAACGGTTCGGTGGATGTCGGAGAGCTTTGACGGCCGGATCCTGTTCCTGTCCACCTGCTCGGTATACGGTGCCCAGGACGGTCTCCTCTACGAGGCCTCTCGCACCGCTCCGCTGTCCGTATATGCGGAAACCAAGCTCCAGGCGGAAACCTACGTCGCAGACAAGGACGCACTCGTCTTCCGTTTGGGCACCCTGTTTGGAGTGGGGGACCCGTTCGCCCGAATCCGGCTGGACCTCGTCGTCAACGCCTTGACCGTGAGGGCTCGGCAACACGGCAGAGTCACCGTCTACGGTGGCGAACAGTACCGGCCTCTCCTCCACGTCCGGGACGCCGCCCGGGCAATTGCGGAGAACCTCACCACGAGGCACCGCGGCGTGTTCAACCTGGCAACGGAGAACGTCCGCATCATCGACTTGGCCGAGCGCGTGCGAGACTACATCCCGGGGATCCTGATCGAGCGGGTCGGTACGACCTACGAGGACGCGCGGAACTACCGGGTAAGCACGGAGAAGGCAGAGGAAATCCTGCGATTCACTCCGGAGCTTTCCATCGACGAGGGAATCGACGAAATCAGGAGGCTTGCGGATTCCGGGAGAATCAAGGATATCGACAATCCGCGGTACAGCAACAAGGGCTTCCTGTCCCTGCACAACACGCACGTCGGCTCCCTGTATCAGCAGCCGGTTAGCCAGTCGGAGTACAGCCGGCGCATCGCCGCATGACCGCCGGCGCAGTGCACGCCGCTTCCGCGCGCGAAGGGAATTCGGGAGTGGACGGACCGTGAGAATCATCTACCTGCACCAGTACTTTACGACGCCGAACATGGTGGGCGGAACGCGCTCCTATGAAATGGCCCGCCGGCTGGTGCGCTGGGGACACGAAGTCCATATGGTGACCTCGGATCGCTCCGGATGCTCGCAACGATGGTTCGAGACCGAGGAGGCCGGTATCCACGTACACTGGGCGCCGGTACGTTATTCGAATTACATGGGGTTCCACCGGCGGATCGTTGCCTTTGCCCGGTTCGCCTGCATGGCGGCCCGGAGGGCGGCGCAGTTGCCCGGCGATCTGGTCTTTGCTACCAGCACTCCACTGACCATCGCTCTCCCGGCCGTGTACGCGGCGAGAAAGAAATCGATTCCCCTGGTCTTCGAGGTGCGGGACTTGTGGCCACAGGGGTGCATCGCCGTGGGATCGCTCCGGAGTCCCGCCGCGATTGCCGCCGCCCGCTGGCTGGAAGCGTTCGCCTACCGGAATTCCGATCGCATCGTTGCCCTGGCAGAGGGAATGAAGCAAGGCGTCGTGGCCGCCGGGTACCGGGAGGACCGCGTCACGGTGATTCCCAACGGTTCTGACTTGCGTCTGTTCCGGGTTCCGGCCCGCACCGGACGCGAGTTTCGTCGCCGCTACGATTGGCTCGGCAAGCGGCCGCTGGTCGTGTATACGGGGACGTTGGGAAAAGTAAACGGGGTCGACTACCTGGCCCGGCTGGCAGCCGCCGTGCGAAAGCACGACACGGAAGTCCGGTTTCTGGTGGTCGGATCCGGTTGCGAGCAGCGCAAGGTGCGGAGGGTCGCGGAGGAGTTGGGCGTTCTGGGCCGGAACTTCTTTCTCCAAGCGCCCGTGCCCAAGCACGAGATACCGGCTATCCTCTCCGCGGCCGACCTGGCCACTTCCACGGTGATCGACCATCCGCACTTGTGGGAGAACTCCGCCAACAAGGTGTTCGACGCGCTGGCGGCGGGACGGCCCGTGGCCATCAACCACGAGGGAGCGCTGGCCGACATGATCCGCACCAGCGGTTGCGGCCTGGTCCTGCACCCCAACGACCCGGAGTCCTCAGCCAAGCAGTTGGCCGAAGCGATCCGAGACCCGCAATGGCGCTGGCAAGCGAGGATGGCCGCGGCGAGACTGGCCGACCAGCGGTTCGATCGCGACAAGCTCGCCGCCGACCTGGAATCCGTGCTCCTGGAGGTGCTCCCTGCCGGACCAAGACGACTGGCCGCGTGATGCGCCGACGCGAGAGGCTCGCAGGGTTTCGCGCGCGTGCAAGCACGCACCCTGCGACTGAACCCCGGCCCCTGAGGCGATGGAGGAAACGTTGACAGCCGAAGTCAGACTGGCCATCGAAGGAGGCTCTCCGATACGCACCGAGCCCTTTGCGTCCTGGCCCGCGTTCGACGACGAACATCTGGAGGCGGTCTCCGACGTGCTTCGTTCGGGAAACGTCAACTACTGGACCGGCCAGGAGGGACGTCTCTTCGAGCGGGAATTCGCCGAGGTATGCGGCTGCCGTCACGCGGTCGCCGTGGCCAACGGGACGGTCGCCCTGGAGTTGGCCCTGGCGGCCGCGGGGGTCCGAATGGGCGACGAGGTGATCGTGACTTGCCGCAGCTTCGTCGCCTCGGCCAGTTGTTGCGTCGTGCGCGGGGCGACTCCCGCTTTCGCCGACGTCGATCCCGTCAGCCAGAACGTCACGGCCGAGACCATTCGGCGCTCGATCACGTCGAGAACCAAGGCGGTCGTCGCGGTCCATCTGGCCGGGTGGCCCTGCGAGATGGACACAATCATGGAGCTGGCCGAGGAGCATGGGCTGCGAGTGATCGAAGACTGCGCCCAGGCGCACGGGGCCACCTACAACGGTCGGCCCGTCGGGTCGCTAGGGCATGCGGCGGCGTTCTCCTTCTGTCAGGACAAGATCCTCACCACCGGCGGCGAAGGGGGAATGGTCACGACCAACGACGAGGCGGTCTGGGCCCGGGCGTGGAGCCTCAAAGACCACGGCAAGAGCTGGTACGCCGTCCATCGCCGCGACCATTCCACCGTGTTCAAATGGCTGCACGAGTCGATCGGATCCAACTGGCGGCTTACGGAAATGCAGGCCGCGCTGGGCCGCGTGCAGCTTCGCCGCCTCCCCGCCTGGCTCGACACCCGCCGAAAGCACGCCGCGATGCTCCACCGGGAGCTCTCCGCCTTTCCCGCACTCCGATTGACGATCCCCCCGGCGCACGTCGAGCACAGCTACTACAAGTACTACGCGTTTCTGCGTCCTGAGCGCCTGCGAGATGGATGGTCCCGCGATCGGATCGTTTGCGCACTCCAGGCCGAAGGCATCCCCTGCGGCAGCGGCATCTGTCCGGAAATCTATCTCGAGCGCGCCTTCACCGACCGTTCCTTCTCGCGCAAGCCCAATCGGCTCCCCGTGGCCAAGGAGTTGGGCGAGACAAGCCTGATGTTCCTCGTGCATCCGACGCTCAGCGAGGCCGAGATCCACGACGCCTGCCGCGCCGTGGACAAGGTCCTGCGCGTGGCCACCGCAAGCGACGCCGTGCCGAGAAAGCGGGCGGCGTAACGTGGGGAACGACGTCAAGGCGAGCCCGGTTCACCGGGCTTCTTGTCGTTACGACGCTTTGCGTCGGTACGTATTCAGCCCGCTATCACTTCCCATCGTTACGACGCTTCGCGTCGTAACGCACACGTTGGACGCTTCGCGTCCTCCGACCAACCGACATTGCTCATCCATTCATCCCACGCTCACGGCAGCACCAGGTCGACGTACTCGACGGCGGCCGGCGGGCCTTCTTCACAGGTAATCGCGATCTGATTCACTCCGTCGCGCACGGCCGCTCGGGGACAGGCGAAACAGGCGTACTGACTCGGCTCGCCCAGCCCGGCTTCGTAAGGGTGGTCCAGCGGCTTGCGCACAAACTCCGCGGGCTCAAGCGCCGTCTCGTTCACCCTCACGGTCCACCGGCAGCCGCTCGAATCCCCGGCCGTTCTCAGGCGCAAGAGACCGTCTCGCTGTTGGTGCTCGGTCGGGGCCATGTCCAGCGTGAGCTCGTGCGTCTGGCCCTTCGCGAACCGCTTGGGCAGCGGCGTGTTCCACGCCTTGGCCAGCACGTACCACTGCGGCTGCCGGGCAAGCCACGCAGGGTCGCCCAGGTGCGCAAGCACGTGAAACGGCGGCTCGTCAAACGGTGCCCGGCCCGGGTGGCCGTGCTCCCGAAAGTAGACGAAGTTGAACAGGCTCACGCCGTCCGCCCCGCGCCGGTAAGCCACGTGGGCGGTGGTGTAGAACTGCTGGTCGGTGGTCCGCGTGTACTGCCGGACGTCGCCGCGGCCCGGGCCCATCGCCTGGCCGGTCATGGTGCAGTGGCACATCTCCAGGTACACCGCGGCATTCGGCACCAGCCTGCGGATCTCGGCCAGGTCGTGATACTGCTGCGTGAAGTAGTGCGGCGAGACGTTGACCATGTCGAGCCCCACCCCATAGAGCGCCGCGAGATCGATCCCCAGCCGGTCGTGCCAGGAAAGCAGGCACGGCACCCGGGCGCAGAGCCACGGCCGCTTCCCTTCCCGAGCGTTCGCGTCCAGGGCCTTGCGCACCTCGGCCACGAAGTCGGTGATGATCTTGCGGCGCTCGGGCGAAGTCGTCTTGTCGAGCTGGAAATAGCTCGTGTGCCGCATGAAATCGAGCTCCAGCCCGTCCATGTCGTACATCTCGCACAGCTCCCGGATCAGCGCGAGCTTGTGCGCCCGGGCCTCCGGGATCGCCCAGTTGTGCACGTGCTGGTCCCAGTCGCCCAATTTCGGGCCGATGCGGTACTCGGGGTGCTCGGCGTAGAACTTCGAGATCGTGTGGATGCCGTTGGTGTTCTTCGGCACGTCGACGTACTGGAGATGGTGCCCGTCGTTGAGCCGTACGGAGATAAACGCCTTCTGACCTCGCTTGCGACAGGCCGCCAGGAACACGGCGAACGGATCGCCGCCCTCGAGGATGTACTGGTGCACCGGATGGACGAGCTTCGTCGCGTCCTTGGCCGGGTCGATCCCGAAAAACTCGTTCCACCAGCGGTGGTGCTCCGCCATCGGGTAGATCTTGCTCGGCCACCAGGGCACCCAGGTAGTGCAAGGTTGGAGCATGTGCACGTCGGTGCCGGGCACCTCGTCCACCGTGCCCTCGATCATCTCCGGGCGCCAGCGCTCGCCCTTCTGGTGATACGGACTGACGCACGACTGCATATTGGTGAAGTCGTTGCTGAACAGCACTCGGAAGGGCGCCTTCGGCCGAGCCGGCGGAGTCGATGGCGCCTCGTCGGCCCGCAACCGCCCCTCGCCGAGGGCGGCCAATGCGTTCAACAACAACCAGATGACGACTCCCGTAAACCAACGCGACGCAATCATTGTCGCCTCCCGAAAAGAGAAGATTCCTCGTAGCAATTTAGCCCCATGGGTCCTTTCGTTCGCAAACTCCAGCTTCCCCTCGTTCCCAAGCTCCAGCTTGGGAACGTACGACGGGGAAGCGGTTACCTTCTCCAGTGCGAAGCAGAGCTTCGCGGAAGTCGCTTCCCAAGCTGGAGCTTGGGAACCAGGGCTATCAAGCCTAGATATTAGTAATCAGTATTTACAGCCCGTTGCGAGCGTCTACTCCCCGACCGTCTCGGCCCACCGCTCGAAGTCGCGCGTCAAGCGGGCCGCAACGTCAGGCTGGTCCTTGCCCAGGTCCTTGGCCTCGCCGGGGTCGGCGGCCAGGTCGTAAAGCTCCCAGGACTTGCCCGTCCGCGGTTTGACCAGCTTGTATCGGCCTTCGCGCACGGCGCTGGAGCGGTTGTACTGCCAGAAGAGCGACTCATGGGGCGAGGTGGCCTGGCCGGCGAGCGTGGCCGTCGGATCGCGCCCGTCGATGATTCGATCGTCGGGCAGCGCCGCCCCGGCCGCCTTGAGGATCATGGGGAGGAAGTCCATGCTCACCAGCACCTCGTCGCAAGTGGTTCCCGGCGGTATCCGCCCCGGCCACCGAACCAGGCAGCACACCCGGATGCTCCCTTCGTAGATCATCACGCTTTCCGTTCGAAACGGCTCGTTGGAAGCGCAGTCCTTTTGGGCCGCGAACGCCCCGTTATCGGCGAAGAAGATGACCAGCGTATTTTCCCGCAGTCCGAGGGCGTCGATCTGGCCGAGCACGCGCCCGATTCCGGCGTCGAGCGCGGTGACCGTGGCCTGATAGCGCTGGCGCACGTCCCGCGTGTCGGGCGAGTATCCGTAGATCTTGAAGTACTCGTCGGGGGCCTGCCAGACGCAGGGCTCGCCCGGCTTCTTGTTCCGCGGGTTGGGGTAGTGGACGGCGTTGAACGGCAGATACAGGAAGAACGGCCCCTCGGCCTTGCGACGAAGGAAGTCGCAGGCGGCGTTGGCGAACAGGTCGGTGCTGTAGCCCTCGATGTGGGCCGGCTCCGTGCCCCGGAAGAGATCGTTTCGCCCGTTGTACACGTGCGTGTAGTAGTCCATGTTGCCCGAGGCGTGTCCGAGGAACTCGTCGAACCCCCGTTCGGTAGGCCGGGTGCCCGGAGCGAACCCGATGTTCCATTTGCCGAAGCAGGCGGTGGCGTAGCCGTGGGGTTTGAGGAAGTGCGGGATCAGAAGCTCGCTGTGCCCAAGGCCGAGGCCCAGGTTTTCGTCGATGGAAAAGTCGGCCGTGGTGCGGAGCTGGTGCGTCAGACCGTTGCGCTGCGGATAGCGACCGGTCAGCAGCGAGGCACGCGAGACGGTGCAGGTAGGCGACGCCGAGTAGAAATTCGTACACCGCACCGCTTGCTCGGCAAGCCGATCGATGTTCGGCGTCTTGATCTCGCGGTTCCCATAGCATCCCGTATCGTGAAATCCCAGGTTGTCGGCCGTGATCAACACGATGTTGGTCCGCGGCGCGGCCTGCCCCCGACCGACGCCGGAAACGGCCCCCACCACGACTAGGGCCACAACCGTCCGAACGACAAGCCGTAGCTTCATCACGTGCTCCCCTTTCGTGTTGCGCGTTTGTCCGGCATAGACCGCAAGCGTACTTTAACCGATGCGTTGCCGGCGAGCCAGCACGGGAATACGGAGGCGCTTCAGAACGGCGAAAAGCCCGTCTTGACGGCTTGGGCGCTCGAAGAACGCAGCCCAACACATGCACAGAGAGGTCCCGCCGATCACTCTCGCGCTCATACTGCCTGCGGCGTCCGCCCAAGGAGGTGGACGGTGGCAGGGGGTTGCCCGCGAACGACTAGCGAGGCAGGGCCTCAGACCGAGGCGAGAGTCCAGCGGTCAGGGTTCGGGGTTCAGGGTTCAGGACTTGGAGTTCCACGTCTACACGTGAGTCCTGAACCCTGAACCCCGAACCCCAAAGACTTGACTCATTTGCAGCAACTGTCCGAAGCCAAGTGCCCTAGCACCGCGCTACCGGGAACGACCCGCGGAAAAGAAGAAAACCAGGCAGAGTGTCCCCGCTTCCGTCCCCGACGTGACGTCCTGGCGGCCGTGTTGACGGAAGCGTGGGCTCAGTCGACGCCGACCGGCTCGGGCTCTTCCGAGGGAACCGGCTCCGAAGCCGTCGCCGTTTCCTCGCGGAGGGTCGGCTCGGCCTTCGGTCTTTCGCCCTGGACCCGGGCGGCCACGGCGTTGAACTCGTCGGCGAATTCCTGCCAGAAGTCCCCTTCGCGGAACTTGATCGGCTCGACGTGCTCGCCCCGGGCAAGCGCCCGCATCGACCGCCGCAGACGGACCAGAGGACCGGCAAAGCGGTTGCTGACCCGGATGATGTCGACCACCACCATGGGCAGCAGGATGAACGAGGCGATCAGGGCCGGGCCGTAATGGAACCACATGTCGTCCAGATGCGTGTAGAACATGCGTGGAGTCCGGAGGATGCTCCAGCATAGCAGCATCAGGGTGACCGTAATCAGACAGACGGCCCAGTAGAGCAATACCCGCAACACCAAGGCCCCTTGAACCTTGGAATCGACGAACAATTGCTTCCGGATGCGTACGATCCGCGACATGAGACAAGTACCTCCGCGATTGGAGACACGTGGTCCGGTCCGCGGGTGCCAATAGACACTCCGGGGGGTGCCGAGAGACGCGCCGGACCGCGACGAACAGCTTGGCTACTATTCCCAGAATAGCTTACCGTCGGCGAGATGCCCGTTGCCCCACCCATCACAACGCGCAGAACCCGGCTCGGGATCTGTGCGGGGAAGCGATGGCCCGAGCGTGGGGCTCGGAGCGTAGCAGTTCTGCCGATTAGATGGGCGGCCAAGCAGCTCCCAAGCAGCCCCTACTTGCACGCGATCGTCCGCGCCAGCGGACCCAGCACGTGCTCGATGACGTGGCCCTCGATCATCTCGTGGCAGGTCCGGGCCAGCTTGTCCAGGGTTTCGGCGAACGTGCAGTCCGCCTTGAGGCTGCCGTACTGCCGGGCGGTGACATAGACGCTGAGCTGGTCCTCGGGAAAGTCGCCCGTCCGGACCTGGTACGCGTTGGTCCGGGTCTCCACGCTCAGACGGCACTGGAGGCGGCAATCCTCGTCCAGGGCGATCGTCAGCGAGGGCTCGTGATTGATCACCGTACCCCTGGCGACTTCGGACATCCGCTCCATCGCCGGACTGAAGCCCAACGCCTCGGCCACCAACTGGTTGTGGTTGCCGCGGTAGGTGAAGTCGAATCCGAACAAGAGGTCGAGGGCCTCACAATCCAAAGGGCTGACCGACAGGATGTACGGCGCCAAATCGAGCACGAGCCGATGCTGTTCCAGGGCCGATTCAATGGTGTCCGGATTGACCCGGCCGGAGCAGAGCCG
>DATKZH010000320.1:0-6698 GCA_035528065.1 Thermoguttaceae bacterium | reverse complement strand
GCCCCGACGTGGGTGCGGAGGTAGGTGTTGTCGGCCAGGGCGACGTCGCGCCCGCAGGTCCGCCACGCCCCCGAGCCGAACCGCCAGCGGAACGGGCCGTGCTTCCAGAACTTCCGGGCCCAGAGGTTCCACTCGCCGGCCGACGGCACGCGGACGGTGTACTTGGCGAACCCTTCGGGGCCCTTGCGCTTGCCGGAGTTCGTCAGCCAGTCGCCCCCCGAGAGCAGATGCGCCCGGTTGCGGAACGACGACGGCGAGAACCACGTCCGCTTCGGGAAGTTCGTCTCGGTGGGCGACTCGCCCTCCCACCAGACGTAGTTCTCCGCGGCGGCGCCCACGCTCCCCGGGACAAGGGCCAGGGCGAATGCCAGCCGGAGACATCCCCGGCGCCTCGCGGTGTCTCCTGGGGCCATGGCGCGACCTTCCTTTCCGTTCGCCGCCGCCGGAGCGATCATTCGTCCGGCAGGACGTCGCAGAAGAAAAATCGGTTCTCCCTCAGTACAACCCGCCCGGTTCGGCAGGGGATCGGCTCCCGGAAGATCGGCCCGTCGTGGACGAGGGTGTCTCCGTCACCGTGGTCAGCAGGGAGACGACGGCCTTCTCCTTCGCGTCCGCCATGCTGCGCCCGCGGCTCAGATGTCCAGGAAGTTGGCCAGCAGCCGATGGCCGACCGCGGTGAGGAAGCTCTCGGGATGGAACTGCACGCCTTCGGTGGGATGGGTGCGGGATCGGATGCCCATCAGCTCGTTCTGGTCGACCGTCCAGGCCGTGTGCTCGAAGTCGGCGTCGAGCCCCTCGGGATCGACGATGAGGCTGTGGTATCGCGTGGCGACGAACGGGTTGGGCAGCTCCTTGTAGACGCCGCGCCCGTCGTGGCGGATCTCGCTGGTCTTGCCGTGCATCAGCCTGCCCGCGCGAACGACCTTGCCGCCGAAGGCCTGCCCGATGCTCTGGTGCCCCAGACAAACGCCGAGGATCGGGATCTTGCCGTGGAAGTGGCGGATGAAGTCGCAGCTCAGCCCCGCCTCGTTGGGCGTGCAGGGCCCCGGCGAGACGATCAGGTGGGTCGGCTTGAGATCGGCCTCGGCGGCGTCCGGAGTGATCGCGTCGTTCCGGAAGACGCGGATCTCCACGCCCCGGCCCAACTCGCCGATCCGCTGAACGAGGTTGTAGGTGAAACTGTCGTAGTTGTCGAGGATGAAGATCATCGCCGGCCGTATCGTAAACGCGAGGGCCCCTCGCCGCAATACCGCAAGCCGACGGCTACCGAACGATCACCTCCGGCGACTCCGGCTCGTCGAGCAGGGGGAATCGGTCCACGAGCCACGTGCCGGCCTCGTCGCGGCGCAGGACGATCGACGCGACGGGCGATTCGACCCGGTCCTGGATCCCGCCCGTGTACCGGTAGAACAGGCGGAGGCGAAACGCGATGCTGGCGTCGGCGGCGCGCACCCCGTGGGAGATCTCGTAGGCCGCATGGCGAGGATTGCCCGTGCCGGAAAGGGCGTCGTGGATCCGGCTCTCGGGAAACGTTCTCTTGATGCGAAGGGAAAGCAGCGACTTGCCCACGGCCACGTCCCGCTGGCGCCATGCCTGGCAGAACGCATTCGCGGAGGCCAATGCGGCGATATATTCGCCCGTGTGCTTCTGCGAGGATTTCCTTGCGGGCGCTTTGGGCGGGGGCTGATCGCAGCCCGGCAGGAGCCACGCCGAGACGAGCGCCGTCGGAAGGAGAACCACCAACACGCAGCGGCTGGGCCGGGGCACGTTCATGGCGTTTACGGCACGGCGACGACTTCCTGCACTTGGGGCACGCTTTCCTTCAGGTGGCGTTCCACGCCCATTCTGAGGGTCATGGCCGCGCCGGGGCAGCCCTTGCACGCGCCCTGCAATTGCACCGACACCACGCCGGTCTCCTCGTCCACGCCGACCAATTGAATGTCGCCGCCGTCCGCCTGGAGCAGCGGGCGGATCTTGTCGATGACGAGCTGCACCTGTTCGGTTACCGTGGCGTTGCTGCTGGCCTCGTCGCTCATGCCAACTCCTTTGGAGAAACCTGCCTGCCCGTTCCGGGCCGATGGGGGTCAAACGTCACATCATTATAGGACACGATGTCGGTTCAGCAAGCGGGAGTTGCCGTTGTCGCCGTGGGTCCGCGCGATAGGCTTTCCAGCCCCGGGCGGCCGCTGCGCGCGGCCGAGAGGCGGTTTCCCACCGGCGATTCACCCGCAAGTGTTTGCTGCAAGGTGCTTTCCCAACAGATTCCCCCCAGGCCACGGCACAAAATGTATGCAGAAAAGGGCTCCATACCACATAGAGGGTCTTGACGGGAAGCGGAAGATGTGTTAGCATTACGTTCGGCATCCGTTTCCTGTTGGTTTCTGTCGGACGTTTTTCTTGACCCCGTCAAGCGGCCGACTACCAAGGGCTTGTGGCGAATCGCAATATTTTGGTTAATTTCGCTTGACGACCCCTACATGTAGGGGTATCCTCGCGCCGGTCATGTTTGACTAGCACTTCGTGCAAGGTCGGAAGCCGCTAGAAAGAGGACGAACCGAGAGAAAACCGCCGGAATCCGCGAAGGGGTGTTTTGCGCCAATGGGTTGGGCGATGTCGTGGGCAAATCTGGAAGCATCGGGAGTAAGGAATGGTTCTGTGTGATCCGACAGAGGGCAACGAGACGCCGGAAAGCAGCAGCGTTTCTCCGCTGTCGGCCCCGGACGGGCTGACCGTGGAGCGGGTCTTCTCCACTCCGGGGGAGCACCCCTTCGACCTGATCGAATGGGAGAAGCGAACGGCGCGGATCACCGACGGCCAGGGCAACACGATCTTCGAGCAGGAAGACGTGGAGGTCCCGTCGACGTGGAGCCAGTTGGCCACGAACGTCGTCGTCAGCAAGTATTTCTACGGGGAGATCGGCACGGAGAGGCGGGAGTATTCGGTCAAGCAGCTCGTCCACCGGGTCGCCCGCACCGTCGCGGACTGGGGCATCGCCGACGGCGTGTTCGCCACCGAAGAGGACGGCGAGCGGTTTTACCAGGAGTTGACCTATCTCTGCATCAACCAGTACGGGGCGTTCAACTCGCCGGTCTGGTTCAACGTCGGGCTGTTTCATCAGAACGGCGTGGAGGGCTCGGAGGGGAACTACCACTGGGACAGCGACGAGAACCGCCCCGTTCGAACGATGCGGAGCTACGAGCATCCGCAGGGCTCGGCCTGTTTCATCCAGGCGGTCGAGGACTCGATGGAGGACATCATGCGTCTGGCCGCGTCCGAGGCCATGCTGTTCAAGTACGGCTCGGGCACGGGGACGGACCTTTCCACGCTGCGGTCGAGCCGGGAGAAGCTCTCCGGCGGGGGCAAGCCGTCCGGGCCGTTGAGCTTCATGCGGATCTTCGATCAGATCGCCGGCGTGATTCGCAGCGGGGGAAAGACCCGCCGCGCCGCGAAGATGCAGTCGCTCCGCTGCGACCATCCGGACGTCCGGGAGTTCATCGAGTGCAAGATGGTCGAGGAGAAGAAGGCCTGGGCGCTGATCGACCGGGGCTACGACGGCTCTATCGACGGCGACGCCTATGCCTCGGTGATGTACCAGAACGCCAACCTTTCCATGCGCGTCACCGACGAATTCATGCAGGCGGCCCTCGACGACGCCGACTGGCAGACCTACGCCGTGACCACCGGCGAGCCGATGCAGAAGCACAAGGCCCGAGAGCTTCTCGAGCTGATCGCCGAGGGGACGCGCATCTGCGGCGATCCCGGCGTGCAGTACCATAGCACGATCAACCGCTGGAACACCTGCAAGGCCAGCGGCGAGATCTGCGCGTCCAATCCGTGCAGCGAATACATGTTCCTGAACAATTCGGCCTGCAACCTCGCCAGCCTGAACCTGACGAAGTTCCGGCATCCCGACGGCCGCTTCGACGTGGAGAGGTTCCGCAAGGCCGTGCGGATCTTCGTCATCGCTCAGGAGATTCTGGTCGACCGCTGCAGCTACCCCACCGAGAGGATCTGCCGCAACAGCCACACCTTCCGCCCCCTGGGGCTGGGGTACGCGAATCTCGGCAGCCTGGTCATGTCGCTCGGCCTGCCCTACGACGGCGACGCGGGCAGGGTGTACGCGGCCGCCGTGACCGCCATCATGACCGCCACGGCCTTCAGGACCAGTTCGGAGCTGGCCAGCCGCCTGGGGACGTTCTCGCAGTACCACAAGAACCGCAAGCACATGCTGACGGTATTGCGGATGCATCGCGAGGCGGCGCAGAAGATCCCGAAGGAGCTCTGCCCGGCCGAGCTTCGCAGCCAGGCCATCGACTGCTGGGACGAAACCATCGCCGCCGCCGACGCCCTCGGGTGCCGCAACGCCCAGGTGAGCCTGCTGGCACCGACGGGCACGATCGGTTTCATGATGGACTGCGACACGACCGGCATCGAGCCGGACATCGCCCTCGTGAAGTACAAGACCCTCGCCGGCGGCGGCATGTTCAAGATCGTCAACCAGACCGTCCCGCTGGCCCTGGAGCGGCTGGGGTACAGCCCCGAGCAGGTCGGCGCCATCGTCGAGCACATCGACGACCACGACACGATCGAGAGCGCCCTGCACCTGAAGGACGAGCATCTGCCCGTTTTCGACTGCGCCTTCAAGCCCGCCAACGGCAAGCGGTGCATCCACTACATGGGCCACATCCGCATGATGGCCGCCGTGCAGCCCTTCCTGTCCGGCGCGATCTCCAAGACGGTCAACATGCCCAGGGAATCCACCGCCGAGGAGATCAGGCAGGTGTACGTCGACGGGTGGAAGCTCGGGCTCAAGGCCATCGCCATCTACCGTGACGGGTCCAAGCGTGTCCAGCCGGTCAACACCACGTCCGAGGGAAGCCGGGACGAGAAGGGCCAGCAGCCAATCGACGAGGAGATGCTCGAGGCCGCACGGCGGATGCCGCATCGGGAGCGCCTGCCGGCGACCCGGCCGTCCCTGACCCACAAGTTCAGCGTCGGCGGGCACGAGGGATATCTGACCGTGGGGCAGTACGAGAACGGCCGGCCGGGCGAGCTGTTCATCACGATGGCGAAGGAGGGCTCCACCGTCGGGGGAATGATGGACGCGTTCGCCACGGCGATCAGCCTGTGCCTTCAGTTCGGGGTCCCGCTGGACGACCTGGTCAAGAAATTCACGCACCAGCGTTTCGAGCCGAGCGGCATGACCAGCAACCGGGACATTCCCTTCGCCAAGAGCGTGGTGGACTACATCTTCCGGTGGCTGGGGCTGACGTTCCTGGAGGACTATCGCAAGACGAATCTGCCGAAGCGCAAGGAATCGAAGACCGCCGCAGGGGAAGCCGCGGAAGGGAAGAAAGCCGTAACCGAGGCCGTCACGGAAGATGCTTCCTCGGGAGTCGAAAGCGCCGCACAGACCTCTGACACGGAGGTTCAGAGGTCTGGGGGCGCGTTGAGGGCGTTGGGGTACGTCCCCACCTCGCCACCGGCCCAGGCAAGGGCCATGGCGCCCGCCGGCGCGAAGGTGAGAGAGCCCGCCGGCTCGGAGATTCTCTCCTATCGCATGGCTCCACAGGTTGACCGGGTCGACCAACAGTTCTCGCATTACCAGGAAGACGCGCCCGCCTGCGACGTGTGCGGGTCCATCACGGTGCGAAACGGGAACTGCTACAAGTGCTATAACTGCGGCACGTCGTTGGGCTGCAGTTGACGGGTCGTATCGACCGGGCATCGGCGACGATCGCCACGGCTGGAAACCAGAGAGCCGGTGCCCATGGGTCGTGGGCGCCCGGGAAGAGGCGCCCGATGGCGTGACGCGGAGATGCCGACAGGTAGCCGTCTCAAGGTCTCCAGCCAGCGGCCACCAGCATCTTCCGCGGGGTTCCGCGTGCGGCACAGGCGCTGCGATGGAGTTTTCGCTGACCGAGGTGTGGCCGCACGGTGACGCGAAAAAGGCTTGCGGCATTGCGAGGCGGCGGCTGCAGCGCCCCGCCGCCTCGCGCACGCCGTGGACGGCCTTCGGCGCGAAATGCGGAAAAAGTCGGATAAGGGCTAAAGATTCCAAAACCCTTTTCCCGAAGTATGTTTCAATAACTGGGAAGTGATTTGGTAACACGAGTTGTCCGCTGCACCCGTATACGGTGTAGGTCTCCCTCCGCCTACATCCGGGTTGCGGCTATTCGGGCGACGCCGAGGTCTCCCTCCGCCTGGGTGTCGCCCTTTCTTTTTCCCCGTCACCGGGCGAGCCCCGCGCCGTGGGCCTGCGAGGCGTCCGTTTCGGCCGGACGCCTTCAACGGGGCATTGACAGCGACGACGTGGCGTGCTATCGTACAGCCTTCGCTGACATCAGCGGCGCTATGGTGGCTGTAGCTCAGCTGGTTAGAGCACCTGGTTGTGGTCCAGGGGGTCGGGGGTTCGAGTCCCCTCAGCCACCCGTGTCGAGCCGAGCCGGACCTCCGACAGGACGCCGGCTCGGTTCTTCTGTTTTCCGACCTGGCCGGCGCCTGCCGCGCCGCGGCCCTCCGCGACGAACAAGCCATGACCTGCGGGGCGAATCGTGGTAGAATACCTCGAGTGAATGGGTGGAGGAACAGCAGGAGATGAGGCGGGTGCGGCCGGCTTCCCTGATCGTGTTGGTGCATTGGCTCGGCTGCGTGGTCTGGGCGGCCCCGGCCGACGCGCTGACGATCCAGTTCGACTA
>DATKZH010000319.1:0-5440 GCA_035528065.1 Thermoguttaceae bacterium | reverse complement strand
CTTCCACCGCCGCGAACGTATTCGGCCAAGAGGTTGACCTGGTCGGAGTTCAACTTGGCAACGTTTGCCAGAACCACCACACGAGCAGTCGAAATGGAGTCCTCGGTCAGCTTGCCGGCCGACACCGTTTGAGTTTCAATCAGGTCGGGCAATTTGACGCGGCCGAACGTGAAGGGGGTCAGCGCCACGGAGAGGAAGTCGGTCTCGCTTTCGAGCGGTTTGGAACTGGGGGCACCGTCCACCAAGAGGACGTCGATCCGCTCGAGTACCGGCACGGCGGCCGAGTAACGATTGTCGGTCTCCAATGGATCGTCCACGGCGACCTCGACTTCGATCACGTGCGAGCCGGGCGTCTCGAACCGGCAGGTGAACAGCGCCTGCGCCGCCTGATTGGCTTCCAGGGTGACCTGGGAAACGGAATGCTGCGTGCCGTCGATCCGAAACAGCACTCGGGCGGACTGATAGGCCTTGGAGCCATGGTTGCGGAGATTGGCGCGGACCCGGAGGTCTTGCCCGACGCCCAGGGCCGTGTTGGAAAACGCCAGGGATTCGACGGAAACGTTTTCCTCGATTGGACGCCCCGCCTGGAGCAAGGTGACGGCGGGCGGAATTGGCATGGCGTCGATCTGTTGCCGAATCCGCTCGATGGTCGTGTCCGGAATGGAAAGCCAATCGGACTGCTGGAAATCGCTGATCACGATCAGATCGCGGCGGGTGTTGGCCATCTCTTGCAGAGTGCCGAGCCCGAAATCGAACGACTCGGGCATCTGACTGGCACCGTAGCCACCGTCCAAGAGCCGGAGTTGTCCGGTGACGGCCTTGGGATCGAAGACGGGGCCGTCGAAGAGCGGCGTGGGGCCGCCACCGGTCTGGATGACTGCTACTTCGGAACCACGGCTGAGCGCGCCGACTATCTGGCAGGCATGCTCGATGGCCTGGGCGAAGTGGGGACTGCCATTGCCGGCGGCGTCCATCGAATAGCTGTTGTCCAGTAGGATGACGGCGGAGGTCGGGGCGTCGCCCGGCAAAGCCTGCCAGCCGGTCAGCACCAGCCGGGCCAGGCAGAACGCCAGGAGGATTGGAATCGCGCAGCGAACCGCCAGCAATATCAGTTGTTCGATGCGGAGCCGCCTGTTGTTGACGCGAACGACGGCTTCCAACAGATGCATGGCTCCCCACGGGATGGTCCTGAACCGGCTCCGATTGAGCAGGTGGATGATCAGGGGAATCGCAAACGCCGCGGCTCCAAAGGCCAGCGCGCCGTTGAGGAAGGTCACTTCAGCCACCTCCGCATCGCCAGGTAGGAGGCCAGGGCGTCGGCATAGGGCTGGTCGGTGGTCATGGGAACCAGATCGATGCGGTGGCGGTGGCAGCCGGCCGTCAATTGCTGGCGGAATTGCCGCAGGTTCTCCAGGTATGCGTGCCTCAAGTGGGCGGGGTCGATCAGGCGGCGATCTCCGGCCCTCTCCAGCGACTCGAAGCGGGTCCACTGTCGGAACGGAAAATCCAACTCGTCCGGGTCCCAGATCTGAAAGAGGATCATTTCGTGCTTGGCGTGGCGGAAGTGGGCCAGGGCCTTGAGCAGTCCGTCGACGTCGCCGAAGAGGTCGGAAATGACGATCAACAGACCTCGCCGATGGAGCTTGGGCACCAGTTCGTGGAACACGTGGCCGAGTTCGGTCTCGTGCTGGGGTCGCGATTTCTGCAGTCCGTCGATAATCACCCGAAGGTGGGTGACTTTGGCTCGCGGGGGGATGTAGCGCCGCACTCGATTGTCGAATCTCACCAGGCCCACGCTGTCCTGCTGGTGGAGCATCAGATAGGCCAGGCAGGCCGCGAGACGAACGGCGTAGTCGTGCTTGCTGACGCCTCTTGACCGGGACCCGCAGTAGCCCATCGAGCCGCTCGAGTCGAGCAAGATGGTGCACCGGAGATTGGTTTCTTCCTCGTATTCGCGGATGAAGAGCCGGTCGGTCTTGCCAAAGACCTTCCAATCAATGCTGCGGACCTCGTCGCCGCGGACATAGGCCCGATGCTCCTTGAACTCGACGCTGAACCCTTTGTGGGGAGAGCGGTGCAGGCCGGAGCAGAATCCCTCGACGACCTGTCGGGCGAGTACCTGGAGGTCGGACAGTCTGCCGAGATCGTGCGGCGTCAGAAAATCGGCGATGCGAGAAATGGATCCTTCTCCTTCAGGTGGCGTTCGCCAGGATGCCCTTGCTACAATAGTCGGGGTTCCAGGCGGGGGATCTCCTTCAACAGCCGGCCGATCAGGTCGTCGACGCTCACGCCCTCGGCCTCGGCGTTAAACGTGGGAACGATGCGGTGTCGCAATACCGGATAGGCCAACGCTTCGACGTCGTCGAGGGTGACGTGGTGTCGTCCGCGGAGAACGGCGCGGGCCTTGGATGCCAGGACGAGTTGTTGACAGGCCCTTGGCCCGGGCCCCCATTCAATCAACTCCCGCACCCAGGAGAGTGCTTTTTCGTCCTTCGGCCGCGCTCGGCGGACGATGTCCAGGACGAAATCCTTGACGTGATCGGGCAACGGTACCAGGCGAATCGTCTTCTGACACTCGATGATCTCCGGTCCGGCCACCACCGGCGTAAGGCGGGTCTCGAACGATGAGGTGGTGCGATCGATAATCTCGCCTTCCTGATCGCGGTCGGGGTAGTCGACCACCACGTGAAAGAGAAAACGGTCGCGCTGGGCCTCGGGGAGCGGATAGGTGCCTTCCTGCTCGATCGGGTTCTGGGTAGCCAACACGAAGAACGGTTCGTCGAGCGGGTAGGTCGTGCCGCCCACGGTGACTTCGTGCTCTTGCATGGCCTCCAAGAGCGCGGCTTGTGTTTTTGGAGGAGTGCGGTTAATCTCGTCGGCCAACAACATCTGGGTGAAGACCGGTCCCCGCTCAAACACCATCCGGCGATGGCCCGTGCCGGGGTCTTCCTGGATGATATCGGTGCCGGTGATGTCGGCCGGCATGAGGTCGGGCGTGAACTGGATGCGGTGAAACGACAGATCCATCGCCTGGGCCAGCGAACGCACCATTAAAGTTTTGGCCAGGCCGGGAACGCCTTCCAGGAGACAGTGACCCCGAGCCAGAATCGCGATCAGCAGTTGCTCGATTACCTGGTCTTGCCCAACCACAATCTTGCCGACCTGTGCGCGAATTCTGTCACAGGCATCGACCAGCATGGCGGCGCGTTGTTCGTCACCTATCTCATCTTGTGGCCTTGCGTCATGCACACCGAAACCTTTCTCTGATGTATCGGGCAACCGCGCATGCACGCTTGCCCAAGATCGACAGGGAAACGCCAATTTGGATGCCCAGCTTAGTTGGGCAGCGCTACTTTGCACGGAAAGAACGCCGTAAGGTGTTTCTAGATATCAGGTTGCGACATTTCTAATGTTTCAAGATCCCCTGGTTTTACGTGCTGCCGTAACTCGTTTCATAGCAACAGCATAAACCAATTCTCGATGGCGAAGTGGCGCTGCCCAATTAGCATAAACGGCGGTTCACCAGATGTCCATGATTGGGGGCTGGGCCGCGTGCGGGGGGAGAGCGGGACTGCCGTCCGAAGGTCCCTCCGAACGCCGCCGGTGGACTTGGACACTGCTCACACACTTGGGGCGACGGTCGTCACAGGGCATGCCGCCAATGAGAGCCGAGTCTTCCAAAGGGACTCGGTAGGAATCGACACCGTGCCGGGCGCGGCCCTTGCGGCGGGCATTCTCGACGAGAATTCGCTGCATTACCGCGGCAGCGGCCGCAAAGAAGTGCCCCCGGCTGTCCCAACGCTGCACCCTCTCCACGTTTACCAGCCGGAGATACGCTTCGTGGACCAGGGCTGTCGCCCGAAACGTCTGGCCCGGGGCCTCCTGAGCCATCTTCTGAGCTGCCAACTTCCGCAGCTCGTCATAGACCAGGGGCAGGAGTTGCTCCGCCGCCAAGGGGTCGCCTTCTTCGATGGCGGATAAGATTCGGGTGACGTCGGTCATGGGTGTGGCCCTCAGAAGAGATGACGGCGCCCCCGATTATAGGGGCTTGAGAAACGGACATCTACAACAAATTGTCGATCTTGGTTTGTCGATGTTTCAGACGGCGAGGCCGAGTTCATCAAAGAGTCTTTCCATTGCCACGCGGACGGCTTGGTCATGGAGGTCGAGGGGATCGCCGTGTTTTGCTGGTCGTCCGCGGCGGCGGACGATCCCTGCGAGAAGGGCTTGGATAACCTTTTCGCGGAGCACGCCGGTGGCCATGATGGTACGCAGACCGTCGGCGGGACACCGGTATCGGCGAGTCCCTGGGATTTGGTCAATCAGGCCTTTCCCACGGAGTTTCTTCAGGTCGTAGGAGGCCTGCCGACGCGTGTACGGGTCGGGCAAGATCTGCCTTAGGATTCGCTCAAGAATAACTCCGGCATTTGCTGCTTGCCCGGGGCGATGTAGTTGAATGCCGGCAGGAGATCATCGCGAAGGATGGGTTCGTTCTCGCGGAACGCTGCGGTGGCTTTCCTGCCGGCTTGGTAGGCGCGCCGCGCCAACTCGACGACCACGCGCAGGCCGGTCGATGTCGTGGTCCGGGCAAATGCGTCGCGAAGGATTTCGATCGATCGGCAAAGGACACCCTGCAACGAACGAGTCAGGTGGCAGAACAGACGATGGTCAATCGGATTGTACTTCGAGCAATACGGCGGCAAGCGCGCCACGCGAATCGTACGCCGGATCCGCTGCGCGACTTCGCACAGCCGCTGGCGGAACAGGGAGACCCGATACCCGTTGCTGCCGCCGCAGTCAGCCAGGACCAAAATCCCCTTCGCCTTGGCATACCGGCGCTGCCCCGGGCGATACCACCAGCGTCGCAACGCGTCGCAAGCCAAAATTGCCGCGGCGATCGGTTCGTCCACAATCGTCCCGGCTCGACCGCCGACCCGGCCGTATGGACTTCAATCCGGCCGCGCAGCGCGTCGACCAGTCCCGGCTGTTCGATGCCAGCTTGCTTGCGGCCCCCCCCTTTTTCGGCCGCGACCGGCGGCCGCGTCCTCGGGCAAGTCCCCGACGTCACCCCGCCCGCGGCGAACCGTGTCGGGATCGCAACCGAACAGCTCCGCGATATACGCCGTTCCCCCGTGTCCCAGTTTCGCCACTTCCACTGCCGCGTACCGACGCCGATCCCTTTCCGACAGTGACCGATATAGATTCACCATCTGCTTCTCAATATCCGCCGCGTGCTTCTCCATGCTTCATCCCTCCATGAGAAAGCCAACCTGCGCGGCCATCGTACCCCAGCGACCTATATCCAACTACCGAAGCTATTCTTGAGCGAATCCTTACGTTCGCCGCTGACCGCTCGGTACAAGAATCAGATTACTTATCGCCGGTCTTCGCCCGGCGCTACGCTTTCTGTCCGCCCTTTGCTTCTGCCTCCCTGACGCGA
>DATKZH010000318.1:0-2454 GCA_035528065.1 Thermoguttaceae bacterium | reverse complement strand
AAGATAGGCCGACCGCTGGCGGACGTGGACCCCGAGCAGGTGAGAGCACTCGCATCGATAGGCTGCACGATGGAAGAGATTGCATCACAAGTCGGGTGCGGGCTGGCAACCTTAGACAGGCGTTTCGGAAAGGAAATAAGTCTAGGACGCGAAAATGCCAAAACCAGTTTACGGCGAATGATGTACAAGTCGGCTAATGCTGGCTCCGTCCCGATGCAAATCTGGCTCTCCAAGCAATGGCTCGGCATGACGGAGCCGGCGAAGGTCCAAATGTTCGGCGAAGAGGTAGCGAGAATTGGCGGATTTACCCCAGCCGAGTTCGAGCGGGAAACTATCTCGCTGATCTTGGAGAAGGTCCAACAGCGGATCACACGGGGCGACAGTGAAAAGAAACCGTAATGGTGAGCACATCCCTGCTTGACCTATTCCCGCCGGAACATCACGACGCCCTCATCGAGGTGCTTCGGGAGAACCCCGCACTGGTCAACCGCTGGGCAATGGCCGAACAGTTGGCCTATACGACGTTTGTGCCGCGACCCGACCGGCCGGAGATGTTCGACGAGCAGGCGGGATTCTGCTACAACCACGACAAGGTCTCCATGTTGATTGGAGGAAATGCAGCCGGCACGACTTCCGCTGCGGCATTCAAGACGGCTCAATTCGTGCTCAACGTCCAACCTCCACCACGGAAAGATACGCCATTCTGGATTGGGTCAAACACCTATGAACAAGTCGAGGACGTGTGTTGGAAAGAAAAGCTGCTCGGTGATGGCCATATTCCAGTAGGCGAGATCGATTGGAGTCGCGTTAAGTACAGCGGCGGACATCTCTCTAAGGTGCCACTGAAACCGTGGCGACCGGAGAAGGGCGGCGATCCCAATAAGAATTGGTGCCTGGAGTTCAAGAGCTTCGAGCAGGGGCGGCAGGCGTTGCAAGCCAAGAGCATCGGTGGCTTCTGGTTTTCCGAGCAGTTCCCGCTCGACCGCTTCCTTGAAACGATACGCGGCTGCCGCGACTACTTTTTCCCGGGCTCGATGTTTTGCGAGTTCACTCCGATCGATCCCGTGCTGGCGTTGTGGGTCGAGGAGATCATGGACAAGATGCCCGAGGGGTGGCGGTTCTATCGCTGCAACACGGAATGCAACCGTGCGAACCTGGCCGAGGGCTGGTTCGAGTCGTTCTTCGCTGCGGTGCCTGACGAGATGCGAGACACGAGAATGACGGGGGCCTTGGCTGGTTTCGAGGGCGTGATTTATCAGGGGTTCAACCTGAGCGTCCATGTGATTCGCGGCCGGCTCGACCCCGACGATATACCAACGGGGGTATTCCATTATCGTGGTGTAGACTGGGGGGCGTCGTCCGAACATCCGTTCACGTGCTGTTGGGGCTATCGGGACGGCATCGGGGACTGGACGATTTTCGACGAATACTGGAGCATAGATCAGACGGCCATCACATTTGACCATGCCAAGGAGATAGCGGACCGATCGGCATATTGGGGCTGGCCGGGATATTGGGATGATACGGCGCCGAAGGGCGGCGTGTGGCATCCGCACCAGTCTGGCAACCACTGCGAGACTTACGCCGACCCGAGCCGGCCGGGCGAGATAAACGAATTCTGCCTTCGCGGAATTCCGACGATGCCGGCCGGGAACGACGTCTTCAAGGGCATCGATTGCATCCGCTCGATGCTGAAGCCAAGGCCGAACGGTCTGCCGAGGTTGCGAATACACGAGCGTTGCAAGCACCTGATCGAGGAGATGCGAAAGTACCGCTGGGTGCGGGGGAAGAAGCCGACGCAAGGTGGAGTGCTCAATCCTCGGTCTCCGATCCCAACTCCTTTGAAACGGGACGACGATCTGTGTGACGCCAGCAGATATATGATCTTCTCCGCCGAACGTGGCCGCGGCGCGGTGCCGGGTTCGATGAGCCACCGGGAGTATGTGGCCAAACGCGGGAGCGTACAACTGAAGGGTGTCGACCGAGTGGCACGGAAAGCGGAAACCTGGTTCACGAAGGGATCGTAATGCCAAAGCACGTCACACGAGCGAGACGCAACTTAGTAGCTCGCCTCTTGGGGGCTCGGTTCACGTATCGCCAAATTTCCGAACGGTGCCACGTATCTCGCGGCACGGTTGCCCGGGTAGCACGCGAATTGACGCGGCCGGACGAAGTTCCAGTGGGCGTTGCAGCGATGCCAGCGGCCAAGTCCACATTCATTGAGCCGCAGAAGACGGTATTGGCCTACAAGTGCAGATGCGGGTACGTCGTCACGTTGCGGCCGTGCGTGATCTGCCAGGCGATGAAAGCTCGGCGGGAGGAACGCAAGAGGATGGGCCTCCGCTGAACCTGTCCAAAACGTCGTTTGCACTACCCCAGGGGGGTCGTGTTACAATCTCGCCTGTCATTCTACACGCGAGATTCTGCAATGGGCTCCCCGCTCTTCCGCAACTC
>DATKZH010000317.1:0-11499 GCA_035528065.1 Thermoguttaceae bacterium | reverse complement strand
AAGCCGCAGCAAGAGCGGAGAGCTGCTGGGAATCCCCAAGTGATGAGCGGCCACCCATATCGGTGGTCACCGCTGAGGGCAGCACGCCAGATTGAGATTGCCCTAACTCACTTGCTTGACAAGGACTTATAGAATCGTAGCATCGGTCTACGGAACCGAAGGTTACAGGTTCGAGCCCTGTCGGGCGTACTTGCCAGATGTCGTGCTCTGGGATGCTAAACCCAAACGCGGCGAGCACTTGCGGCCTTTCTCTTGCGCTCTTCTTAGCGCGGCTTCGCCCAACCGACGGGCCCTCTCCCTCGTGGATGTCGCCACAACCGGACGCCCGGGCACGGCTTGCTCGGTTTGCGTGGTGCCCCTTTTCGGCTAGACTTGCTCGACATGCCACCGACCTGCCGGGTCGAGGGCGGTCTGCGCCATGCCACCATCAAGCGATTGCGAGGGAGACGCCGTGGAAATCGACTGCCTTTGTGCCGGAATCCTCTTTGCCGACGTCGCCTGTGCTCCGGTCGAGCGCGTGCCGGAGCCGGGGGAGCTGGTGCCCACCGAGCGGATGCAACTGGGCCTGGGCGGGTGTGCCTCGAACACCGGGGTCGACCTAGCCAAGCTGGGCTACCGCATCGGCGTGTCCGGGTGCGTGGGGGATGATCCGTTCGGCAAGGTGATCATCGAGGCTCTCGAGGCGGGCGGCGTCGACGCCCGGGGCATCCACCGGCTGGCCGGAACCGGCTCGGCCTGTAGCATGATCATCAACGTCCGGGGCCAGGACCGCCGGTTCATCAGCACGCCCGCCGCCTGCACCAAATTCACCGTCCCTCACATCCCCACCGATTGGGTCCGTCAAGCCAAGGTGATTTACGTGGGCGGATACTTCATGATGCCCGAGTTGGAGACCGAGGAGATGGTGGAGCTGTTCCGCGCCGCCCGGGCTGCCGGCACGAAGACGATCCTCGACGTCGTCCTGTACGGCGACGAGCCCTACTGGGATCGATTGGCTCCGCTCCTGCCGGAGACCGACGTCTTCATGCCCAACGACGACGAAGCGGCCTTGATCACCGGGCTCGACGACCCGCTCGAGCAGGCCGAGCGGTTCCGCGAGGCGGGGGCGGCTACCGTGGTGATCACGCAAGGCGAGAAGGGAAGCCTGCTGGTGAGCGACGGCCTGCGACTGCGGGCCGGCGTCTACCGCATCGATTTCGTCGGCGGCACCGGCTCCGGCGACGCCTTCGACGCGGGCTTCATCGCGGGGATGCTGGCCGGCGAGGACCCGGCCGGGTGTATTCGCTGGGGAAGCGCCCTGGGGGCCAGTTGCGTGAGGGCGATCGGCGCCACCGAGGGCGTGTTCAACCGGGCGGAGGCCGAGGCGTTCATGGAGAAACACCAACTGGAGATCGAGGAGTTCTGATCGCAAACCGTTGGCTGCGGGCCTTCGGAAGCATCCTGGGGGAGAGGAACACGATGCGAATCGGCGTCTTCTGTAGCGGCGGCGACGCACCGGGGATGAACGCGTGTGTCCGGGCGGTGGTTCGGTCGGCCTTGGCGGCCGGGCATGAAGTGGTCGGGATCCGCCGGGGCTACCAGGGCCTGCTGGACGAGGACTTCTTCCTCGACTGTGACGGCCGGCCGCGGATGACCCTCCGCTCGGTCTCCGGCATCTCCAAGCTCGGCGGCACGATCATTCACTCGAGCCGGAGCGAAGCGTTCCGAGCCGAGGCCGGGCAGAAGAAGGCGGCCGACATTCTGCGCAAGCATGGGATCGACGCCCTCGTCCCCATCGGCGGCGACGGGACGTTCCATGGCGCAGCCGCCCTCAGCCGACATTGGGACGGGCAAATCATCGGCTGCCCCGGCACCATCGATAACGATCTCTTGGGCACCGACTTCACCATCGGCTTCGCCACCGCCGTGCAGACGGCCGTCGAGGCGGTCGACAAGCTCCGCGACACGGCCGAGAGCCACGAGCGGATGTTCCTGGTCGAGGTGATGGGCCGACACAGCGGCTACATCGGGCTGTACACCGCCCTGGCCGCCGGGGCCGAGGTCGCGGCCATCCCGGAGACCGAGACCGACGTGCCCCAGATTCTCCAGCAGCTCAAGGATCTGAAGGCCCGGGGCAAGAAGTCGATCATGGTCGTGGTGGCCGAAGGGGACGAATACGGCGGGGCCGAAAAGCTCAAAGCGGACCTGAACGCCGCCGGCTGCCCCTTCTCCACCCGAACGCTCATCCTCGGCCACCTCCAACGCGGCGGCTCCCCCGCCCCGGCCGACCGCATCCTGGCCACCCGCCTGGGCGACTTCGCCGTCCGCTCCCTCCTCGCAGGCCACACCGGCGCGATGGCCGGCCTGGTCCATGGCAAGCTGATCCTTACGCCCTTTCCGGAGACGTACGCCCAGCACAAGCCGGTGCCGGAAGAGCTGGTGAGGCTGCTGGAGACGATGGCGAGCTGACGGGCGTCAGCGAGAAGGCTTCAGGGCCCGCCTGCCCGTGCTGGAGCACGGGCCTGACCCCGCTTCGTGGACAACGGCCGCACACGCTCGTCCGAAAACCTCCGAGCACGCCCCCCGAGAAACCGTGACGGCCGGCTTCGCAGGTCAGGGCTTGCCCCGCTCCGAACAGACGACGGCGTTCCGAGGTGGTCTGCAGACAGCTCCCGCCCCAGTTGCGGAATGACGCCCCACGATCTGAGCGTTGACCGCTTTCCGGCATAGTGTTCCCACGCTCGCGGCGCCCTTTTCCCAACAAAACCCGGGCAAGGTGACAGCCTGTTGTCACCCCGGTTTGGTATGGTCGTGTCGTGCTCGGCCGAGCGCCGATCGCGCCCGGTGGGCCGGCGGAACGCGGCGGGTGAGGATTCAGGCGACACGTTGGGACGTGAGAATGGGGACGGAATCCTTCTGTTTAGGGGGGGCACCGCAGGGGCTCTGCGCCCGTAGTACCCGGGCCAAGGTCGGCTATTTCCGGGGTGAGAAGAGGGACGTCCAACGCATCGCTTTGCGTCTGTTTCGCAGGCGGCTTGAAACGTGGGAGTACGCCGGGCTGGCCGGGGCGCCGGACGATGCCGAAGTGGAGGTAGGGACGTACAACGCCGGGCTCTACGTGGAGATGTTTCAGCCGGTGACGAGCTGCTATCACGTCGTCCAACTGATCCGGCGGGCGGATGACGGCCCCGTCGTGGTGATCGACGCGTTCCGCGTATGCGAGCCCATGCGGCAGAAGGGCCTGGGCTCGGCGATCTTCGCCCGGCAGCTTGCCGCCGCCAGCGCCCTGGGGGCCAAGAGGATCGAGACGGTCGCCGGCCGCAACGGGGACGAAAACGGCTACTACACCTGGCCGCGTTTCGGATTCGACGGTCCCCTGTCTGACGAGATCCAACAGAAGCTGCCGCTGGGGCTCGATCTCGCAACGAACGTCCTCGATCTCATGCGATGCCAGCAGGGGAGGCAATGGTGGAAAGCGCATGGGATCCCCATCCGTCTGGCCTTCGACCTTGCCGACCGGAGCCGGTCGCGAAGAGCCTTCGAGCGCTACATCCGACAACCAACGCGGACCCCAGACGTGCATAAGCCGGGGCCACCTTCGGCGGCCATCTCGTTTAACCGCAAGCCGGAGGCGTGCGCGGGATCGCCAACCGGCGTTCCCTGCTCGCGCACGCCTCCGGCTTGTGGTTAAACGACAATGGCCGCACGGGCTCCGCTCAGTCGATCGTCTTGATCTTGAGGTTGCGGAAGAAGATCGGAACGCCGCCGTGCTTGCCTTGCAGACCGATATGCCCCTTGGTCGCCAGCTCGGCCATCGGCTTGCTGAGCCAGGGCGGGATATCGCTGCCGTCGGGGTTCTTCTTGGCGGAGGTCCATTTCTTCATGTCGATTTCCGTCACCTGCTCGCCGTTGAGCATCACGCAAATCTTCGTCCCTTGGCAGGTGATGGTCATCCGGTTCCACTCGCCGGGCTTCTTCACCGCGCTTTTCGTCGGGGCCTGGTGGCCGAAGATGGCGGCACAGTGCCAGCTCTCGGGCATCTTCGCCCAGCGCGGCGAGTCGTCGTCGGCGATCTGGACCTCCACCGAATTGGGGACGAAGTCGCCCACATCGGTGCAATAGACGAACACCCCGCTGTTCGTGCCGGAAGCGTTCCTGAACTCCAGGTCGAGGATGAAGTTCTCGTACTTCTTCCGGGTCCAGATGCATTGGTCCTCGGTGGCCGTGAGCACGCCACCGCGAACGGCCCACACGCCCTCGGGATAAGTGGCGTTAGACAGATCCTCGGCAAACAGGCTCTCCCAACCGGACGAATCGGGATGGGTCTTCGGCCGAGCGGCCTCCCCGGCGTGGATCGTCACGGCCCATGCCAGACAAACCATGAGCACGATCAGCTTCTTCATCCCCGTCTTCTCCTTTCTCGGTAGCGAAACACTTGGGGCCCCCACGAATCCTGGAGCACGAAGGCCGGGACGGGCCCCCTTCCCCAAAGCGTCTATTCTACCATACCCAGGCTCGACCGGCGCGGCCTAGGCAAGTTCTGCCTGCAAGTCCCCTTGGAGAAGTACATGGCCGCGCAGTCGGGGTCTCGGCCCAACCGCTGCTTCTGCGCAGAACCACTTCCGCATTACGGGGAGCAGCCTGCCCCGCTCACGTCGATGGTCGTGATTCCCAGGTTGCCGACCGGACTGTCCGAGGCGAAGCGGACGCGGCCGCTCTCGTACTCGGTCAACTTCGGATCGACCAGGAGCCAGCCGCTCTGCGATGGGATCGGCTGCGTCTCGACCTGGCGGTAGGCTTCCAGCTTCACCCCCTCCACGTTCCCCGCGTGGCTAAAGAGCACGTTGTCCGCTGCCTGGGTGACGGCCTCGGGCTGGGTGACGCGGATTTTGCCTTGGGCCACAATCACGTTCTTTGCCAGGCGGTAGTCCGACGAGCGGGGAAACGTGAGCGTGGCGTCGCCGTCGCACACGAACACGTTGCCGCGCAGCGTGTTGTTTCGGGCCATGTGGTTGTGCGACGGCCGGGCCACCCGCACGCTCAGATTCCCCTCCACGAGGCAATCCTCGGCTTGCTCGTCGAGGTAGTAGGCCGAGGCCCCGTAACCGCCCGTTTCGACGATGTCGTGGATGTAGTTGCCGCGGAGCACGATGCGCTTGCAGAACGTGATGTAGATGCCGGCCCCGTCGTGCAGGACCTGCATCGCCCGATGGATGCGATTGTGCTCGATGCGGTGGTCGTCGCCGCCGCAGGCGATGGCCGTGTAGGGGGTGTCGTGGACCGTATTGTGTTCGATCCGGCACGCCTGGCCGTCGCGGCCGCCGCCCCAGACGGCGATCGCGCTGGGGTAGACCCGGCCCACGTGATGCACGTGATTGTTGCGCACGACGCACTCGCCGCCGAACTTCAGCCCGCAGGCGCCCGTGTCGTGTACGTGGCAGCTCTCCACAAGGCACGACTTCAGGTTCGAGGCACGCACCCCCTGCCCGGCGACGTTCTTGATCTCCAGGTCCACGAGCCTGCAATTCTCCGCGCGGGTCAGCTCCACGGCCCCGGGGAATTTCCCGGCGCCGAATCCGCCGGCCACCAGGGGGGCGTTGGTCACCGAGAGGGTCAATCCGCGGATCGTCACGTCGCGGACCGGCTTGTCGGCGCTTCCGCGGATTCGCAGGATCGACTCCATCGTCGGCGCGATCACTTCTGCCTGCGACATCTCCTCATCGGGGAGCGGCCAGTAGACGACCTTCCCGGCCGAGCGGTCCAGGTACCACTGGCCTGGCGCGGTCAGACCCTCCCGGACGTTCCAGACGACGTACTTCTTGACGCCGAACGCCCCGGGCGGATGGCCGCAGGGGTTGGAGAAAGTGAGCACGTGGTTCTCGGAGTCGTTGCCGGCCACGCCCACGACCGACTCGTCCCACATGTGGAAGACGGTGACTTCGGCGTTGTCGACGTCGAGCCAGGGCCCGAGATCCTCGGGGCGGTACTTCATCGTGGTCAGCTCTTGCTGGGTCGGTTTTCGCTTCCACCCGCCCCCGGTCGTGCTCATCCAAGGGACGGGGAACTCGCCCAGATGGGTGAAATGGCCCTCTTCAGGGAGCCTCGCCCGGGGGCAGAGACGGCCGCTGACGACCAGCACGCGGAAGTCCCACTGGCGGGACTTCGCCTCGGGCAGATCCGCCGCCCAGAACTTCTCACCGTCGCGGCGCCAATCGGCAATCGGGCGTCCGCCGTAGAGGACGGCCCGGGCCCCTTCGGCCGCTTCGACCGAGAGTCCCGAGTCGTCCGATCCGAGGTCGATCGGCCGGGCGAGATAGTACCGGCCCTCCTCCAGGACAATCCGCCTCGGTTGATCGGGGGCTTGTTGCCGAGCCAATCGAACGGCCGTCTCCAGCGTCGCCACGGGCCCGTCCGTACCACCGGGATCGGCCGTCGGCATCCGGCCTGACCAGGCATCGTTGCCTCCGGGTGACACGTAGAAATCCTGGCCCGCAGAGGCAACGCTCACGGAGGCAAGAAGCAGGAGCGGAGCCATCGCGGCCAGGGCGCTTCTTGTCATTGCCATCTTTCGGCCACCTCCAGCACGAGGCGCTCGGTGGTTTCCCAACCGATGCACGCGTCGGTGATCGACTGGCCGTAGACGAGGGAGCCGGGCGGCCCGGCCAGCGGCTGGTTGCCCGCCACGAGGTTGCTCTCCAGCATGGCCCCGATGATCGAGCGGGTGCCGGAGACCCGCTGGGCGACGACGTCCCGCAACACTTCCGGTTGGCGGTTCGGGTCCTTGCCGCTGTTGCCGTGGCTACAGTCGATCATCATGACTTCGTCGAGCCCGGCCTTCGCCAAGCCGCGCTGCGTCTGGGCCACGTGTTCCGCGGAGCAGTTCGGACCGCTCTCGCCGCCGCGGAGGATGAGATGGCAGTCGGGGTTGCCGGTGGTCGAGACGGCGGAGGCGACCCCGTCGCCGCTGATCCCGAAGAACGTCTGCGGCTGGCTGGCGGCCTTGATCGCGTTGAGCGCCGGCCCGATCGCCCCCGACGTCGAGTTCTTGAACCCCAACGGCATGGAGAGTCCCGAAGCCATCTGACGGTGCGTCTGCGATTCGCTCGTGCGGGCGCCGATGGCCGACCAGCAGATCAGGTCCGTCGTGTACTGCGGGGTAATCGGGTCCAACAACTCGGTGGCCGTGGGCACCCCGATCTCGATCACCTCGCCGAGGAATCGGCGGGCCATGCGCAGGCCCTCCGGGATATCGTCGGAACCGTCCAAGTGCGGATCCATGATGAGCCCCTTCCATCCGAGGGTGGTGCGGGGCTTCTCGAAGTAGCATCGCATCACGATGAAAACCTTCTCGTGCACCCGGTCGATCAGTCCGCGCAAGCGGGTCGCGTACTCCCGGCTGGCCCGGCTATCGTGAATCGAACACGGCCCCACGACGAGCAGCAGCCGGGGATCTTTGTGCCGAAGGACGTCGCGAATCTGTTGCCGGGCTTCGGCGACAAACTCCTCCTGAGCGTCCGTGCGCGGGATTTCGTAGAGCATCAGCGCCGGCGCCGGCAGCGGGATGTTGGACGCGATATTGAGATCCGATACCTTTCTCATGCGAAGTCACCTGCGATGGTTCCTGGTTCCTGGTCGTGATCCTCATCGGCTCTTCCGTTTCTGGGTGCACACTAACCCGAAGCGCGAGCGAGGACGTTGCACAACGTTGGCTCTCCTGCCTCGCTGGCGCTTCGGGTTAGTGTGAAAATAACGACTCCCGCACCCAGAAACGGAAGAGCCTCCTCATCCCGGTCGGCGTATTGCGGCGGCTCATCTCGTGGGTGAGCATGGCTCCCCAGCCGGCGCAGTTTGCCGCAATCATCCCCCCACTGAACGTAGCGGCTTGGTCGGCGAACCGCAAGTGGCACCCGACCGGTCCCGTCCTGAAATGCCGGGTCTATCCAGCGCCGTATCGACGCGATAGAATCTTCCGCATCGGATTGTCCGCGCACCCTGCCATCGAAGGAGCCTTTCCATGAAACGCTGCCGGACGTTCCCGCTCGTCGCAACGGTGGCCGCGATCCTCGCCGCCGGTTCGACCGGCCCGGCCGAGCCGGGCGAAGCCAGGCCGCCGGTCTCTCGCGGCTATACCATCCCCACGATCGATCTGGCCGGCCAGACCGGGCGCCAGGTGATCGTCGACCGCGAGCCGGGCCAGTACCTCGGCCACCCGACGACCGTGCTCCTGGAGGACAACCGCACGATGATCGCCGTCTACCCGAAAGGGCACGGTCGCGGGGCGATCGTGATGAAGCGGAGCACCGACGCCGGGCTCACCTGGAGCGAGCGGCTGCCGGTGCCGGAAAGCTGGGCCACGTCGTTGGAGGTGCCCACGATCTATCGCGTGATCGACCGGCAGGGCGTGAAGCGGCTGATCATGTTCTCCGGCTTATACCCCATCCGCATGGCGGTCTCCGAGGACGACGGCCGCACGTGGAGCGAGCTGGAGCCGATCGGCGACTTCGGCGGGATCGTGACCATGGCCGACGTGGTCCGGCTCAAGGACGGCTCCTCCATGGCCCTGTTTCACGACGACGGCCGGTTCCTCCGCGCCGGCGGTAAGGCGACCGGCAAGTTCCACGTCTACAAGACGCTCTCGACCGACGGCGGCCTCACCTGGAGCGAGCCGGAAGTGATCGCGCACCACCCGGACGTCCATCTCTGCGAGCCCGGGGCCATCCGCTCACCCGACGGCAACCAGATCGCGCTTTTGATGCGCGAGAACAGCCGGCGGGGGAACTCGTTCGTCGTTTTTTCCGACGACGAAGGCAAGACGTGGTCGGAGCCCATCGAGCTACCCGGCTCGCTGACCGGCGATCGCCACCAGGGGCGCTACGCCCCGGACGGGCGCCTGGTGGTCAGCTTTCGCGACACCACGCACGAGAGCCCGACCAAGGGCGATTGGGTCGCCTGGGTGGGGACCTACGATGATATCGTCCGGGGCCGCGAGGGGCAGTATCGCATCCGCCTGATGGATAACCACAAGGGCGGCGACTGCGCCTACCCGGCCGTGGAGCTTCTGCCCGACGGAACGTTCGTCCTGACCACGTACGGCCACTGGATCGAGGGCGAGATGCCGTTCATCGCCAGCGTGCGGTTCAAGCTGGAAGAGATCGACGCGCTGGCGGCGAAGGAGTGAGGGTGCGCTGCACGCGATGGAGGAGGCAGGGCGCAGGCCGGTCCCAGGTCCGGGCCCAGAGTCGGTCGAATCGATGGTGCGGTTCGAAACACCTCGACATACTGGAGTGCTCGCGACGCGCGTAGCACAGGCTTCCAGCCTGTGCAATGGGGAACACAGGCAAGATGCCCGTGCTACGACGTGGCCGTACGAACAGTCCGGGCTATCGTTCGACGACCCCGACCTGGCGGATCGTATCGCGCAGATGCGCAAGCGCCTGGTCGTAGTCCTTCGGGCCGACGTACTCCAGGATCAGCGGGGCGTTGGGCGTGCGGGCGGCTGCCAGCGTGACGAACTTCCGGTAGTCGAGATCGCCCTGGCCTGCCGGCACGCCGCGGTCGACGTGCAGCTTGCGGTCCTTGGCGTGGAGGCAGTCGATCCAGGGCTCGAGCTGATCGAACATCTCCTCCAGGTCGTTGATCTCCAGCAGGTTGGCCGGGTCCAACAGCGCACGGATGCGGGGCGAGCCGACCTCTTCGAGGAACACGCGGGTCCGCTTGGCGCTGGCGAAGAAGCTCCGGAAGAACGGCTCGACCAGCACGGTGGCGTCGTAGCGGTCGGCCACCGTCGCCAGTTGCTTCGCGGTGGCGACCATCATCCCCCAGACCTCCTCCTGGAAGTGATGGGGCACTCGCGGCGCGGGCCCTTCGGCGTAGTAGTGTCCGGCCTCGGTGATGAACGCGCGCACGCCCATCCGGGCGCCGACCTCGATCATCGCCTGGAAGTAGTCGAGGTTGGCCTTTCGCTCGGCCTCGTCGGGATGGATCAGGTTGGTGTAGACGCCGATGCTGTGGATGGAGAGGCCCGCCGTGCGGTAGGTGTCGGCGATCTCCTTGCACCGCGCAGGCGTAAGGTCGGAGAGGTCGTTGCGACCGTTGTACTTCCAGTAGTTGCTGTCGGACTGCGTGAGGAAGAGCTGAACCGTATGAACGCCGCGCTGGGCCAGTTCCCGGGCGAGCCGCTGGTTGGTGTATTCCCGGAAACTGGTCGTGGCCATCCCGACCACGACTTCGCCTTTCGGCTCGGCGGCTTCCTTCGAGAACGCCGGGGACGCAGCCGCCAGCGGCAACAGGGCGGCGCCGGCCCTCAGCGCGTCACGCCGGTTGAGTTGAACCTTCGACATGGCTTGACCTTTCCTGTTGGATCTGCGGAGTAGCAGGCACACGCCGTGTGCCGTAGCTGGCGGACGGCACACGGCGTGTGCCTGCTACGGAAGTCGCGTAGTTGTTTCTCGGCCGATCCTTGGCTTCTGCAAGTCTAGCCAAAGCGGGTTGAGATTGCACGCACTACGTGTCCGGCTGGACAGATCGTCGGGCGGGAGGCAAGTCGCGCGCTTGGCCCACGCATTTACGTGCGGATCGCGTCGGGCCGTTGCTGTGCTTGGAGCATGCATTGTTGTAGGATAAGGCCGACGGGGCAAAACGCCAAGCGAGAAACGGGAGAAAGTCATGGACCGACGCGCGTTCCTGCAGCAATCGATGGTCGGCGCGGCCGCCGCGCCGGCACTGGGAACCGCCCGAGGCGGGCACGCACCGCGACGCGAGCCGCTGGCCAACGACTACACCGTGCTTTGGAAGGCGTCGGACCCGGCCGGCGAGATCGGGTACTGCCCGGCCCTGGCGCGGCTCTCCACCGGCCGGCTGATCGGCTGCATGCTCCGCGCCGGTCCCCAGGCGGACAAGCAGCGCAGTTGGACCGTCAAGGTCCACACGAGCGACGACCGCGGGCGCACGTGGGTCCACCGGACCGACGCGGCGATGATCGACTGCTTCCCCTTCGTGGCCGGGTCGAGCGTCTACGTGATCGGCGGGCGCTACGACCTGACCATCCTCCGGTCGGACGATCACGGCGACACCTGGTCGGCCCCCGTCAAGCTGACGAGCGACAAGCTCTGGTACTCGCACCCGGGTAGCGCCGTCTACGCGAACGGGCGGATCTACTTCGTGATGGAGCAGATCATGGAGCCGATCCCGCACGGCTTCCCGGTGCATGTTTTCGCCCCCGTGGTGCTTTCTGCCCGAGCGACCGACGACCTCACCCGCCCGGAAGCGTGGACGTTTTCCAACTCGCTGAGCTTCCAGGACGTGCTCCGGGAGCACGGCGAGCCGAAGCTCCTGGGGGTGCCTTTCTATGCGCCGGGCCGGTACAAGCATCCGACCACCTACCGCGGCATGGCCCCGATCGGTTGGGGTGAGACCAACCTGGTCCGGATCACCGACCCGGCCCACGTCTGGCACGATCCGGCCGGACACACGTTTCACCTCCTCGCCCGGGCGAACACGGGACGGACGAACCTGGCCTGT
>DATKZH010000316.1:0-8053 GCA_035528065.1 Thermoguttaceae bacterium | reverse complement strand
CGTGGGTCTCGTGCCTCGACCCACCCTACATGTCTAGACATGAGTCGCTAAACCCTATTCCGGCCATTGACTTTGCATCACCGCGATCACGTCGTCGGGGTCGAGCTGGGATCGACCGGCCCAGGCGGCCTCAGCCAAGGCGGCCCCCAGCAAGCCGACCGCGGCGGCCGGCTGCGCCGCCCTTTGCCCGTCGGTGATCCGCACCGCCGTCTCGATCGCCGTCTCGCTCACTTCGATCTGGCCGGCTTCGGCCAGATGCTTGAGGACGTCGATCGTCTGGGCCGTTTCGGGCGGGGGTACATAGACGGCGACCACCCTGCGGGCGGTGGCTTCGTCGTCCCGCAGCCGCGCCAACGCCGTTTCCGACCGGACCGTGGCGAACATCCGCAGCCCGCGGTCCAACGCCCCGGCCAGCAGGCAGTGGCTGATCGGGGAGCCGGTCAGACAGGCATCGAGGTCCCGCACCAACAACAGCGAGCCGTCCCGGTCGGCGGCTTCTTCCACAAGCCGCATCAAGGCGGCATCAACCTCCTGGGCGAAGATGCAACCGGCGGCCAGCCCGGCGGCCGACACGCGGAAGACCTGCGTGACCATCCGGGCTTCCAGGAGCGGATGGACCGCGGCCAGCATCAGGTGGTCCAGCCCGCAGCCGGCCCTCCCCCACAGCAAAGCGCTGCGGGGCAGGGTCGACCGGGTGGGGAGCACGGCAAGCTGTCGCGCCAAGCCTTGACGAAAGCTCTCGGCGTAGGCCTTGCCGGCCATCTCGCCCGTGACGGGCTCTCCTACCGCGTCAAGCACGCCGGTCGCCGCCGCCTCGGCCAGGGTCCGCGCTCGCACCTGGACAACGCGCCGTGCCAGCGCGGCCAGCGGGGAACCGAGGAGCCCCAGCGCCGAGCAGATCGCCTCGTTGACCGTGCCCGGAAGCGGCGGCAACCGCAGCCTCCGCCAGTTGCGCCGACATGGGCCGGCGAGGATCGTGTTGACCGTGCGGTCGGGGCCGTGGTAGGCGAGGTCGCCGTCGACGTAGACGGTCGCCCCCGACTCCATCCCCGACCGCTGAAGGAGCAGATTGGTCCGCGGCTTGTTGAAACACCCCTCGGCGACCGGCACCGCGTGGAACCGTGCCGTCCACGGGTCCACCGTCTCCGCGCGGGCCTGGTGCTGCTCCAGCAGGGCCACCAGCCGGGGGTCCAACGCGGCCGCCCAGCTCTCGGGCGCCGGGGGCGTGCGATCCGTATCCGACTGGGAGGCGTTCATTCGTTCCTTTCCAACTCGAAGGGCAGGACCGACGGCTGGTCGAGCCGGCGCACGGTGCCGACGCGGGCGCCGTCGGGGATCGTCACGTAGTTGTGGACGTTGTGCGCGTTGAGCTGGTCGACGATGCTGCGGATCTGCCGATGGAGGCTTTGGACGACCATCTCGGCGGTCACGCCCGGGGCGTCGCAGCCGTGGAACTCGGCGCGGCAGGCCTCCCGGCCGGCGTCCTGGACGGCCCGGTCGACCAGGGCGCCGGTGAGCAGGTCGCGCCGGTGCCTGACGTCGGGGGTGGTCGACCCTACATAGGCTATTTCAACCTGTCCGGGGTCGTGGCCGTTTTGGGAGTAGAGCCAGTCGGTGACCTCGTGGAGCACGCGGCGCTCGGCCTGCTCCTGTTCGCCCTGGTCGGCCCGGAGCTTGAGGCCGCGGAGGTGCTTCTCGAGGACGGCCATGAAGCCCCGGCGGCTGAGCCGGCCGAAGCTCTCCGTCGTGCCTCCCACCCGCCGGGCGAGGGCGGTATCCACCAGATCGGGGAAGTTCGTGGTCGCCAGCACGATCACCAAGCGGTCCCGCATCCTGGGGTTATTCACATCAAGCCGCTCCAGGGCCGTGGCTTGAACGCGCTCGCCGATCGGCTCGCCGGTGCCGCGGGCGCGGGCCAACGCCTCGAACTCCTCGCAGATGGCCAGCACGGGCGCCCGGTATTCGGCGCCGTTGCAACCGACGATCGGCTGGTCGGCGATCTGCTCCACCTCGTCGAAGAACCGCGCCAGCCGCTTCTCCGAGTCGCCGAACCACTTGGTGTAAATCTCCGAGGTCCGCAGGCGGAGGACGCGGGGCGGCAGCTCGTCGACGGGAACCCCGGTCACCTCGCTCATCACCTCGTACATCTTCCGCCAGAATGCGAAAATACTAAGGGTTTTACCCGACCCGCTGACGCCGTGGAGAAGCTTCGTCTGAGCGGCGCGAATGCGGTAGCCGGCACCGATCTCCGGGTGCTTCATGCACATCCGAACGTGGTCGGCCAGCTCGTCGATGTACGCGGGCGGGCAGCCGACGTCGCGGGCGACGACCACGTCGGGAACGGGCTCGCGGACCAGGTACCAGAAGTGCGACAGCCCGTCGGCTGCCGGGACGTAATCGACCGCGATCCGGCGGCGGCTGTCGACCAGAAACTTGCTCCCCGGCGGGATCTCGGTCGACGCCAACTCCTCGGCCAGGGCAGCCGAAAGGTGGAACACGCACGGCTCGTGGTCGCGGATCACGACTTCCACCCGCTCGTCGTCCAAACGCCGCTCGAACCGGGCGACGTCGCCGATGGTGATCTGGCTGGGGTCGCGGCCCAGGATCGCCTTCGCCTGGCCGTCCAACAGCACCAGTTCGCCGCGGCGGAGCGACTCGGCCAGCTTGGAGTCGGGGACGACCGGATAGACCGTGCCGCCGTCTTCCAGGGCGACGCGGGCGCGGGGCGCCTTCCCGTCGGCGTCCGGCGGAAGCATCTTGAAGAACATCCCCGAGCGCAGCGGCCCGTTATGGAGATCCTCGATCAGGGTCGAGAGCTCCTGAATCTTTCTCTCGTAGACGGCCTCCCCATTTTGCTTGGCCGCCAGGTCGAACAGGCGGTTCATGGCCGCCATGTTGTCGGGGCTCGGCTCCATGCACAGATGGGCCGTCATGTGCATCCGGTGTTCCAAGGGGATCGACGCGTCGGTCAGCGAGGCGACCATCTCCTGGGGCTGGTGTTTCTTGTTGGGTGGCATCGGCGGCTTCTCCTCCCGGTCCGTTCTAGTCCGTACGACCGTTCCCGCTGGCTTCCCGGGTCGGGTCGAAATCCGAAATCACGTAAAACGCCCGCTGCTCGAGGCGGTTCTCTTGCAGGCTGAACAAGGCGTGGACGTGCTCGCCCCGGGCGTTGAGCCCGAAGATGTGGCACACGTGCCACGGCTGCCTGGCAAAAACGGCTTGGGACCAGGTGCGGTCGTCGTGGGATACGAACACACTGGTTAACTTACACTTGTCGGCCTTGTCGCACTCCTCGCAGGAGCCGCCCGGAAGGACGTTGTGCCCGTGGGTCTGCCCCACGATCCGGTACGCGCGGGTGGCGGGTTGCGACTGCTTCGCCCGCACGACCCGCTGGATGCGTGCCCAGGTCTTGCCGGTGTACTCCAGCGACAGGCTCGACCCCTCGGCGTCCCGGGCCTCCAGCACGTCGCAGATGACGACGAAGAGCTCGCCCGTCTCCGGGCAGGCGCAGAGCGGCCCGACGAGCACCGCGCCGGTCTCCGTGGGTGGCCGGTCGTCCGCTCCCTTTCGGGCATAGCGTTGGGCTCGCCGCAGGGCGTCGGCCGTGTAGAAGACGGGCATTACGCGGTCGTCGACCTTGCCCACCGTCTCCGCCCGCTCGACGAGCGGCTCGATCGGCACCGTCAAGTACTCCAAGGGCGTGTTCCTGGCCGTGACCGTGAAGTGCAGCGCGGGGTCGTCGGCCTCCGGCTTCGCTGGCCCGTTGCGAATCGCCGCTTCATAGAAGTAGAGGTCCTCGGGCCTGAGGATCTCGGCGCCGAGCAGGGTTTGGGAGGCGCGGGTGGCGACGTCCTGGAACACGTGCGTGGTCGGCTGCATGGACCGGGCTCGGCCTTCGGGGTCCGACGCCTGGAACACGAGCTTTTCGCACTTGGAGCCGGACCCGTCGGCCAACTGGGCGGTGATCTGGAACGCGAGCGCCTCGTAGGGCACGTCGGGCCGGCCGGCCCGGAGCCAGCCGTCCAGCCACAGTTGGGCATAGACGTCGGCGACGTCGCTATCGAGCACCGGCTCCCGGGCCACCTCGGGCCCGCGGTGCTCTTTGCGCAACACGACCGTCAAATCGGTAGGCCGGACCCTGATGGCGGTCGCCTCGCGCAAGGCGGTATGGCTGCTGTCGCTACTCACCGTGTGATCCTCCAGGCGTTTCCGCTTCCGATCGCTTGTCCGCTTCCGACGTTGGTTGGATGGGGCGGGGGCGGCGATCCCGCCCCCGCCTCGCATCCGGTCGCTGGCGCGCGGGGTTTCTAGCCCAAATGGGTTTTGGGCGTGACCGTCAACTTGACGTCGGTCGCGCGATTGACCTGCTCGCCGATCGGCTTGTCGTCGTCGAGCAGGGCGCTATTGGAATCATCGCGCAAGCCCCACGGGACGTTCTCCGGCAGCGACATCCGCGATGCCAATGCCTTCGCAACCGCACCCGCGGGGAGCCCGCACGCCACGTCGTCGACCTGGACCCGATGGGTCCCGGTCACGTCGGCGGCCTCAAACCGCAGCACGCCAGCATCTCCCTTTCGGTCGCTCATGAGGATTCATCCTCCTTTCTCTGAGCGGCTTCCCAGGCACGACACGTCACGCGGGCGTCGCTGAGGAAAGCCACGGACCAAAGGGACCAAGAGACTACCCATCGGACGGCGTCCAAGCCGACCTGCACCAGCGCCTCCAGCACGAAATGCGGGGCCCCGGTCAAATCGACCTCGGCCCGGATCTCCGGCCGGCCCGGCGCCCCCTCCATTCCGACCCTCACCATCCGCCACCGGTTCTCCGCGTCGGCCAGCACGCGCCCGAGCCAATCCCGCCGGGCCGCGGAGATCTCGTCCGACAACTCCCCGGCGAGCGGGAACGAAAGCCCTAGGTGGTTCGGACCATGGATGAGCGACCCCTGGCACAAGAGCGGCCCGGACTGGATCACCAGCCCCCGGCTCGGGATCCACGACTCGACCTGCTCTCGCGGCGGACTCGTCCAGCCCGCGGGCACGTCGCCTTCGACGGTGGCGGCGGCCCAGTCCAAACAGGCCTGCAGAGGATCGTTCGCCTCTTCCCGGTCGTCGGCCCACGCGTCGCCGCCTTCGATCGCCGAGAGCGGCAGATGAAACTCGCGCCCAACCCGTTTCGGCTTCCGCTGGACGACCATCTTCCACAACCCCGGCCGGCCCAACTGGCGCGTTAGCAGCTCGGCCTCCGGGTCGGCTTTCGCCCGCACGGTCACCCAGCGCCGGTCGAACGTGACGCACAAGCCGTGGTGGCGGTAGCCCGGGCCTCGTCGGGCACGGCGGAACCCGGCCGCCTCGACCGCCGTTTGCAGGTCTCGGGGGGATTGCACGTTGATCTCCATGCTCCGGGCTCCTTTTGTGGTAGGGGATCAAGCAGCGTCGGCTTCCAGGAACCACGACTCGGTCAGCGGCGCCCGGTGAAGGTTCGCCGCCCACCACCGGGCCGCCTCGGCGTTGAATACGCCCGCCTCGTCGGCCTCGTTGACCTGCCGGATCTTCATCGCCAGCGCGTCGTAGGTCATCAGCACCAGCTCGACGGCCGGGACGTTGCAGGGCAGCACCACGCCGAGACACAGCGGCTGCTCGCCGAGTGCCACGTTCGCGTGCCAGACCCCTTGCGGCTCCAGGATCTGCACGAAGCTCGGCCCGGGGAGACACTGGCGAAGCACCTCCCGCGGATACACCAAACCCAATAGCGCGTGACCGGCCACGCGGAGCACGTTGTTCGCATCCGGCCGGCAGGGGACCGGCACCCGCACGAGCATCATCGCCCGCAGACTCTCCCGCAGGTCGACCATCTGCACCTCGAGTCGCCCCGGAGGCGCGATCTGCGCAAGCGCCAACAGGTCGCGGGTCTCCGCCAGCTTGCGTGCCCGCCAGGCCGCGTCGCCGCCGTTGGCCCGAGACGCCTGGTCGAGGATCCACTGATTGCGCTGGTTCAGCCTGACCGTCGGCAGCGCGTGGAGCCCCGCTTGGCCCTGTCCCGCGGAGTTGTTCTGGCAAATGGGAGTGACCAACATCGTTACACCTCCTGCCTGCAAAACCGACTTCGTCCGCCGCTGCGGACGACGACCCATTCCGCGCTCCGGGCGCCCAGCCGTTCGAGGGGCTCTTCGACGAGCGTCGCCAGGACGGCCGCGGGCGTCGGGCGATGGGAGTAGAACCGTTGCGGTCGCAGCGCTTGCCCACACTGCGAACACCGCGCTACCACTGCGCCCACTTCACAAAAGCGCCGCACCGGCTGCGGAACCCCACAGCACGCCACCTGCTCGACGAACGTGAGGTCATCGACCAGGAAGGAGAGATCCTCCGGAAGCGTCCCCGCGTCGAAGCCAACCGTTTGAGCGATCTGGTGCAGGCTCATTGGGGGGATTGGACCGGGCAGGCCGGCGCGATCCCAGGCCACGTGCTCGCATCGACACGCAGGATTTCTCAAAAGCGGCGAACTGGACACTTGAGTTTTGTAACCGCAGTACTCCAGCACCGAGTCGCCCGGCGACGGACCAAGCCCGAGCACGTGCCGCAGAAGCTGCGTCATCGCCATCTCGGCGCTCATCGAGCAGAGGAAGCTGACCGACATCGTCGGCGCCGTGGTCACTTGCCCCCGGTGGTGACCGTTCCCCCCACAACTGAACGTCGTCTCCCGGTTCACGTGGTCCCACTCGGCGGTGCCGAAGCCGCAGGCGGGGCAGGGGCCCGAGCCGTCGTCGTTGCGCCAGAAGCGAACCTGGGCGACCAGCGTGTCGCCGTGCACCGACGCCTGCACCAACGGCTTGCGGTGGTAGATCGAGCGCTGTCCGACTTCGATCTCCGCGGCCAGGTTGTCGGTGGCCATCACCACCGCGTCGACCCCGGCAAAAGCCGAAAGCGGAAGCGACTGGACCGGACCGGCGAACGCCGAGACCCGCGTTTTCGGACTGATCGCCTTGGCCATCCGGCCGAAGTAGTCCACCTTCGCAAGCCCGATCCCCCTCGGCTCCATGGGATGCGTCAGCAGGCTCTCCGGCTTGAGACGCCCGGGGTCCACCAGCCAAAGCTCGCCGACCTGAAGCCGTGCCGAATGAAGCACGAGGTTCGCGCCCACGCTCCCACAGCCGATCACCATCACGCCGAGCGCGTCGAGGCGCGGTCCGGCGGGCTCGGCCAGCCCGATGAACCTGGGGAGCCGGGCCTCCCGCGCAGGGAGCCGCGCCGGGCCCGCCGACGTGGGGCCGCCGAGCCGGATCTCCGCGAACTTGGCGCGGTGCGGGCTAGCACTCCGGGACATATTCATACCTCGGTTCGAGCACGATTGGCTGACGGCAGTGGTGGCACTCCGACATCAATCGGGCACACTCGAGCGGCCCGAGCTCCTTGTCGCTTGCAGTCGCTTCGCTCTCGCAATGAAACGGTGCGCCACAATGGGGGCAAACATAGGTGATTGTGGCGGGGGTAAACTCGATGCGGCAGTAGGAGCACGGCTTGCCGACGAACTCGTCCGGCGACGGACCGACGTGCGGCCGGGTGAACCGCGAAACGTGCAGCACCCACTCGCCGTCGACGCGTAGCTGATCACCCACGCGGAGGATGGCCACCGGCGGCATGGCCAGACCGTTCCGCCGGAGGGCGTCGCCGGGAAGCGCCACGAGATACGCCTGGCGCTCGTACGGAATCGTCTCCAACACGCTCGCCAGGGCCTTCGATGCGGGGGGGGTCGTCAGCACTTCGGGCGGCTTGCCCGGCTCTGTCGCCAGATAGGCAGTGCCGGACGAGGGCACCTCGATCCAGGGGAGGCGTTGCCGCCCCGCCTCACCGCTGCCGGAGCACTGCTCCGAGCCGTGCTCGCGCGACGGGTGCTCCAGGAAGAATCCGAAGTGCTGTGCGCCATCCGACACGGTGATAGCCTCCGATTTCCGAGAGTTGAGCGGTCGGCCTCCCTCCGAGGCGCTTCATCGACCTGCTTCTTACACAGTTCTGCCAGGTTCCGTCTCTTTGTGGAACGACGCACGACCGCGGCGGCG
>DATKZH010000315.1:0-13824 GCA_035528065.1 Thermoguttaceae bacterium | reverse complement strand
CCGCCTGGGAACGCACTAACGCGAGGCTCCGCCTCGCCCACGCCACGTGCTGGATTCACGTGCCGTCGTCTCTCAAAGGTAGGGTCGTTGCACTCGCCGGCTGCGCGACGAATCGTCCCGTCCCGCCCGCCTGGCCGGGAGAAGTTGGAAGCACCCGGGGGCGGCCGGAAATCGCCTTGCGGCTTGGCGCTAACATGGTATGCTTGACCGTGTTAGGCGGAAAACCGCACGCCCGGAGCCGTACGAAACCGGCCGTCCAAGTGTCCAACAAAGCCTTCCATGAAACGCGCTAAGGCCATGCCTGGAAACACGTTGCGTCGAAAACATTTGTTGGACGGTTTTTGTTGGTCCGGCCTCGACTCCCAAGTGCTTTCGTACCCGGGGCTTGCGCGAGTGACCTCGTCCAAAAAGGGCGTTTCGCCCAGTACCTACGGTGCGAGCAGGTGGCCTGTGACCCGGTAGCACCTCCCATGGAACCCCAGCGCATTCACCATGGGGCCCCAGCGCACTCACCCTCGGGCCCGCGCGCACGTGCGCTCACGGTATCTGAAGGGGGTAGGTTTCCTCATAGGTGGCGAGATCGAGGCGGCGGCGAAAGTGACCGTGTCCAAGAAAGCGCGCAACGCGCCGGCCACGAGGGGGCACCACGCGACAGAGGCAAGATCGCTGCGGAACCAGTGCTGGCGTCCGGGCGCGCGACAGGACGCGCCGGCACCGTGCGGCCTTCCAGCCCGTGGGCATGGCCCAGCGTATTGCCAAGCGGTCGCCCATTGGGTAGATTGCCGGATGTAGGTGGACCGAGGCTAAGCACTGGCGAGACGCCAGTGCCACCCGCCGAATGTACCTGATCCGGTCATTCAAGAGGATGGGGATTTCGTTCCTACGCCGATTGGGAGTTGACAACATGTCATCTGACAACGAGAAGACCTGCTACCGCCAGATGATTGCGGCGGTTCGGCAGAAAAGGGACCGACTCCCTGTGTCGAGCCAGATCCGCTTGGCTCTTCCCGACTTGCTTCTCAAGGAGTTGAGACAGCGCGTTGACGTCACGAGCGCTGCGGATTTGCGCTATTCTCCTTGGCCGCCGTTGGTCGGGTTCATGGACCACCTTCCCGACACCGCTATCGGTGAACTGGACGGCGATCTTGAGCTGGTAATTCGGCACGGCAAGCGGAGGAAGCCGAACGAGGTCTCCCAGTTTCTTCGAGCCAAGACGGGTGATTCACGAGCGTGGTACGGAGGGCTGTTCGACGTGTGGGCTAAGGCGACCCTCGTGAGACAGCGCGTGGAGGTCGACCTCGACGTTCCGCTGCCGAACGGACGTGACACCGACATTCGAGTGAAGGTAGGAGATCGACACTTCCGCATCGAGGGCACGGTTATCACTCAGGATGACGAATCGCGGGACGTGTGGGATCGATTTGTCAAGGACAAGAGGGCAGACCCGACGAAGATCCTCATGCGGCCTGGACCGTATGATCCGCACGACGCCAAAGGTCCAGGCCTTTACTACAACGCGCTCAGGTTCTATGCAAAGGTCTACGATAAGATCGCTAAGAAGCTGGACGCTGACAAGAGCCAGTGCGCTGACGACGAGCCAAACGTTCTTCTGGTTTCATTTGCCGGCGCGGGTCTTCGTCCCAATGATCCCGGATGGGGGTGGGCACTGGACGAGCTTTTCGATGACCAGCCGAGCATCGGCGGACGCCTTGTACCCGCCGAGGGACTCCGCGACATAAGTCTCAGCGCCTGGGTTGATTTCACGGCATCGGAATTGTGCCGGTCAGGCGAGATAACGGTCGAGGACTACGACTCGCGGATGGCGGACTACACCAGGATCATGTCCGCGCCAAGGAGGCTCGGGGGCATCCTCGTTTTCCGAAATTGTGAGTTGCTGGGCGCAAGGGTGAACTACAACGCCCGGCAAGAGTGCCGGATAACACACGCGGAGATGGCCGAATTGGAGCGGCTGCTCAGCAGAGCCGCCACCTACTCTGTGTGAACCTGTCTGTTCCGACTCGATCGCGCAGATCGGCGGGTGGGACTGGCGTCCCGCCAGTGCGTTCTTCCCAAGCAGCATCATGCTGCAAGCGTTGTTTGCCACTCACTTTTCCCATCGTTCCCACGGGCGAAGCGAGGGAACGATGGGAGCGCGCACAGAGGGGGCGTGCTGGCGAGGACGTGGCGCCGGGAAAGCCGGTTTTCAGGCCCGATGTCGCAGACGTGGACCGGCGAAGCACGGGCGTGCAAGCACGCACGCTACGTGGTCGTGGCCACCGCGGCGAGGTCCGCGCGGCTTTCGGCGAGGGCGGTGTCGAGGGTGAGAAGGATGCTCGCCCTCCAGCGGCCGTCCGGGTCGGGGACGATGAGCCAGTGGGGCTGGACCACGACCGACTGGTGAACCAGCTCGAAGCCGCCTTCCGATTGGCTGACCGTCTCGACGGGGAAGGTCCAGAAGCTCGTCGGCCGTGAGACCTTGAGGTGGACGTCGAGGCCGAGCCACTCGTCGACCAGACCCAACTCCTCGACCTCGGTTAGATCGAGCCGGGCACCGAGCCGGCCGAGGCGGTTCTCGTCGGCGTCGTAGAAGTAGCGGTCGTCGACGCCGGACGGCATGCCTGCGAAGTTCAACTCCACGGCGAAGTGGAGCTGCTGGTCGCTCGGGAGGCGATCCAACTGGTAGGCGATCTCCAGAATGGAGCTGCCCGCGTTGAGCGTGATCGCCTTGGTCAGCAGGAGAGGCTCTCCGCGCACGGTCCCTTCGCGGGTAAGGAGTATTCGAGTGCGGCCCTCGCCCGGGTTGCGTTGGACCTTGGCGTCATACGCCCCTTGGACGAAGTCGCCGTGTTGTTCGGCCTCGCCGGAGGCGACGGCTTCGAGCGTGGCGCCGGCGTCGTAGAAGAGGTCGACGAGGCTTTTGCGGGGATAGGGGTCGTACTGGATCCGCTGGTCGAGCCCTTCCTGTTTGAACACGATCCGCTCGTGGATCGAGGCGCACTGGCCGTTGTCGGACGACGGCCCGGCCAGCACCTTGCGGTGATACGCCTCGGGGCGGCGGGTGAACGTGGCCAGGAGGTTGTGCCGGATGGAGCGGACGTCGAGCTCGTAGAGATGGCCGCCCGTGCCGGGGGCAATCCAGGCGATCAGCTTGTCGTTCTCCAGCCGGGCTTCCGCGTGGGTGTCGAAGTTAAAATCGCCGTTGGAGTCGTCGATCCAGGTTTCCGGGCGCCCGGTCGCCTGATCGAGGAGGTTGTCGGCGGCGATCAGGTGGCGGTAGACGGCGCCGCGCAAGTGGGGCAGATAGATGCCGCCGAAAGCGCCGTGCCAGTAGGCGCAGTTGCACTGTCCGCGGTAGAGCTCGGTGCGGGCCTGCTCGACCAGCTCGCCGTGGACGCCGTCCTGGAACGCCCGCCGGAGCCGGCGGCTGACGCTCATCATCCGGGCGTACATCTCGTTGGCCTCGACGTACTTCACCTTGAAGTTGCGCCAGAACCCGCCGCGGATGAACTGTTTGAGCGACGGCCAGCGGGGGTCGCTCTCCATCTCGTGGGAGAGCCGCTCGTACTCGAGCTGTCGTTCGGTGGGCAGCGTCCACTCGGTCATCTCGCGGTAGCTGCTCTCGGGCAGATAGATTTTGCCCACCGGACGCACGGAGTCGTGGGCCTCGGCGAGCGTGGTCACGTGGAGCCAATCCTGATTCTCGACCAGGGCGTCGAAGAACCGCTCCAGCCAGCGGTCGCCGTAGACGTGCTTCTTGGTATCGGGCCAGGTGCCGAACTTCTCGCCGTCGTCGCCGAAGACGATCACCGAGTCAGGGTGCTCGCCGGCAATGCCGGCCAAGTAGTCGATCGTCCTCTGCGGGTCGTCAAAAGGAATCCAATACCGCAGGGACTCGCTGCCCGGAAAGATGGAGATGACGCGGCCGTCGTCCTCGGTCAGGTAGTAGCTGTAGAGGTCCGACTCGGTGAGACCGGCGTTCTTGAAATGGAAGTCGTCCAAGACGGTGTAGCGGATGCCCGCGTCGGCCAGATCGCGGGCGGAGGATTGCTCCCAGACGCGTTCCGGCATCCACATCCCGCGGACGGCGGTCCCGAGGCGATTCTCCAGCCAGCGGGAGTAGCTGCGGATCTGGCCGACAGAATCTCGGCTGGAGATCATCGCCAGGATCGGCTCGTAGAAGGCCCCGCCGATGATCTCGATCCGGCCCTGGTGTGCCAGGTCGGCCAGTCGATCGATGTAGTCCGGATGGTTGGCATCGAGCCATTCCATCAACGGGCCGCTGGTATGGAGGGCAATCTTGAGCGAGTCGTAGCGGCCGAACAACTTCAGGAAGGGGAGGTAGCTATCCTGGTAGGCCTGCTCGAAGACTTCGTCGAAGTTGCCGATCGGCTGATGGTTGTGCAGGACGAATACGAATCGGATGGGCTGGGGCATCGCAAACGGGCACTGTCTTCAGGGAGGTCGAGTTTCCAGGCTCCGGCGTGGAGCGGGGCATGTTCAAGATTCAACTTGTTAATCGGCAGCCATGCCCTATCTTATCCAGTTTCCCTGAGCGGAATATCTTGTGACTCCTGAGGCTCGACTTCCACTTCCCGCAAGAACCCGGCGGCTTCCTCCGGGGGAACCGGATTTATGTAAAAACCGGTACCCCACTCAAAACCAGCCGGTTTCGTCAGACTCGGCGTAATCTCTATATGCCAATGATAGTGGGCCAGCTCCTGCGTGTCGAAGGGGGCCGTATGAATTATGTAATTGTACGCAGGCTGGTCCAGGGCCGCCTCGATCCTGGCGATCACCTGCCTGAACACGCCGGCCAGCTCGTCGACGCCGTTCTTCTGGATGTTCTCGTAGTGGCTGGAATGGGGCTTGGGCAGGATCCACGTCTCGAAGGGGAACCGGCTGGCGAACGGGCAGAAGGCCACAAACCCGGGGGTGTCCTGGACAATCCGCTTCTCGGTCGCCAGCTCCTGCTGGATCATGTCGCAATAGACGCACCGACCCCGATAGTTGTAGAACTCCAGCGAACCGGTCATCTCTTCCCAGACGTTGATCGGGACGATGGGGGTCACGATGAGCTGACTGTGGCTGTGCTCGAGCGTGGCTCCGGCGGCGGCCCCCACATTCTTGAAGACCATCCCATAGACCAGACGGGGGTCCTTCTTCAGGTCTACCAGCCGATCGCGGTAGACCCAAAGGACTTCCCGGAGCTGCTCTTCGGCCAGATCCGCGGTGCTGACGAGGTGTTCCGGGCACTCGATAATCACCTCATGGGCCCCCACCCCCCGCATCATGTCGTAGATCCCTTCCCCCCGCTTGTTCAGGTCGCCTTCAATCTCCAGGGCAGGGAATTTGTTCGGCACCACCCTCACCCGCCACCCTTTCCGGTTCGCTTGTGAGCCCGGGTTGCGGTAAGCGATGATTTCATCGGGCGTTTTGTCCTCGTTCCCCTCGCAGAAGGGGCAGAATCCACTCCGGCGGCGTTTGAGCGTCGTATCGAAGTCGTGCGGCCGCCTGGCACGGCTCTTGGCCACGATGACCCAGCGGCCGACGATCGGGTCTTTGCGCAAGTCAGGCATGGGAGTCAGGAGTTGGGAGTCAGGAGTTGGGAGTCAGGAGTTGGCCCACGTGCTTCGTGATTCATCCTTCAGCATTCATCATTCATCCTTCATCATTACTTTCTCACGCTTGCCACATGATCCGTTCGTAATCGGGCGAGGGGACGGACGTCTCGATCGCGCCCTCCTGGGGGACACGTTCGATCGCCTGGTCGTCCTGGATCAGTTCCACGCAGAACTGGATCGGGGCGTCGGTCGATACGTCCAGGGCCCGCCAAGGGATCGCACACTCGAAGATCAGATCGGCCGCGACCTCCACACGCGAGCGTGCCACCGGCGCGCCGCCCTGATACAGCCTCGCGATGGGCCGCTTCTGGGCCGGGCTGGTCACGACCAGCTCGAACCGCTCCGGCTGAAAGAAAACCACCCGCAACCGGTCGATCTCCGTAAGCCGTTCGCGGAAAGGACCGCCCCGGGCGTCCAGCCGGAGCATCAGCCGATTCAGATCGAAGCCGAAGTGGAGACTCTCCAGCAGCCCCTCCTTGACCATGGCCATCGTGCCGCGGGGCCCCCGGCAGGCGAAATAGCCGGCGTTGATCCACTCGAAATACGTCCGCCGCCCGTTGATCTTGACCTTCAAAAGCCCGGTCGGCTGCGTGTGCAGTTGGTCGCGACGTCCCTGGCTGATCGGTCGGGCCAACTCGCTGGGCGGCTGGTCGTCCAGTTCCAGATAGACGTTCTGCAAATGCTTGCGGAACAGGCGATCGAACAGCGCGTCCTGGGCGCTGGTGTGGGAATCGCCGAACCACCAGAACCAGTCGCTCCCCTCGGCAATGTACAGCTCCTCCCATGCCCGGGCGAACTGCTCCGCCGACTTGTGGTTCCGGCCGTTCTGCTCGACCAGGTATTGCCGCGTCTGGTGCAACAGGTCCCACGCGCGGTTGCACTCGGGGTGTCCGATCCAGATGCCGAAATTGTGCTGGATCCAACTGCCGGGAAACAGGTGGCTCAACTTGTCGGTGGCCGGGTGCCGCTCCAGGTAGTCGCACACGCGGACCGGGGTGATCTTCGGGTGCTGGATGACCCGCCGGTAGAGGGCGCGGAGGAAATCGACGCCGCCGTTGGGATAGTATTCCCAGCAGTTCTCTCCGTCGAGGATGATCGTCAAGAGCGAGGGCCGGTTTCCGGCATTGCCGCCGGTGGCCCGGCCGACCGCTTCCATCTTGCCGCAGAAGTCGTTGACCGCGTGCTCGGTCGCGAACCGCTGGTAGTGGAACCCGATCTGGTCGCTCATGGCGTGGTCGCGGAAGACGATCTGCAACTGCCGTCCGTTCTCCTCCACCTTCCACGGCCGGTAGAGCATCTCCGGGTTGCGCATGAACCCATTGCTTTCGCGCGACACCCAGCCGTTGGTGGAGCAGGCGAGGATCTCCTCGTCGGTGGCGATCCAGTGGATCCCCGCGTCGGCGATTGCGGGAATGATCCCCTGGCAGACCGACCCTTCGGAAGGCCACATCCCCCGCGGCTTCTGCCCAAACAGCTTCTCATGGAAAGCGACCGCCCGGCGAACGTGCTCGGGTGCATCCTCGTGGAAACCGTCCAGGTAGTTCGGCAAGAGCACCCCGGGCATCGCCCGGCGGGCCTGACGCTTGTCCCACAACAGCGGCAGGATCGGGTGGTAGAAAGGCGTGGTCGTCAGCTCCAACTGTCCCCGCTCCTGCAACTCGCGGTGGAGCGGGATCACCTGGCGCAGCAGATCCATCTGCTTGTCCAGCAGCCACGCTTTCTCTTTCTCCGTCCAATGCCGCCCTTTGGCGCGAAACTCGGCCAGCTCCTTGTCCAACTCGAACGCGATCGGGTGAATCCATACCAGGTTCGACCAGACTTGCAGGTCGACGACGTCCCGCTTCGTGAACCGCTTCCTGGCCCGCTCCGGCGGGTCGATCCCGAAGCCGCGCTTCTGACGCAGCTCGTCGTATCGCTTGTAAGGCCGGATCATCCGGTCGGGATGGACCAGGAAGAAGTTGTCCAAGAGGTAGTTGGAGTCGTCCTCGCTGAGTCCGTCGGGCGGAAGCCGGGAGACGCGCAGATGCGCATCCACGTGTCCCAACTCCGTGTAGGCCAACAACTGCTTCAGCAGACTCGGAACGAGGTTGATCGTCGCATGCAGCTCCGGCACCTCGCGCAAGAGCATCGCCATGCCCCAATAGTCCTTGGTTCCGTGCAGCCGGACCCAGGGCATGGGGTTCTCCCCGGCGACGTCGTCGGGATAGTAGGGCTGATGTTGGTGCCAGAAAAACGCCAGCGAGACGTCGTGCATGGGTGTCGAGTTCTCCGTAACGGTGCGACTGCTTCTACTTCCGTGCGATGATTCGCTGATACAGGGCGACGTACTGCCGCGCGCTCTTGGCCCAAGACCAGTCCTGACGCATCCCCGTGTCGATCAGTTGACTCCAGACGTCGGGCCGCCGGTAGGCGTCGCAGGCCCGCTGGAGCGTCTCGCTGAGTGCCTCCGGGTCGTCCTCCGAGAAGCTGAAGCCGTTGGCCGTTCCGTCGCCGAGGCTCTGGTCGTTGGCGTCGACCACCGTGTCGGCCAGCCCGCCCGTGCGACGGACCACCGGCACCGTGCCGTACTTCAGGCTGTACAACTGGTTCAGCCCACACGGCTCGTAGCGGCTGGGCATCAGAAACATGTCCACCCCGGCCTCGATCCGGTGGGCCAGCTCGTCGGAGAACTCCAGCCGGGCGGCAACCCTTTCCGGGAAGCGCTGGGCCAGAGTCCGGAACTGTTTCTCGTAGGTCGGATCGCCGGTGCCCAGGATCACCCATTGGACGTCGGCCGTCTCGACCCACTTGGGCAGCACCTCAGCCACCAGGTCGAAACCCTTCTGCTCGGTCAGCCGGCCGACCATTCCCACCAGCGGCGAGTCGGGCTCCCGCGGCAATGCCATTTCCTCCTGCAACGCCGCTTTGCAGATCGGCTTCCGCGCGGCCACCGAGTCCGCGTCGAAGTTGGCGGCCAGGAAGCGATCCGCGGCCGGGTTCCACAGGCCGTAATCGACTCCGTTGAGGATCCCCGAGAGCACGTCGCGCCGATGCCGCAGGACGCTCTCCAATCCACATCCGAACTCCGGCGTCTGAATCTCCTCGGCGTATCGGGGACTCACGGTGCTGATCGCGTCGGCGAAGGCCAGGCCGGTCTTGAGCAGATTCAGCTTGCCGAAGTACTCCATCTGCTGCCAGTTGAAGTACTTCCAGTCCAGGCCGGTGAGCAACATGTCCCAGTGCCAGAACTGGCCCTGGTAGCCCATGTTGTGGACGGCGAACAGGCAAGCGATCGACTGGTACCGCGGGAGCCTGCAATACTCGAGCTTCAAGCACGCCGGCACCAGTCCCGTCTGCCAGTCGTTGGCGTGGATCACGTCGACCTCGAGCTCCAGAAGCCGAATGGCTTCCATCACGGCTCGCGAGAAAAAGACAAACCGCTCGCAGTTGTCTTCGTAGTCGTCCCCATCCTCCTGGTAGAGCTCCTCGCGGTCGAAGTACTGGTCTTGCTGGACCAGGTAGACCGGCACGTCACTCTGGGGGAGCCTACTGGCCGCCAGGTGACCGCTGACCGTCTTGCTGCCGATCGGCACGATGAAATCGATCCCCAACGGCTCGATCGGTTGCCCGCAGTACCTCACCCGCCGATAGTAGGGCAGGATCACGGCGGTCCGGTGCCCGAGCCGGGCCAGCTCGACGGGCAGGGCCCCGCACACGTCGGCCAGCCCCCCCGTCTTGGCAAAGGGAACCGCTTCACTCGTGGCAACTAGGATGTTCACCAGAAGAAGACTCCGTCCACGCCGCCGTCCACGCCGCCGACCGCGCCACCGCCGCGAAGCGGTGCCGCGCAGCAATCCAGAGGCGACCGCCCTCTTGCAGGGACTACGCAGCCAGCCAACTCGTGGCAATCGCGCCGATCGAAACCGTGAGGCTACCAGAAACCCGGCGAAATTCAAATCGGACTTTGAGCCCGGCCACACTCACAACCGGGACTCGCAAAGATCCCCCCGTTCATCGTACCCGTACCATCGGAACTTCGCTCGATTCGGATGAGTTTTTCCCGAAAGTCCTTGCCTTGTCTATATTCCCCGCCCACCGCAAACTCGTACAGTCGAGCATTTCCCTGCTTTCCCACCTCTTCCACAGTCCCAATCTTGCGCAGGCAATACGCGATCCTCTGGGCAAACCACCGCTGGACGCCGAGTGACGCGGCCAGGTGTCCCGTGTGAAACGGCCTGGGCAGCGGCCGGGCGGACCTGATCAGCCGGCCCACGTCGGCCGCCGTCCGCAGCCGATACACCTCCCGCACGGCGATCAGCTTCTGGTCTTCCACCTCATGGTCGCTCGCCCGCCATCGCCGTCGACGACCGTGGCCCGGATACCGCCATTCTTCAATCTCCACCAACGGGACTTCCAGGACCAGCCTTTCGTGGGGGAAGACCCGGGTGAAGTGGACCAGATCGTCGAACAGGTCCAAGAGCCGGCCGCGCTTGGGGCTCATCCGCCGTCCCGTGATCCGGCCGCCTCGGGCCGACTGCTTGATCAACCGCTTCTTGGCCACGATCGGCTTGACCACCAGCACCCGGTGTTCGGCAAGCAGGCTTCGCACCTTGTCGCGGATGGCCGCCAAGGAGCCGTGCTGAATCTCCACCAACTGGTCCCCGGAGACGACATCGATGCGATACGCGCCCAGGGTGACCTCGACTTGGGCGTCTCGTCCGGCGTAGAGCGCTTTCAAATCGCGATGCAGCGACGTTTCCATGATCGAGGGCCGCCCCGTGGCGGATGGGATCTGGGGAGGAATTGCAGCGGCAATGGGGATTATCGGCCGTTGGAGGGGTTGGGATTCAGGGTTCAGGATTCAGGGTTCAGGATTCAAGATCCAGAAGTCGGGGGTTCGAGTCCCCTCAGCCACCCTCCGTAAACCCCTGTTGTGCAGGGGTTTACGTGTTTCTTGGGGTGACCCCGGGGGGTTGCCTATCTTACCAAGAGACGCTGTTTTGGGCTGTTTTGGGCAGGGTTTGGTCACAGGATGGTCACAGAGTAAGTGTACCAGCTACACTAACCCCCTCGCGTTTCCGCATCCCGCCGGTCGTGTGGTCGTCCAATCCGAGCCGGCGGGATTCTTTCTTGGAGGATTCCTGGTTTTCCAACGGGCCCGCTCCGCGCCCATTCTGGGGGAGGGGCGGGGGGCCTTGACCGATTCGAGCGTTCGGAGAAACTGAACCGTTGAATCCCGGGTCCATCGGCGGCGTCGACACCGCCGATCTAGCGACGGTAGGGTCGCGAGCCCTCCAGCTCCATGCGGGGCCTCGCGACCCTCCGCCGGCCCGGCCAGCATGGAGCATTCTGGCATGGCGGCAAGCACTTCTCTTCAGCCCCCAAGTCTCAAGCCCGACGAGGGATCGGTGCGAGGCTACTTCGAGGCGGTCTACATCGCAAGGATCGGGTTGCGTCTTGCGAAGCGAGCGCAGCAGCAAAGGCGCTGCGCCGTGGGGATTTTCGAGCGGGCCGGATTTGCGCGCCTTGAACAACTGACCCGGGACAATATCGAGACGGCCCTGAACGGTTGGAAGGGCAAACCGGGCAGCAGGAAGGTCATGCGCGGCTACTTGAACCGGTTGCGGGAGCACGCGGTTCGGGAGGGCAGGCTGCCGGCCGAGCCGGGGCCGGAAGACGACGGATCGGTGCGAGGTTACTTCGAGGCGGTCTACGTCCCAAGGATGGGGGCCCGTCTACGCAAGGACGCGCAGTACCACATGCGGTGGGCTGTGGGGATTTCGGAGCGGACGGGCTTCGCGCGGCTTGAACAACTGACCCCCGAGAACCTCGGCACGCTGATGAACGAGGGAGATGGGACAGTCAAGACCCGACGGGATGCGCGCGGCTACTTGAACCGGTTGCGGGAGCACGCGGTTCGGGAGGGCAGGCTGGCAGCCCCGCCGGGGCCGGAAAACGACGGGTCCGTGCGAGGCTACTTCGAGGCGGTCTGCCTTCCGAAGATGGGGTCGCGTGTTACGAATAGTACGCGGGCAGGTATGCGGTGGGCTGTGGGGATTTGGGAACGAGCGGGGTTCACCGGGCTTGACCAACTGACGCCGGACAACATCGAAACGGCTCTGAACGGCTGGAAGGGCACGGCCAGGAGCCGATACCAGTTGCGGTCACACTTGACCAAGTTGCGGGCACAGGCGGTTCGGGAGGGCAGGCTACCGGCCGAGCCGGCGCCGGAAGACGACGGCTCGGTGCGCGGCTACTTGGAAGCTGTGTACTTCCCAAGGATGGCATCGCATCTCGGCAAGAAAGCGCAGGTGACGATGCGCTGGGCTGTCGGAGTTCTGGGGCGCGCCGGCTTCGCGCGCCTTGAACAACTGACGGCGGAGAACATCGGGACGGCTGCGAACGCTTGGAAGGGCACGGCCAGTGGCCGACGGACGATCCGCGGCTGCTTGAAGCGATTGCGGGAGCATGCGGCTCGCGAGGGGCGGCTGCCGGCGATACCACCCGAGCCGGGGCCGGAAGACGACGGATCGGTGCGCGGCTACTTCGAGGCGGTCTGCTTTCCGAAGATGGCGTCGCGTCTCGCGAAAAGCGTGCAGCGGAACATGCGGTGGGCCATAGGGGTTTGGGAGCGAGCCGGCTCCAGGCGGCTTGAGCAACTCACACCGGAGAGCATCGAAGCGGCTGTTGAGGGCAGACCGAAGAGCCGATCCCAGTTGCGATCTTACTTGAACCGGTTGCGGGAGCACGCGGTTCGGGATGGCAGGTTGCCGGCCGACTCCGGCGCGGAAGACGACGGGCTGGGAAACGGACGCGGGCAGCCAGTGGCCGGAGGGGAACCATTGCGCACGGGGGCGGGCAAACACGGCGGGAACGGAGAAGAGCAGCCGGCGGTGCCCCCGGTCGACGAACAGGACGACTCTCCGCCACCGCCAGATGACGACGTGCTGGTCATCGAGCCCGGCGGGTTCAGGTTGTACGGCGTGAAGGTCCCGCTCTCCGGGAAGCCGTTGCAGGTCTTGGAGCGATTCGTCGAGAGCCGTGACCGCCTGGTCACATGCAAGCAGTTGCACGAAAGCGTCTGGAAGGGCGTTGTCGTCACGGACGATACCGTGCGCGCGGCCGTCAAGGATCTGCGTCGAGGGCTCCGAGGGGCGATGAGAAAAGCCCGAATCGAGAAGCGAAGCCGCCCCGAAGACCCCGTTCGCTGTGTCGATCGTGGGCGCAACCTTGCGTGGCAATTAGACTTGCGGCCCCACGGAAAAGCCACGCAGATTTCACGCTAGTCTCACAGGCGTGCCACGCTCGGGCGCCATACTACCTCCAATTCTGGCAATCAGATTTGGAGGTTTCTAATGTCCCAAGTCGAGTGTGCTTCTGCTGAAAAGCTGCTCGAAGGGCTGCCCGACGCGGCGACGATCCGCAGGAAGCTCGAAGCGAACCTGCGAGAATCCCGCCTGTTGCGTCGCCTCCTGAAGATTGCCCAGGAGAGGGAACGTCTTCAGGAGGAGACCGCGCCGCGTGGATGATCTTGCCGAGATTGACCGCAAGCTCGACGCCATCCTGGAACGGCTGGCCAGCCCGCCCCAGCGCTGGCTCACCGTGCGCTCTGCGGCGGTCTACTCGGACCTGTCGGAGGACTCAATTCGGCGGCTGATCGAAAGCGACAAGCTCTCCGTCTACCGCCCCGTGCGCGGCCGGATGCTGATCGACCGGCTGGAGCTGGATCAGGTCATCCTCGGCAGCACCACGCGCCCCCGGAAGGGGCGCGGCATGACACGCCAACCCCACTCGCAGAACTGATAGGCCCCCGGAGAAACGCGACGTGGACCAAACGGGAGCACGGAAGCCGGCCCCATCACCACGCGGTCACGCGCGGCTCGATGCGATCGACGTGGTGCTCGGGCGCGATGATCTGACGATGACCGATCGCGTCGTCTACGCCCTGCTCACCCTCCGGGCTGAAGGGCAATCCCTCCCTGGTCTGGTAACGGCGACGCCGGAGTGGATCGGCCATTTGCTCAAGATCAGCGCTCGGACTGCCCAACGCTCGCTCGCTCACCTACGCGGCGGCGGGCTGATCGCGCATCGCGAGGGCTCGGTCTACATGGTCGACGTGCCCGAGAGGCTTGATCAGCGGCCCACCGTGCTGCCCGCTGATCCGCAAGGCCGGCTCTTTCCAGACACCCCCGCCGCGACAATCGTGACGCCAAAAATGACGCCA
>DATKZH010000314.1:0-3841 GCA_035528065.1 Thermoguttaceae bacterium | reverse complement strand
CGGGAGGCGGCGCCTGCGTCCGGCGTTCGTGGCAGCCGATGCAACTGGTCGTCTCGCCGGGCGCGACCGAGGTGAAACTCTGCATCCGTTTCACGGAGAGGTTGTTCTCGTCCATCGCCACGAAGAAGAACGCCCGGTTTGCCGGAAGTTCGAAGTAGGCGGAGCCATCCTTCTCGACGGGAACCGTGCCGACGATGCGCTCCAGCGTGAACGTGCCGCCGTAACTGAGCGGGTCCATGCCGCCGGTGTAATTGATCGGCTTGGGCAGGGTCTCGAGGACCAGCAGGTGCGTGATTTCGCCCGGCTTCACGCCGTCCATGTTCCGGCCGAGGTTGACGTCGACGAGCATGAGCCGGCCCGTGGGCTCGGACCGGTCGATGCGGTCGGGGAGGATGTGCTCGCGCCGGCGTGCCTGCAGCGGCCGCGGCTCGTTCAGTTGCAGGCCGGCCTTGCGGTCGGCCTCGGGCAGGGCGAACACGGTTTGCGTCTGCCCGCGGCGGTCCATCAGCAGCAACTCGTCCTTGCGGGCCACCAGGAAGAGGTCGGCCGAGAGAGGATACGGGTCGCGGAAATCGTTGCCCCGGCTGACCGGCCGGGCGAACGCCTGGGCGTCCGGCCCGGCGCGGGCGTCGACCAGCGTGACGGGGCCGGCGTGCTCGCGCTGCCCGTGGCCGGGCGAGAAGATCGAGACGATCTCGCCCGTCCCGGGGACGGGCTTGGCGTCGATCATCACGACGCCGGCATTCAGGTTGCCGAAGAACGTCATCTGCCCCGTGCCGTCCGGGTTGATGCTCCACAGGTGGTGGTAGTGGACCTGGCTGCGGTCGACGTATTCCCATCGGGTGTAGAGGACCGTGCCGTCGGGCATCGGCCAGGGCGTGTTGTCCTGCTCGATGTTCGAGGAGACGAGGCGGATGTCGGAGCCGTCGGCCTCGCACACGTACAGCGTGGCCACCTGGGTGAGCCAGCAGTTGACCCACCGCTTGCACCGGCTGGAGACGAACATAATGCGGCCGTCGGGCAGATAGGTGGGCTCGAGGTCGTCCCACGGGCCGTCGGTCAACTGCTTCAGGCCCGTGCCGTCGGCGCCGATCTCATAGAGATGGTAGTTCGACGAGTCGCCCCGGCGGTACGAGAAGAGGATGCGGCGGCCGTCGTAGTGGACCTGGGGATCGCGGACGCCGCCCGACGGATCGTCCAGCAGGGTGCGAAGGCGGCCGGTCGCAAGGTCGAGCCGGTACAGTTTCCCGCCCGGGGCGTAGGTCAGGCGGTCGACACTCTCGGCAAAGTAACTGAAGTTGGCGTACCAGTGGCCGTCTTTGCCGAACTGGCGGGCGGCGAGGATGACCTCCGCGCCATCGGCCAGCGGGCCGGCCAGGGCCTTTGCGAGCAGCGTTCCGGCCGTGCCGGAAACGTCGGCCGGCTTCGGGCCGGCCGGTCGGGCTTTCTCGGCCGCCGCCGGACCTGCCCAGCCCAGCGCGAGGATGACCGCCAGGAGCGCCAGACTGCCCCCGACGCCTGTCGACCTTGCTCGGGTCATACGGGCTTCTCTCCTCGGCAGTCGCAGCGCTGCGATTGTGATTCTATGGGCGGTTTCCAGAAAGTATCAACCCCCTCGCGGCGGCAAGGTTTCGGGCGTTCTCCGGGGGGATACTTTGGCGGGGATTGGGCGGGTTTACAATGGGGGACCCCGGGATTCGCCGCGCGCTCGGCATCACCGTGGTCACGGACAATAGAGCCGCCGTGGCCGGGTCAAACATGGTCCTCCTGTGCGTGAGGCCCCAACAAATAACGGAATCAGGCATTCGTTTTCTGGACAAGGCGCGGGTGGAGGACATCCTGAACGCGATGGTGGTACACTGCCTCGCCCGAATCGGGAGCATCCGGGGGCAGTTCACGTCGGCGTCGGGGGCGAGGTAGAGCCGCTCATCGAGTTCGCCGTCGTCGTCGGCGTTCGGTCCAAATTCCGCGTTCCGAATTCCGCGTTCTGCCCGCCGCAGGCGGGCAAGCATTCCGCGTTTGCTAGTCTGCGAAGCAACCCTTCGCTGCGAAGCACGAGCCGCCTTGGTTCCCGCCCTAACGCAGCGCTAACTCAAAATCGGTGGAGGCCTTCATCAGCTACTATTGAGTTCCCATCAGGAAGCCGTGTCTGCACATGAGGATCCACCACATCACGATCAGCTCGAGACCAAGCCCAAGCAAAGTACCCAGCATCAACAAAGCCCTTACGATTGCGTGCATGCCGGATTGACCTATCGCTATACCACACAACAATACCGCTCCCAAAATCCCTGCATACGGCGACCACCACGGTAACTCCAGGTACTCAAGTACAAAACCTATAACAAATGGAAGAAAAGGCAGAAAGAACCCCACCAGCCAAAGGAGCAACAAATATACACTCCTACGTGTCATACCACAGACCTCCTTGGGCCCCACACCGGGCTGCGCCTCTGCCTTATATGCCTAGTTCTTGCATCCAGCGCCCACCTTCCTTTCCTCCGAGTTGCCCACATGATAGAACTCCTTCCAACCGCATCCGGAACACTGCTGGGCGAGCCAGGTGAGCGTAGGAAAAAGGGGACATGCTACTTTTTCGCCTCCTTCCGCGGGCGGCGGGGGGATTGGCGAGTCGGCCCAGCACGTCGCTGGTCCCCCCAGCAGTGCCGCAGGTGTAGTATACCTCCCGGGCGTCGGGAGTTCTCCATCCTTTTCGCCCTAAACATGCTTGCGCCAAAAAGGGTCCCGGCGTCTGCCCGCCTCTCGCCAATGGCGAGCGCCCCGCCCTGCCTTCGCCCTTCCGCCGTCGCCTTGCGGGCTATGGCGGACAGGTCGGGACTACGGCGGGTCTGCGTTGCGCTCCGACGGGAGGCGGGGATGGCCCGGCTTCGTCTTCGACTACGCCGGGGCAAGAAAAATTGGCCGAGACGGGGGCGACGGAATGGTGTTAGAAGAGCAGGAGCCCCCTTCAAGGACGAGGCGTCTTTCGGAGGGGGCGGAGCAAGGCGTATCCCAAGGGTTTTTTTTCGGGAGGAATGGTCCATGAAAGTTGCCGGGTTTGCGGTTTTCGCGCTCGTCGCGCTCGCAGCGGCCGGTTTCGCTTACGAGCCCACCTCGAACTACACGATTCGGAACATCGAAGGTTGGAAGGTCTACGTCAACAACGGATTGCTGGGCGAGGGGAGTTACGCGGAGGTCGGGGCCGAGGCCTTGAAGAAGTTGAAAAAGGATCTGGCCACGATGAAGAAGTGGATCCCCGAGGGCCCGCTCCAAGAAGTGGTCAAGGTGCCCATCTGGCTGGAGGTCGATACGACCAACGGCCCGCACGGGAGAACGCCGGTGTTTCACTACCATCCGGGCAAGGACTGGCTGGTGAAGATGGATTTCAATCCCGAGAAGCACCAGTGCGTGGAGTTCAGCCGTGCCGCCGACTATGTGGCTGAGGGAGATCGCTCTGTGCGCACGGTCTTGCATGAGTTGGCCCATGGGTACCACGATCGCGTCCTCGGTTACGACAATCCGGAGATTCTGGCGGCCTACAAGAGGGCGGTTGAGGGGACGGCATATCCCAAGCGGGATTGGGCGAGGAGCGATGCGCAGGAGTTCTTCTGCGCCGTCACGGAGCGGTATTTCGGCTCCGAGAAAGAAAGGGCCCAACTGAGGGAGCGGGATCCGGACGTCGTGAAACTGCTCAAGCGGATCTGGGGCGAACCGCCGCCGGTTCCGGAGGCACCGGCAGTCAAGCCGGACACGGAGCGCCGAGAAACGGCGGCGGAAAAGAACGGCAAGGATTCCGCGCGCTAATCCCCGCAGGTCGGTTGTCAGAGCGTCCACGGCTCGC
>DATKZH010000313.1:0-19647 GCA_035528065.1 Thermoguttaceae bacterium | reverse complement strand
CCCGATCAAATCCTGACTCGCCGAGCTCGTATCGCCCCAATCCAAATTCGTAAGCTGCCGGGTCTCTTCGGTGAGGGGATGGACTAGAAACGCGAACTTCATCGTCAGGACACTCCATATACGACGGTCAAGCGCAAGGTTCCCCGAATACGAACTTCGGGCGGGGTAGTTGGAGGTGTGGAGGGAAAACGCGGACCAGAGTCCCAAAATATCCTAGAATGGGCATTTTTACCAGTAGGGTCGATTCATGTGCCAAACCAGGACCTTTTGGAACTCCCTATTCGGGGTAGTCGGCAAGGGGGCGGAGTCGCAAGAGAACGCCTCCGGCTTGCAGGGAGACATGTGCCCTCTGACATCGCCCACAACGTAGACCGCGTCTCGAACTAAGCACTCCGTCGGGAGCAATCCCCTTTTCGACACGGCGCATTCCGCATCCGGATCACTCGAAATCCAGCCCGTAGATCTTGGCCTTGTTCATGCGGAAGCGGAGCGAGACGGCCTCGAAGGAGAGGTCGGCTTCTTCGGCCGAGGCGCGGGCGAAGTGGTCCGGCGGTGCAAGCACCATGACTGCCGATAGGGCCGTCAGGACGGCACTCAGGACCGGCGTCGCGTCCACGGGGCGTGTGGTCATCGCGATCGTCCCAAGAAGTCGATGAGGAGACATCGCCCGTACGGCGCGTCCGCCGCACGGCGGGAAGACACCAGCGCCATGGTAGGCAAGGCAATCGCTGCCCTATCCGGCGCGGCGCAACGCGGTACGGCCGTCACGCCTTCGCCGAAGTGAGTCGTGCCACCAGCTCGTCTTCGAACGCCGGGAGGTCCTTCCACTGGGTTGCGCAGCGGACGGGTCGTGCGGAGGGGTCGATCTTCGTGAAGCCGTCGTCGGTCACTCGCAGGGGAACGGTTTCCATGCCGAGGAGCTTCTCGGAAAAGGCCATGTAGACGGCTACGGTGTCGAAGAGCGTGCTGCTCCGCTTGGCGGGGTCGGGGACGCCCTTGCCGCCCGCGGCCGCACACCACGCCCGATAGTTCGCCATCAGCGCCTGGACGACCGGGTCCTTGCACCGGAAGACCTTCTGGTACTTCTCGCCTTCGAGGTGGACGATGCCGCAGGTATCCAACGGCGTGATGCTCACTTCCCACGGCGCGGCGAACACGGCCTCAAGCGCCTCGGGGGCGGCCCGGACGTTGTACTCCGGGGAGATCTTCTCGCTGCCGCCGTAGCCGCGGTGGACGCTCCCATGCATGCCCACGAAGCGTGCCCGCTTGGCGACGTCGGGCGCCCGCCGCAGCACCTCGGCGACGTTCGGCACGGGACCGATGGCGAGCAGGGTGATCGGATCGCGGGACGCGCGGATCGTCTCGATGATCGCGCCGACGCCGTCCTGGTGGACCTTGCCGGGGTAGCCCGCCAGGTCGTAGTCGCCGACCCACTCGCTCTGGCGTCCTTTCTGGTCGTCGGGCCGACAGCCGATGCCGACCGGGACGTCGGTCCGCCCGGCCACCTCGAGCATCTTGGCGAGGATCTTCGCCCGGTAAGTGTCGTTGCCCGAGTCGGACGTGACAAGCTTGACGTCGAGCTCGGGTGACTTCAAGAGCATCGCCAGTGCCCAGGTGTCGTCGATGTCGCCGCCGACGTCGGTATCGAAGATGACGGGGCTCTTGTTGCCGGCCTCGGCGAGGCCGAAGGTGTCTTGCGCGGTCGGGCCCGGACGGTCGCCGGCCGCCTGCGCCGAGCGTGCTGCGCCGTGTCCCAGCCGGGCCATCACGGCAGCGCCGGCCGCCGTGCTCAAGAACGAACGTCGGGAAGTGCGGGATTTCATCGGGTGCTCCTCGATCGGTCCGGTGTTGACACTACTATCCCTATCGCGCCCACGCTTCTCTCGGAAGCCGGGGCGCTAGGCGCCCATCGCATGGAACCAGGCCGCGAAGCGCCCATCGCGTGCGTTTCGACGCGAAGCGTCGGAACGATGAAGACGATGCGGTGGCGAGACGTGACGACGCTTTCACGTGACGTGCCCTTTATCGGGCAAGCGGGCTCCACACTTCCATGTACGACTCGCCCCGGTTGGCCCAAGCGTAGTAGGGGATCAGCGTGATGTCAACGGTGCCGCCGCCGGGCTTCGGGAGGTGGCGCGGCTCAATGGGGCGGTAGAGCCGATCGGCCCAGTCGCGCTGGTCGTCGGGGATCGGCACACCGGCCGCCTGTTTCTGAAAACGGTCGCGACCCCGGAAAGTCAGGGCCTCCCCTTCAAGGACGACCACCCCGCCGAGGAAGCCCTCTCGATAGGTTGGCGCCAGCCGCACGTTCTCCGGCAAGAACACGCCTTCCCGCCAAATTCGTTCCCCATTTTCCTGAAGCGGGAACTCGGCGCAGTAGACGACCGGGCCTCGCTTCACCGCGACCTTGCCTCGCGCGTCCTCCACGTCCGGATGGGCTTCGATCAGCCGCACCGGCATGGGCAAATCCAGCTCGATCACGTCGCCAGCCGACCACGTGCGTCGGAGTCTGGCGTAGGTCCCGGGCGTGATCGCCACGTCGGTCGCCCCGCCATTGACCGTGACCGAAGCCTGCTCCGCCCAGCCCGGGATCCGCAGCATGAGGGCCAGCTCGGTCGACGGCGCCTCGTGGACCGTGATCCTGACGCGGCCGTCCCACGGATAGTCGGTCTCCTGCGCGAGTCGAACTGCGGTTCCGTGGGGCAGTTCGGTCCGTAGCTCGTTGCCCCCGTACAGATGCACCCAGACGCCTTCCTTCGACGCGCCGTAGGCCCAGCCGTGCAGCTTAGCGATGGTGCGAATAACCTGAGGCGGGCAGCAGAAGCATCCGTGCGTCGCCCAACGGACGGGCGTGTGATGATGAGAAAGCCCCTCCGTTCGGTCGTCCCATTTCAGGGGATTCGCGTAGAAGAACCCTTTCCCGTCGGCAGCGACGGCCGAGAGCATGCTGTTGTAGAGGACCAGCTCCATCAGGTCGGCGTACTTGGCCTCGCCGGTCAGGCCGAGCATCCGCCGGCTCCACATCGCGCCGCCGATGTTCGAGCAGGTTTCACAGTAGGCGGTGCGGCTGGGCAGCTCGTAGTCGCGGCCAAAGGCCTCGTGGACGAAGTCGCCGCGTGACGACGTGCCGTTGCGGAAGGAGCCGACGGCCCCGGTGACGTACATCCGGCGCGTGGTGACGTTTCGCCAGATGTGCTCCAGGGCTTCGCGCAAGGCCGGGTCGCCGGTCTCGGCGCACACGTCGGCCGCGCCGCAGTAGAGATACGTGGCACACACGCAGTGCCCAACCGCCTCCGTCTCCCGGCGGAGCGGCACGCGGTCCTGGGTGCAATCGGTGCCCCCGAGGTGGCGCGGGTCGGCTCGCTCTTCCGGCGTGGCGGGGGCCGAGCCGCGCATGTCGACGAACACGCGCGCAAGCTCCAGGTACTTCGGATCGCCCGTAGTCCGATACAGCTCCGCGGCGCCCATGATGTTCGAGGGGTTGAACCCGAATCGGGCCAGCTCGCGCGGGCGAGGCTGAAACACGGAGTAGAGGTAATCGCCCGCCTTCTTGGCGATACGGAGGAAGTTGTCCTTCCCCGTCGTTCGATGGTGGACGCAGGCGGCCGTGAGCAGGTGGCCGAAGTTGTAGAGCTCGTGATGGTGCAGGCGCTGCCACCGGTTCACGTTGGGGTCGAGTTGGACGTTGGTGGAGAGGTAGCCGTCGTCGTCCTGCGCCTTGCCGATGATCTCGATCCAATGGTCCAGGAGCCGATCGAGCTTTTCATCCCGGGTGACCGCATAGACGTGGCTTAAGGCCTCGATGAACTTGTAGCAATCGCCGTCGCTCCAGTGGCAGGCCACGTGGCCGCCTTCTGCGACCCCGGCGGCGACGCGGAAGTTGTCCAGGCAGGCGCCGTTCTGCGGATCGTGGAGAGCCTCTTCGACGGTGGGAATCATCGCCTCGCGGCAGAGCCGCTGCTTGGCGGCCCAGAAGCCTTGCGTCCAGCGGACGTCGTCCGGGTCGACCGAGCGGAGTTTCACGTGCGGGGCGGAGGGGGTGCTTTTCACGCCTCGGTCTTTGGCGTCGGCCATGCTGCCAACCATTCCGATCATGACGCAGAAAGCGAGAAAGATACCGGGAACAGCGTGTCGAGAACGGGCATTCGCCATGGTCTTCTCCCTTGTCTCGCGGTGGGGCAAGTGTTCTATTTGCGCGGCTTCGTCTGTGCTGGTTCCGTCTTCTCCGCGTCGTCGATCCGCTTCCAGGATCGCACGTACTCGATGCTGAACGTGGAAGGCAGGTTCTCCCGCTTCGGCAGCCCGAACCAGCTGGGCATGGTCTCGCTGTCGAAGTTCATGGTAAGCGGCTGGTGCCAATGGGTGTTTTCAATTGCCCTCCTGACCTGGCCGTCCACGTGGTACTTGATTTGACCCTCGTCCCACTCCAACGCGTACACGTGGTCGTCGTCGGCCAAATCAAACGGCGCGTTCCACCGGCCCGCCTTGGACCAGTGCTTCTTCTCCGTGGGCGTGTGGAACACGTGCACGTTCATGTGGACCGCCCGCTCGTGACCCGGGGCCCCGCCGCCGATCTCGAACACGTCGATCTCGGTCCAGTTCTCGGGCGTCGAGTGGTAGAACCAGAACGCGCTGGACGCCCGGGACTTCATCGGCCGGCACTTGATCTCGAAGTATCCGTACTTGACCAGGGCTTTGCTCTTGACGGCCGCGGTGGTGAACGTGTCGTAGCCCTCGGGGGCGTCGGGCAGGTCTTCGGCCCGGGCGACCAGGTGGAGCTTGCCGTCGCGGACCGTCACGTTCTTCTTCGAGAACAGGCCGGGCTTGCGCCCTTTCCACTGCGGATTGTGGTCGTGCCACTTGGCCGGGTCGAGCTGGTCGCCGTCGAACTCGTCGGTCAGCTCCGGGATCGGCCGCCAGCGGGAGGGCTGGGGCGGATCGGCGTGGGCGGGCGAGCTGTGGAAGCCTAGGAGCGGTATCCACAGCGCCAGTAGCGAACCCGTGCTTCGGCGTTTCATGTCGGGCATCCTCCTGGTTGGCTGCCATCGTGCTTTCCCCAACATTATCGCCCGCGCGCTCCGGCCGTGCCACCCGGAAGAGCTGCAAAAAAACTCTGATCGCTCACTCACGCTGCCGCGATTTGTGCCGGCTCGGGCACGGGGGTAGGATGTTCCCCGGTGGTGGCCGGTCGTTTTCGGCCAATCGGGGTCGAGGTGGGATGGATCGAGGGTGAGGTGCGATGATGGTCGAACGTCGAATCCTTGGCGCGGCGCTGGTGGCCGCGTGGTTTTGCTGCTCGGTGTGCGCGTCGCAGGACTTGGACAACCTGGCCCTTCGGGCGACGCCTTCGGCGGCAAGCGCGTCAGCACCGCCAACGGGCAAGTACGGGGCCCTGAAGCTATTGGACGACAACGAGGCCACGCACTGGGCCAGCAAGTCGGGCTACGAGCTTCCCCACTGGGTCAAGCTGGAGTGGAACGAGCCGGTCACGCTCGATACGGTCGTCGTCGATGTCTACGCCCGCGGGGCTTCGAACCTCTACGCGTACTGGAAAGAGGCCGAGGTCGAGTTGAGCGACGGGGCCAAAGCGAGGGTCCGCTTCGAGCCGGAGGCGTCGGGCTGGACGGTGTTCCGATTCGACGGGCCCCGAGAGACCACGTCGCTGACCCTTCGCGTCCTGGCCGTCCACGAGCCGAAGGTCTACCTGGGGATCAACGAGATCGGCGTCTTTCTCGATCCGCGCGGGCTCATCAAGCCGCCCAAGCAGCTCGCGGGTCCTAAGAAGCGCGAGGAGCTGACGGCCCGGGGCAGCCCGTCGCATCCGATCGTCTACGTGAACGCCGACGACTTCGCCCGGGCCCGTCGCAACGCGGAGGCGACCGAATGGGGGAAGGCCGAGAAGGCGAGCATCCTGGCGGAAGCGGCGAAGTGGCTTGCGAACGACGAGGACTACTGGCTCCGGTTCCTCCCGGAGCCCGGGGCGTGCTACGCGTATGGCTTCACGGGCTGTCCGATCTGCAATGCTTCGTGCGGCTCGTGGGGCGGCGCGCGATGCTCGTGGGAGCGACCGGGCAGGGTGACTTGCGCCCAGGGGCACGTCCTGCCCGACGAAGCGCATCCCGACGACGGCACGGGCTACGTGGCCAAGGACGGGCGCATCCACTACCTGCTGGGTACGTGGAACGCTTGGGTGACGGAGCAGTGGACGCGCGATGCGCTGCCGAGCCTCGCGCACGCCTACGCCCTGACCGGCGACGAAAAGTACGCCGACCGGGCGGCCTTCTTCTTCGACGCGTTGGCCGGCATCTACGCGGAATCCACGTCCGGCTCGTGGGACTACCCCAGCCGACCCCCCAGCGGCCGGTTCGCGCGGCCCTGGTATCAGGTGGCCCGGAACCTGGTCGTGTACGTCGAGGCCTACGACCTGATCTACGCGAGCAAGGCCCTGGACAAGCCTTCGCTGAGGCCGAAGCTCGAGGCGACGTTTCCCGAGGGTCCCTCGGCGCAAGAGCGGGCCGTGGGCACGCGCGACGCACGGGGTCGCTCGTGGCCCGAGATGACCCGCCGCGAAAACGTCGACCTGAACCTGATGCAGGACGCCGCCTACTACTGCTACGCCCACACGTTCGGCGGGATGCTTCACAACGGCCATGCCGACTACATGCGGGGCGCGTTGGCCGTGGGCGTCCTGCTGGGTATTCCCGAGTACGTGGCGGGCGCCGTCGAGGGCCCCTATTCGATCTACGCGATGCTCGCCAACAACTGCGACCGCGACGGCCGATACTACGAGACGGCGCTGGGCTACGCCATGCACTGCCGCCAGCTCTATCTCACCTTCGTCGAGCCGCTGAAAAACTGGCGATGCGACAAGTACCCTCGCGGGATCAACCTGTTCGACGACGCCCGAATGCGGAGCTTCTACTACCTGCCCGATCTGGTGATGGACGTCGCCGGCCACGTGCCCAACTTCGGCGATTGCGGGCCGGACAACCAATGCCGGTTCCCGTCGTCGGCCCCGTTCTCGGCCCGCGACTACGAGTGCGCCGAGCGGCTGTTCGCTGCCTGTTCGGGCCAAGAGAAGGAGGCGTTCGCCGGCGTGCTCCGCTTCCTCTGCCGGGGCGACGTGCCGCGTGCACGCCGGGAGTCGCGGATCCGGCGCTGGCTCCTCTACCATGCCGACCCGGCGCCCGATCTCCCTGAGGCGGAGCTCGACGCCGACTTCCGGCGGCGGCTGTTCGGCTCGTGGTTTCTCGGGCAGAAGGGGATCGCGATCCTCCGCGACGGACAGGAGACCGATGCCCAGGGGGCCCTGCTCCGGTTCGGCCCGTCGCTCAACCACGGCGACCTCGACGACCTGGGTCTTATATACTACGGAAAAGGCTGGCAGCTCACCTACGAGATCGGATACGGGCTGGGGAGCACGCACGCCCAGGTCGGCTGGGGCAGCCAGACCGTCTCCCACAACCTGGTCACGGTGAACGAGGCGAGCCAGCGGGGCGGATCGGGCGGGAGCCTCCACCTTTTTGCCGATCTGCCCGGCATCAAGCTCGTCGAAGCGGACTCACCGCTCAGCTACTCGTCGCAGGGCGTGACGCAGTATCGCCGCACGGTGGCACTCGTGGGCGGCGGCCGTGGCCAGTATCTGGTCGACCTGTTTCGCGTGCGCGGCGGCCGGCAGCACGATTACGGCGTCGGCGTGCAAAGCCAGCAGTTCGACGTCCGCGGCATCGACCTGGGCCCCGAAGAGGACGGCTCGCTGGCCGGCTTGGAGCATGCCTGGGGTGAACGTATCGGTCCGGAGGGCGACGTCGCCGGCTTCCCCAATAAGCCCTATTGGAATCCGCCGCCGGGGAACGGTTATGGGTTCTTCTACGACATGCGCCGCGCCCGGGCCGACGGGCCGTGCACGGCCGACTGGACGCTGGGCGGCCCGGGCGACGCCCACTTCCGCGTCCACCTGCTCCCCGAGCCGGAGACGGAGGTCGTCATGGCCAAGGCGCCCGGGCTGTACCCACACTGCCGCAGCGCCTCCTACCTGCTCGCCCGACGCACGGGGACGGCTACGGCGACGGGGCTATCGAGCAACTTCGCGGTAGTGATGGAGCCGTATGCCGCGCGGTCCGACTCGGAACAAGCGCCCAAAGCGTCGCTGCCGCCGGAGCCGATCTTGGCGTCGGCCGAGCGCGTACAAGTGCACCGTGGGGGTGCGGAAGCCGGCGATGAAGGCGCGGAAGTGACCCCGATTGGCGTGCACGTGCGGCGATTGGGACGCGACGAGTATTTCTTCAGTGCCGGCCTCGACGCGGAAGAGAAATCGGCGGAAACGGCCGTCGGAGAAGTCCGCTGGCGCGGGGCGGTCGTTTTTCTCGCGGTCCAAGACAGCCGCGTGGAGACGCTGGCCACCCACGGAGCCTGGGACGTCCGCCTCAACGGCAAGCCGTGCGGGCCCAAGCAGGGGATTCTTCGCGGGACGGTCCTCGACCTGAGCTACGACGAGAACTGGGTCCAGACCGATCTCGAGCCGCCGCAGGACGACGGGAGCGGCTCCGCGGTTTCATTCTCCAACCCCCGCTATTCCCGCAACACGGCGTATCGCATCTACGGCGCAGAGCCCACGGCGAAAGGAACGCGGATCCAGCTCGGCCCGCAGTCGATGCTCCTCGGGCAGGGCCGGGTCCACCAGCTCAAGCCGGACATGATCCTCAGCGATGTCCCCCACGAATACGCCCGTTCCGTGGTGGGCGGCTCCACGACGCGGTTCTTCGACGGCAAGCTCCTGCGGGGCCCGAGCGGCGCCTCAACGCACGTCGACACGATCGAGTTCGCCGCACCGATGAAGCTGCACGTGGAGAGCATCGACGGCTTCGAGGAGGGCGACTCGCTTTACTACTACGACGTCCAGAAAGGCGACAGTGTGGTTGTCCCCACCGCGTGGGAAGGTCGGCCCGAATAGCAAAACCACGCTCCATCGGCCGGCGGAGACTTGCCACGTGGTAAGTGTCCCCGATAATGGGTGGGCAACAAGCGACGCCGGGCGCGAGCTCCGGGGTCCGCGCCCCAAGGCTCGCACCTCCGGCTCGCCGGCTTTCGCGCACATACTTCAAGGGAGCCGGTTCTGGCCAGGAACAAGGAGTCGGATCATGGTAAGACGAATACCAGTTGCTGCCCGTTTGAGCCGAGCGGTCCTGGTCGCTCTGATCTTGTCGCTTTCCCTGGTGGGCCTTCTCGAAGCTACGGCGACCGCGGCCGAGTCGCCTGAAAGGGCGACGGCCCGCGAAATCCTCGACGCCGCGGGCGCCCGCGGCGGGCTGGTGGTCCACGTCGGCTGCGGCGACGGGAAGCTGACCGCCGCGCTTCGTGCGGGCGACAGCTACCTGGTCCACGGCTTGGACGCCGACGCGGGCAACGTCGAGAAGGCCCGCGAGACGATCCGCGCCATGGGCCTTTGCGGCAAGGTGTCCGCCGAGCATTGGACGGGGGAGCGGCTGCCGTACGCGGACAACCTGGTCAACCTGCTCGTCTTGTCGAGCCGCCCGGGCGAAGGAATGCGGGGAGAGGTCATGCGGGTGCTTGCTCCGGGCGGCGTGGTTTGTGTCAGGGCCGGCGGCGAGTGGAAAGCGACCGTCAAGCCCCGCCCCACAGAGATCGACGAGTGGACCCACTTCCTTCACGGCCCGGACAACAACGCCGTGGCCCGGGACTCGGTGGTCGGACCGCCGCGCCACCTCCAGTGGGTCGGCGGGCCGAAATGGGCGCGAAGCCACGACCATCTGGCCACGCTGAGCGCGGTCGTCTCCAGCGGCGGGCGGGTCTTCGCGATCGTCGACGAAGGCCCGACGGCGTTCATTGTCCTGCCGGCCAAGTGGTGGCTGGTCGCCCGCGATGCGTTCAGCGGCGTGCTCCTCTGGAAACGGCCCATCGAGTCCTGGGAGTGGCACCTGCGGGGCTTCCGCAGCGGCCCGCCTGAAGTTTCACGAACGCTGGTGGCCATCGGCGACCGCGTTTACGTGACGCTAGGCTATGGCGAGCCGGTGACCGCGCTGGACGCCGCGACGGGCGAGACCGTCAAGACGTACGAGGGGACCGGCGGCACGACGGAGATCCTCTGCGCGGGCGGGGTCCTCTACCTGGTCGCCGGCGAGCGGCGCGCCGAGCAAGCGGGGGCCGTCATCGAGACCTGGCGACGCGGCGTCACCCCCTCCGCTCACGAGAAGCGAATCCTCGCGATCCAAGCCGACACGGGCGAGCTGGTGTGGAAGAAGGCCGACGCGGCCACCGCCGAGCTGATGCCCACTACGCTGGCCGTCCACGGCGGCAAGGTGTTTTTCGAGAACGCCGAGCACGTCGTCTCCTTGGATGCGAAGAGCGGCGACGAGGTCTGGCGGGCCGAGCGTCCGATCAGCCGCAGCCGGCTGGGATGGTCCACTCCCACGCTGGTGGTCTACCAGGACGTGGTGCTCTCGGCGGATCGCGACGTGGCTTCTTCCGCCCGAGAGGATGGCTCCCAGCCGGAAGGCGTGGAGTGGATCCCGAGCAGCGCGGGCGGACTCGCCCCGGTGGGAGAGCTGATCGCGTTTTCGGCCGCCGACGGCCGGCGGCTTTGGAGTTGCCCCTGCAAGGAATGCTACAACGGCCCGGTCGACGTGCTGGTGGCGGGCGGCCTGGTTTGGACGGGTAACCTCGTCCGTGCCACGGAGCCGGGGATCACCACCGGGCGCGATCCGGCCACGGGTGAGGTCAAGATGGAGCGGCCGCCCGACAAGGAGTTCTTCACCGTCGGAATGGGGCACCACCGGTGCTACCGCAACAAGGCGACCGAGCGGTATCTCGTTCTGGGCCGGGCCGGCGTGGAGTTCATCGACGTGGCGACCGGCAAGGCGACCACCGACCACTGGACTCGCGGCACGTGCCAGTACGGCGTGATGCCGTGCAACGGACTGCTCTACGCCCCGTCGCATTCCTGTGCCTGCTACATCGAGTCGAAGCTGAACGGCTTCAACGCCTTGGCGCCGCAGAGAAGCGAGGGACGAGAGGCGAGCGACGAGAATACCGAGACCGCGCGACTCGAGCGCGGTCCTGCGTTCGATGCGAGCATTCATCCTTCATCCTTCATCACTCATCCTTCCGAAGATTGGCCCACCTACCGCCACGACGCCGCGCGGAGCGGCCGGACCGACGCCGCCGTGCCGACCACGCTCCAGCGCTCCTGGCAGGCCGAGCTGGGCGGCAAGCTGACGAGCCCGGTCATCGCCGACGGAAAGGTCTTCGTGGCCCAGGTCGACGCCCACACCGTCCACGCCCTGGACGCCGAGAGCGGCAAGCCGGCCTGGAGCTTCACGGCGGGCGGGCGAGTCGACGGTCCGCCGACGATCTATCGGGGGCTTGCGCTGTTCGGGTGTGCCGACGGATGGGTTTACTGCCTCCGCGCGTCGGACGGCGAGCTGGCGTGGCGATTCCGGGCGGCCCCGGAAGATCGACGCGTCGTCGCCTACAACCAATTGGAATCGGCCTGGCCCGTGCACGGAAGCGTGTTGGTCGAAGACGGCTCGGCCTACTTCGTCGCCGGCCGGTCGATCTTCCTGGACGGGGGGATGTATCTCTACCGGCTGGACGCCGTGACGGGCGAGAAGCTGGCCGAGTTGCGCATGGACGACCGCGATCCCGAGACCGGGCTGGAGCCGCAACAGAGCATCCGCGGCACGCACATGAAGGGGGCGCTCCCCGACGTGCTCTCCAGCGATGGCACCTCGATCTACATGCGGCACAAGCGGTTCGACCGCAACCTCGCCGAGCAGGAAGAAGACGTGCCGCACCTGTACAGCTCGGTCGGCTTTGTGGACGATTCCTGGTGGCACCGCACCTATTGGCTGGTGGCCAGCAGCATGCGGTCGGGCTACGGTGGGTGGCCTGTTGTCGGCCGATCGGCCCCGTCCGGGCGGATCCTGGCGCTCGACGAGTCGTGGGTCTACGGCTTCGGGCGCGACCACTACGTCAATCATGGGAGCCACGTCGGCGTGGACGGGACGGCCATCTTCCATTTCCGGCCCGATCGCGATCCCGACGCCCGTTGGATATCGTATCGGCTGTTCGCCGTGGATCGGCAGGACGCCCGCAAGAGCAAGCCGGAGCCCGAGCCGGCGGCGGCCAAGCGGGCGCAGTCCAAGCCGGCGGCCAAGCCGGCAGCAAGGGCCGCGGCGAAGTCCAAAGCAGAGCCCGCAGCAAAGCCCGCAACCAAGCCCGCGGCTAAGCAGCGACGCCGAGAGCCCGCCGCGCCGCCCAAGAAGTACCGGTGGACGAAAGAGGTGCCGCTTCTAGTGCGGGCGATGCTGTTGGCGGAGAACACCTTGTTCGTGGCCGGTCCGCCCGACGACGGCAAGCTGGCTGATCTCCCCGCCGCGTGGGAGGGCAAGGAGGGCGGGCTGCTCTGCGCGGTCTCCACGGCCGACGGGCAGCCGCTCGCCGAGTACGAACTCGACGTCCCGCCGGTCTTTGACGGGCTGGCCGCGGCCGGTGGTCGGCTCTATCTTGCCACACAGGACGGCAAGGTCGTATGCTTTGCCGGCCCGTAGTGTACACAGCCCGTTCTTCGAATCGCACTTGGAGGAGATACCTATGGAACGTGCTTTTCGTGCGCTGTTCGCCGTCGTCGCCGGTTCGGTGGTTGCGCCCTGCCTGACGATCACCATCGCCAACGCCGCCGCCGAGCGCCCGCCCAACGTCGTGTTCTTCATGGTCGACGACATGGGCTGGATGGACTCGACCGTCTACGGCAGCCAGTACTACGAGACGCCGAACATGGAGCGGCTCGCCGAACGGGGCATGGTGTTCACCGACGCCTACGCGGCCAACCCACTCTGCTCGCCGACGCGGGCGAGCATCATGACGGGCAAGTACCCCGCCCGGCTCCGGCTGACCACGCCCTCCGGCCACCTGCCGCCGCTTCCCGACGAGCCGCTCATCCCCGCCGAAGGGCCGCCCAACCAGAAGATGCTCATCCCGCGGAGCAAGCGGTTCCTGCCCGCCGAGGAGCACACGATCGCCGAGGCCCTGCGCGACGCCGGCTACGCGACGGCCCACGTGGGCAAGTGGCACCTCGGCGTCAATCCGGAGCACTGGCCCGAAGCGCAGGGCTTCGAGGTCTCCTTCCACGGCGCCCCCGACCCCGGCCCGCGAAGCTACTTCTCGCCCTACCAGTTTCGGGCCGGCACGGTCACCGACGGCCCCGAGGGCGAATACATCACCGATCGCGTGACCGACGAGGCGATCCGCTTCATCCAGTCGAACCGCGACCGCCCCTTCTTCCTCAACCTCTGGCAGTACGGCGTGCACGGTCCCTGGGGGCACAAAGAGGAGACCACGCGAAAGTACGCCGAAAAGAAGGACCCGCGCGGCGAACAGGCCAACCCGATCATGGCCTCGATGCTCCAAAGCGTCGACGAAAGCCTGGGCCGCCTGATGGACAAGCTCGACGAGCTGGGGCTCACCGAGAAGACGGTCTTCATCTTCTTCTCCGACAACGGCGGCAACATCCACAGCAACACGCCCGACGACAACAAGCCCGCCCCCGAAGGCTCGCGCCGCTGGACCCTGCTCCAGGACTGGCGCCGCTGGGCCGGCGATCGGCCCCCGACGAACAACGCGCCGCTGCGGGGCGGCAAGGCGATGATCTACGAAGGCGGCTCCCGCGAGCCCATGCTCGTCGCCTGGCCCGGCGTCGTCGAGCCCGGCAGCCGGTGCTCCGAGGTCGTCTCCAGCGTCGACTTCTATCCCACGCTCCTGGAGATCGCCGACCTTTCGCCCAAGCCCGGGCAGATCCTCGACGGCGAGAGCATCGTCCCGCTGTTGAAGCAGACCGGGAAACCGAAGCGCGAGGCGATCTTCTGCCACTTCCCGCACGGCTTGGGACGCATCAACGCGCCGTCCACCTACGTGCGCAAGGGCCCCTGGAAGCTGATCCGCTTCTATGAGCCGAACGAGCACTTCCCCAACGAGTACGAGCTGTACAACCTCGACGAGGACCTCAGCGAGACGAACAATCTGGCCGAGCGGATGCCGGAGAAGGTCCGCGAGCTGGACCGGCTCATCGACCGGTTCCTCGAGGAGACCGACGCCCTGGTGCCCGTGCCCAATCCCAAGTACGACCCGCAGGCGGCCGCCTTGGGCCGCTGGGTGGTCCGCGGCAGCCAGTTCGCCGTCCGCGACGGCGCCTTGCACCTGGAGCCCACGGGCAAGTCTCCCTTCGTGGCCACGGCCAGTGTGAAGGTCCCCGGGCCGGTCGTCGCCAGTATGAGAGTCAAGGCTTCGGGCGGTGGCAAGGGGAGAGTCCAGTGGCGGACCGCCGCGCAGGAGCAATTCCCCGCCGAGGGGCAGGTCATCTCGTTCGACGTGCCCATGGGCGGCCAGTGGCAGGAGGTCCGCGTCGAGGTGCCCGTCGAAGGGGCCTTGGTCCACGTCCGCTTGTATCCCCCGCCGGCCGACCAAATCGAGATCGACTGGATTCGCCTGTCCGGGGCGGGCGACGTGGTCGAGCAGTGGGATTTCGAGCCGCCCGAGTGACAAGCGCCGTGCGCGTGATTGTATTCGTCACGCTCCGCGTGACGACGCCCATCACGCGGAGCGTGATGAGTACTCTGGTTGCCGCCAGTGGCCGCGTTAGGAGTCGATCACCATGTTATTCCGAGTGACCCAAAGGATGGCCGCCGTGTGCGTCGCGGTCGCCACGTTTTGCCTCGCGCCGGCGCACTTTGCACGGGCCGTGGCCCCAACGCCGGATGAGTTGGCCCTTGCCCGACGTTTCGTGGCCGCCAAGTTCGGCGCCCCGGATGCCTCGGCGCCGCGCCAGCCGGGACTGATCGTCCACGTGAACAACAACGCGATCGAGAGGAACGCCCGCAACAAGAAGCCGCTGAGAATCGCGGACACCGAATACACGCGCGGGCTCTACTGCCACGCGGTGAGCAAGGTGGTGGTCCGCCTGCCGGGACCGGGCAAGAAGTTCTCGGCGATCGCCGGTCTGGACAACAACGAGCAAACCCGCGCCGGCAAAGGGAGCGTGATCTTCTCGGTCAACGTCGCCGATCGCGAGGCCTTCCGCTCCGACGTGATGTGCAAGGAGACGGCCGGCGTGCCGATCGAAATCGATCTGGGCGGCGCGAGCGAGCTCGCGCTCGAAGTGGGCGACGCGGGCGACGGCATCGGCTGGGACCAGGCCGATTGGGCCGAGGCCCGGACCGAGCTGGCTGACGGCAGCACCGTCTGGCTCGGCGACCTGCCGATCCTGGCCGCTTGCGACGCCCTGTTCACGCCCGATCCGCCGTTCTCGTTCACCTACGCCGGCAAGTCGTCGGCGGAGCTGCTCGGAAATTGGCAAGGCAAGCGTGAAGCCCACAAGCTCGACGACCGTCGCACGCAACACACCGTCCTCTACACGGACCCCGAGACGGGGCTACAACTCCGCTGCGAGGCCGTCGAGTACCGCGATTTTCCCACGGTCGAGTGGACGCTCTACTTCAAGAACACGGGCACGGCCGACACGCCGATCCTCCAGAGCATCCGGGCCCTGGACGTCGGCTGGCAGCGGCACGACCGGACCGACTTGCTCTTGCACCACAACGTCGGCTCGCCGGCCGACGGCACCGACTACTCGCCGCTGGAAACGGTGCTCGACGCCGGATCGACCACGCGGATCTCGGCCGCCGGGGGGCGACCGACCAACAGCGACCTCTCCTACTTCAATCTCCAGCGGGGCGACTCGGGGCTGATCGTGGTCGTCGGCTGGCCCGGCCAGTGGGCCGCCGAGTTCGTGCGCAATCTCGATTGCGGGCTGCGGATTCGGGCCGGGCAGGAGCTTACGCACTTCAAGCTGCACCCGGGCGAAGAGGTCCGCACGCCCCTGGTCGTGCTCCAGTTCTGGCAAGGCGGCGACTGGATCCGGGCCCAGAACGTCTGGCGACGCTGGATGATGGCCCACGGCATGCCCAAGCCGGGCGGCAAGCTGCCCCCGCCGCAGTTCGTCGCCTCCAGTTCCCGGGCCTACGAGGAAATGATCGGGGCCAACGAAGCCAACCAGATCATGCACATCGATCGCTACCTCGAAGAGGGCCTCCGGCTCGACTACTGGTGGATGGACGCCGGCTGGTATATCCAGGAGAAGGGCTGGCCGCAGGTCGGCACCTGGGAGGTCGATCCCAAGCGGTTCCCGCGCGGCTTCAAGCCGATCAGCGACCACGCCCACCAGAAGGGAATCAAGATCCTCGTCTGGTTCGAGCCGGAGCGGGTCGCCGCAGGCACCTGGCTGGCCGAGAACCACCCGGAGTGGATTCACGGCGGCAACCGTGGCGGGCTTCTCGACCTGGGGAACCCCGAGGCACGCCAGTGGCTCACCGATCACGTCGACAAGCTCTTGACCGAGCAGGGCATCGACCTCTATCGGCAGGACTTCAACATCGATCCCTTGGGGCACTGGCGGGCCGCCGACGCGGAAGACCGCCAGGGCATCACCGAAATCCGCCACGTGACCGGCTTCCTGGCCTACTGGGACGAGCTGCGACGCCGCCACCCGAACCTGCTGATCGATTCCTGCGCCTCCGGCGGGCGCCGCAACGACCTGGAGACGATGCGCCGCTCCGTGCCGCTCTGGAGGAGCGACTACGCGTTCGAGCCGGTCGGGCATCAAGGCATGACGTACGGCATCTCGCTCTGGCTCCCCTATCACGGCACGGGCACGGTCGCCTGCGCCAACGCCGGCTACTACGGCGGCGGCCTGACGCCGGTCGAGCCCTACGCCTTCTGGAGCAACGCGGCCCCCAGCCTCGGCTCGGGGATCGATATCCGCGTCAAGGAGATCGACTACGCGGCGCTCCGCCGGCTCGTAGCGCACTGGCGCGAGATCAGCCCCTGCTACTACGGCGACTTCTACCCGCTCACCCGCTTCAGCCGGGAGAACGACGCCTGGATCGCCTGGCAGTTCGATCTCCCGGAACAGGGCAAGGGCGTGGTGCAGGTGTTCCGCCGTGCGGAGAGCATTCACACCGATGCCCAACTGAAGCTGCGGGGGCTGGATCCGGAGGCACGGTTCGTGCTGAGGGAGCTCGATGATCGCGAGAACGGGGAGAAGATGGAGATACCCGGCCGAGAGCTTGTCGAGCAGGGACTTCCCGTCTCGATCGAAGCCCGGCCCGGCGTTGCCGTGATCGCGTACGAGCGGGCTCAGTGACGATCTCCATCGGCCCCGGGCTTATCGGCAAGCGTCTTCCGCTCGCCGGTGAGCATGCTTCGGCAGATGGCCAGCGAGGCGGCGGCCCACGGGGTGGCCACCAGGGGGTCGTCCTCGCGGGCGTCGGTGTAGGGGTTGGTCCATGAGCCGTCGGGCTGCTGCCGGGCGAGGAGCGTGTCGGCAAGGGCCCGGGGCCAGTCGACCCGGCCTTCGGCCGTGTCGATCTCGCGGACGTGCAGGGCGAGAAAGGCATGGGCGACCGCCCACGTCCAGTAGTAGTAGGTGGCGTCCTGGAGCACGAGCCGATCGGGCTCGAACCGGCCCGGGTTGTGCTCGGCCGAGAAGCTCTGCTCCAGCCAGCGTCGGGCGCCGGCGACGCGGGGATGATCCGGTTCGAGCCCGCAACGCAATAGCGCCCGCAGGCCGTCGGCGGTCATCGTCCCGTAGGAGTGGAACCGCTCTTGGCCGCAGCGGTCCACGCCCGCGATGCCCGCCTTGTTCTGCACCGGATCGCCGGGGGCGAAGAAGAACCCGCCGTCGTCGAAGCGCGGGTCGCGTCGGGTCGGATCGTCGGGGAAGTTCTGGCAACGCCGGACGAACACCAGGCTCTGCTCGTACCCCGGGTCATCGGTCGGGACCCTCGCGGAGCGGAGCGCCGCCAGGCCGAAGATCGTGGCCGTGAGGTTCGACTCGAAGAACCGCTCGCGGGGCTCGCCCGGACCGGGCTTGTGCGGAATACCAAGTGAAAACCCCCATCCCCCGTACTCGGGATCGGAACGGCTCCAGCCCAGGGCCTCGTTGAGCTGCCGCGACCGGAGATAGGCGAGCCACGCCTGTTGGGCCTGGAGGTTCCGCGGGCAGCGATCCTGGAGCACGACGACGCGGCTTGCCGACGCCGCGGTGTAAACGGGGAACAGGAGCTCCCGCGGTCCGACCGTAAGACGCCCGGCGTCGTCCGCGAATCCGGCCAGGTAGTCGACGCCCCGACGATAGGCCGCCGCTGCCTCCGGTCCGGCCTGCGGCAGCCAAGACAGGCAGCTCATCACGTAGGGCGTGAGCGTCGGCCCGTCGCGAAACGCGCCGTAGACTTGCGACCGCCAGGCGCCGTCGGGCGATTGCCGTTCGAGCAGAAAGCCCCCGGCTTTGGCCAGGGAGACGTCGATTCGATCGACGAGATCCGCCTCGGAGCCAAGGGCACAAGTGGTCGCCGCGGCAAGCGCGAAGCCTACCGCAACGACCGCGAACCGACGTGTGACGACGCGTATCACAATCTCACGCTCCCTCCCGAAGCATGCTGAACAGGTGATCGTCCGAGAAATCGGGTGCTACCGCTTGCCGATCTTGGCGGCGATGGGGACCGGCGTGCGGTCGACCATCAGCACCAGGAGGGCTGCCGAGGTGCAGAAGGTGCGCCCGGTGACGCAGTGGTGGCCGGTCCAGCTCCCGTCCTGGTTCTGGATGCGGTTGAGGTTCTCGGTGATCGACTTGTCCCACGACTTCCACTCGTCGCCCCCTTTGACCACCAGCGCTTCGCCGATGTTCATGTAGCTCAAGAACTCCTCGCCGCCGTTGGAGCCGAATCCGGCGATGAACTGCTTGTCGTCGAGCCGGCGAATCACCGCCCGGGCCGCTTCGTCGAGGTCTCGCTTGGCGGCATCGAACCGGGCGAGCTTTTGTTGGGCCTCCTCTTTCTCTTCCTGCGAGGCGCCGTTTTTGATGATCTCGCGGACCTGAGTTTCCTGGGCCGCGTTGGTGTTGACCGAGTCGGCCATGGCGCCGTAGTTCGCGCCGGCCGTGTAGAGGTCTACGCCCGCGGAGCCCGCCGCCGAGAACTTGCCCGACTTCCGGTCGAACGCCCGGCGAGAGTAGCCCTCGGCCTTGGCGCGGACTTCCTCGTCGACCCGATTTCCTTTCTGCGCCGCGCGATTGATCGCCTTGACGGCCAGCCCTTGGGAGAGCGTGGCGGCCCAGCCCTGTTCGCTCCACGTGCCGTCGCCACGCTGGTGCTTCTGCATTTTTTCGAGCACGCTGGCCAGCGCCCGGCCGACGCGCTTCTCGCCCTTCTTGTTGGGCATCTCGCCCTGCACCTCGGTGAGCATGAGCGAGGCCATGAAGGTGTCGATGTACGGGCCGAGCTTGGTCTGGAGGCGCGTGCCCCGGGTGGCGGTGATGTACAGGGAGTCCTCGTCGAACTTTTCGATTTCCGAGCAGACGTGGTCGACCGCTCCCAGCAGGTTCTTGGCATACGGGCCTTTCGACGGCGTGCTGCCGGAGCGGATCAGGGCGAGCGCGGCGGCACAGGTGTCGGCCACGCTGGCCACGTCCTTCATTGCGGTCCCGCCGCCCATCTGGACCGACTCTTCCCCCTGTCCCCAGGCCCCGCCGGCAAGCTGATGCTCGGCCAGCCAGTCGAGTGCCCGGCGGACGTTTTG
>DATKZH010000312.1:0-25775 GCA_035528065.1 Thermoguttaceae bacterium | reverse complement strand
GCACGGTACAATCAACATCCGAGGATCGGGATCCCATCTGATCGGACCAGGCCAGGTGCCGCAACGCCTTGGTTCCTCCTGGAAAAAACCCTTAGAGAAGACTGGCGCTCTGTCGAGTCACCCAACGTCTGATACGGCAGTGTGGGGTCCCGACCTCTCATGTACCAGAATGGCGATCCGGTGACGCCAACGCGACAGAGAGAACACCTTGGCCTTCCCGTTTGAACCGACTCTCGCTCCCGCAAAAGCCGCCTGTCGACGGTTCGAAAGAGGTACGCGCCTGTACTTGTCGTAAACTCTCCCCATGGCAGTCTTCTCTGTTCGCGGATTCGCCGAAGTCCAGACTGCACTGATGGTTACGGCCAACCGTGAACAGAGAAGAGGCACCGGTACTTGTGGGATTTGTTGTTCAGGTACGCGAATCTCGGATGAACCTAAAATGCGGACCGTCGGCAAAAATGCGGCCTATTGAGACAAAGTGACCTCGGATTACTGACACCTGGCCGTTCAGCAATTACACCCCTGCAATTTCACCCAGTTATCCGGGGGGGCCCTAGATAGAGAGGGCGGGGGAATCCGAATGGGGTGCTCCGGGGGCTTCTCGCGAGGGCTCTCGGGCGTCCGAAGTCCCGCCGGCGATTCATTCTTTCTGCCCGCGCGCGCGTCGCAACCACTCGCCGCCCCGATCCTATTGCAACACCCATCGTGTACCCACGCCACCATTTACCGCCCGCTTTCTTCGCACTCGACGAGCCGGACGATCGCCGCGCGGGTGGCCTCGGCCAGCGTCGGCCACGCCGCCACCACGGCTTGCAGCGCCGGGTCGAGGATGCCAGAATCGTCCAATGGTGTGCCGTTTTCTGTGCCAACCGCCGATTCGGCTTGCCGTAAGTCGTTGCCGGGCAACGGTTCTGGACTCCGCGCGCCAGTCATTCTAGGACGCAACACCCCGACCGGGTAGGCCAAGCTGCTGATGAATCCGCACTCGCTTGTCGTCGTGTACGAAGACAACCACCTCCTGGCCGTGCTGAAGCCGGCCGGCCTGGCGACCATGGGCCTGCCGAGCGACAAGCCGACGTTGCTCACCGTGGCGAAGCAGTACGTCAAGGATCGCTACGACAAGCCCGGCAGCGTATACCTGGGAGTGATGAGCCGGCTCGACACCCCCGTGACGGGCGTCGTGTTGTTTGCACGCACGTCGAAAGCCGCCCGGCGCCTGACCGAGCAATTCCGCAACCGCACGGTCCAAAAGACGTATTGGGCGTTGGTAGAAGGGGTGGTCAAGCCGATGGCAGGCGAGTGCGTCGATTGGGTCTTCGCCGACGAGCGACACCGCCGAGTGCGTGTGGTCGACTCCACACGCCCCGGGGCCAAGGACGCCCGGCTGGCCTACCGTCGCTTGGAGCTGCTCGATGGGAATTCCCTCTTGGAAATGGAACTGCTGACCGGCCGGAAGCATCAAATTCGAGTGCAGTTGGCCAGTCGCGGCTATCCTATTCTGGGAGACCGGAAGTACGGCAGCCGCCAGGCGTTTCCGGCGGGGATCGCCTTGCACGCCCGACGCTTGGTAGTGAGCCATCCGGTGGGGGGTGAGCCAGTGGTTCTCGAGGGCCCCTTGCCCCCGGCATGGCACACGTTTGGAGCCGTGGGGTAATCACGACCACCACCTTGGCGCAAATGGGGCCCTGCCGTTAACGTAATGATGTGGCCATCAGCCCGTTGGCCCGGATTGGGTGGCGTCGTAGCCCAGGCATCTTGCCAGGGTGCCGGACTACACAGGTTGGAACCCGGTGCGACGGGCTTCGTGAATTATCCGAGTTGGGCGAGTTGGGCCGGCGAAGTGGCCGGGTCTCCATCCGGCAACAGACGTCTCCACGGCGTCAGCAAGTGGTGCCAGACCGGTGAGCAAGCGGCGGAGAACAGCGCTGGAGCGGTGTGCTTTGGCCAGCGGGCTTTTGGACCAGGACCAGCTCGACGAGGCCTGGGCCGGACTCCGCGCCGCCGAAGGCGACCCTTCCGATGCGGCGTCCCCCCCAACGGACGAGCAACTGGCCGAGAAGCTCGTCGAGCTGGGGCGGCTGAACGTCTGGCAGTCGAAGCAGCTCCTCGAAGGACGCACCAAGTTCAATCTCGGCCCCTACTGGATGATCGACTCGATCGGCCGGGGCGGCATGGGCCAGGTCTTCAAGGCGCGGCACGAGGTGCTCGACCGCGTGGTGGCCGTCAAGGTGCTCCCCCGCAGCAAGTCCACTCCGGAAGCGATCGCCAACTTCATGCGGGAAATCCAGGTCGTGGCCAAGCTCGATCACGCCAACCTCGTCCGCGCGTTCGACGCCGGCGAGGACGGCAACGTCTGCTTCCTGGTGACCGAGTACGTTCCCGGCACCGATCTCCGCAAGCTGGTTCGCCGCAACGGCCCGATGACCATCGAGGCAGCCGCCGACGTGACCTCCCAGGTGGCCGCGGGGCTCCAGCACGCCCATGAGCAAGGCCTGGTCCATCGCGACGTGAAGCCGGGCAACGTGCTGGTCACGCCGGACGGCCGTGCCAAGCTCTCCGACCTGGGGCTGGCCGGTCCCTTAAGCGGGGATGCGGAAAGCGACCCCCGGTTCGGCAAGATCGTGGGCACCGCCGACTACCTCTCGCCCGACCACATCCGGGCCCCCTGGAATCCCACGCCCGCCTGGGACGTCTACTCTCTGGGGTGTACACTCTATTACGCCGTCACCGGCAAAGTCCCCTTTCCCGGCGGCACGACCGCCGACAAGGTCCGGGCGCATCGGGAGCTCCGCCCGCTGGACCCCCGGCGACTGAACCCGGCGCTGACCGTCCCCTTCATCGAGCTACTGGCCGACATGATGGCCAAGGACCCGGCCGAGCGGATCCAGTCGGCCGAGGCGGTGATCGCCCGCTTGGCCCCATGGGTGGGTGCCCCCAGGCCGATTGTGCTGGGCGACCCCCGGGGCCGACCGCAATCGTGGGCCACCACGCCTTCGGAGGTGACCATGGCGCTCCCCGCAACCGAAGCCGAAGCCGAAGCGGCCGATCCCAACGACGCAAGCTTGGGCGACACGCAGTCGAGCTTCCCCGAGATCCCCGAGCCCCCCGCCGGCCAAAGCGACCATTCCGGGTCCCAAACCACCCACCCCTTCACCTCCGGCGGCCAAGATACCTCGTCCGCCACCCATTTCCCCAGCGCCGAGCCGCCCCGCCCCCTCGCCATCTTTCACCCCGTCGTCGTCCTGCTCCTCTTCCCGATCACCCTCGTCGGCCTGGTGATGCTGATCTGGTGGGCCCTGCAAACGCTGCAATAGTGCGATGGACCGATTCTGCTGCATCCGAGTGGGGCAACTCGATTTCTGTACGCCGGGAGATCCGTCCGCTCGTGTAGCCAAATTGGCCGAGCGGAGAAGCGACGGAGCCGGTTTTGCGGGCGAGGTGGGGGTGCCCGGGCTTTCGCGTTGCGGTGCTAAAGTCGGTTGGCGCGGGCTTCGCGGAGTTGGCGGTCGAGCTGGTCGATGACGGCCGGATCGAGGTAGGTGTTGACGAGCTTGCGGGTCTTGGAGAACATCTGGTCGATCTTGGCCTGGGAGAGCTTGTCGGCGGAGAAGACCTTTTTCTGCTCCTGGGCCAGGTGGAGGGCGAAATCGTCGCGGGTTTCCAGGGCCCGCAGTTGGCGGATCAGCTTCTCGGCCTCGTCGTACTTCTTCTCTTCGAACCGAGCTTGGAACTGGGCCTTAAGCACCTCGCAGCGGGTCACCAGGTCGATCAGCTCCTCCTGCAACCCGCTGATGAACCCCTCGGCCTCCAGGCGCTGGTCGTCGTTACGGACGTCGGCCACGACCTCGGCCTCCATGCCCGGAACCATGGGCAACCGGGCCAGAAACTCGCTGCCGTTCTTGACCAACAGGACTCGAAGGGGATTGTCGGCCGGCGGGACGAGCACGCTCCCCAGACGGTCCGTACGGCCGACCAGGTCGGTCTTCTTGGAGTCGGGCGGGTGGGAGTAGACGTCGTAGCCGATCAGGGGATCGTGGGGCTCGGTTCGGGACTGGAGGGTGAGCCGGGTGGGCTTGCCGGGCGGGGCCACGGCCAGGGCCAATTGCTCGTACCGGCCTCGGCGGCGACCGCTCAACGGCGAGCGCAGCCCGGTGTGGAGTTTGCAGGCGAGCCCCGCCTGGGCCACGTCCTCCACGGTGAGGAAGGTCCACTCAATCGCAAGCACCCCGCTCAGCTTGCCGTAGCGATCGTTGTGCCGGACGACGGGTCGAAACACGTCGCCGGGTCGGACCATCACGATGGTCTCGTCGCGCAGAGGAAAGCCGGCAGCGCGAAGCCGCAAGGTCACGTCGCTCTTCTCCACCGCAACGACGTGCGCCAACGGAGCGAACGCCCTGCGCATCGCCGCGAACGCCGCGTCGCGGAGCTTGGCGTCGTGCCACACGGGCACGCTCACCGGGGTGTTCCACTGTCGCGTTCGGACGTCCAGCTCCCGGGCGACGACTCGGTAGCCGGCCGGACCGGGCAAGACCACCAGGAGGATCACTTTATCGAGGTCGTCGAGATGGAACGGCGCTTCGGCGGGCGAGGTTGCCTCTTCCGACGACGGCGCTTCCGAGGAGGAGGTCCCCTCGGCGGACGCGGTCGCCTCCTTGTGCGACAATCCCGCTTCGACCAACTCGACCGTGACCGTTTCCACGTCGCGCACCAGCGCGTATCGCAAAGCCGCGCCCGGCTCGGTCACGCGGACGTCCCAGGCAGCCCCGATCAGCGAGTCCACCCGGCCGTACAGCGATTGCGCCAGCTCGGCCTGGAAATCGGGCGTAAGCTCGGGGGCCTCGCCGAGCGCCAGAATCACCTGGATTCGATAGGGGGTAAGCTCCCAGACGGTCTGCGCGCCGGCGGGCAAGGCCAACGCGTAGACGATGAGCCCGGCCAGTGTCGGGCGGAAAAAGGCGCCAGGAACCATTTTTGCATCTTGGCCCGCTGATACTCCGCGACGGCGGGACGAAAAAGGTTCCTGACACCTTTTTTCAGCGGGTGAGATCATTTTTCCTCCGCGGCATATCGGGTCGTCGGTTCCCACTGTTCCACGTTCTGGTAGAGCGAGACCGGTCGGGTTCCCATTCCTTTCAGGCTCCGCTGATAGGCGAAGTGGTCGGTCAACTGCCACAAGGGCACGATGCAGACCTCCTTGTGGGTGAGCCAGTGGATGTAGCGGAGTCGGCTGGCCACTTGGGCCCAATCGGTGGCCTGGTCGAGTTGCCGGAGGGCCTGGCTCATGAAGTTGCTCGGACTGCCGGTGATGCCGCCCTCGCCCAGTAGCCGCCCCGCATCCACCACCGGCTCGGACATCGTCAGTTCGACGTAGAGCAGGTCGACGTCGTCGGGAATTTGCGCCGGCATGCCCGCCGGCAGCTCCCGCAAGGCCACGGGAATCTCCACCAGCTTGAGCTGCCGCTGGATGGAGGTGCACGCCACGCGAGCGATCTCGTGGGCGGGATGCGCGAGCACGAGCTCGGGGACGTCGGTGACCTCGATCCCCTGTTTCTCCATTGCCTCGGCGACTTCGGAGAGCGCGACCTGCGCCAACGCGATCGCCAGATACGGCTCGTAGGCACGCGGCTCGAGGGCGTGGTCATAAGCATAGTCGAGAGGATCGTCGGGGGAGATACCCGGCGAGAACGGGCCGCTGACGACCTGGCAGCCCGACATCGACCGGCCTCGCAGCAAGTGACTCAAGATCCCTTCGCGGTGGATGCCGTAGACCAGCGCCCGGCGAAACGCGCGTCGGGCCGTGAACGGCCTCGTCGGGTTGGGGACCAGGCAGTGAACGACGGGCAAGGAATAGGGCTCGACGATCACGCCGTCGATCGCCTTGACCCTTTCCAGGTCCCACGGGTTGACGCGATCGAGGACGTCGATCTGGCGGCGCTGGAGCGCCTGGATCGCCCCGGCGGCCTTTCGATAGTACCGTTCGACGATCTCCTTGGGCTGCTTGGCGCCGAGGGAATACTGCGGGTTGGCGAGGTAGAAGACTTCGTCCTCGGATCGCGATTCCACCAGGTACGGGCCAACCGACGCCGGGGGCCCGCTGGACTGGCTCGCCCCGCTCGACTCAGGCGATCGCGCTTGGCCGAGGACGACCGACCGCAGCAGGGCTTCAGGCCGCACGTGGGGGCGACGCAGGTCGGCGTCCACGCCGTAGACCTCGCGGGGCGAGACCCGATCGACCAGATCGGCCCAGTCGAGCCGGCAGGCCTCATCCCTCGGATCGGCCATGGCCAGAAGCCGCCTGGCCAGATCGTACCCCGTCAAGCCGCCCGCTCCGACCGAACGCCCGAGATCGGGGTCGATTTGAAAGGCGAGCCGGAGACCCAGCTCCTGGATCTCCATTTCGCCGAACGGGCAGTAGTACTCGCCGCCCTCGGTGCCCCGACCGACGAACTCCATCAGGGTCCGGCAGACGAGTCGGTTGCTCCGCCGCCCGGCCCAATCGTGCAGTCGACCGGACTCACCCTCCACGGCGGGCAGGGTTACTCCTACCACGACGCGGGGATACTGCCGCTGGATGGAATCGATGAACTCTCTGCCCTCGGGCAGGTCGGGCCAGACGTGCATCAGGCGCCGGCCGGCGGCGTGGGCCTCCCGAAGCTTCCCGGCCTCCTGCGTCTTGCGGCCCTCGTCCAGCAGCTTGGCGGCTTCGACCTGAAACTGCCCTTCCCACTTGGCCACCACGGCATGATCGGGGGAGAGGGCGGCCAGGTTGCGGAGCATCTGCCGGGCGGTCCAGTAGTTGTCGGCTTCGACGTAGCGCTCGACCAGCTTTTCGGTGACCACGCCCAACGCCTTGTCCAGACCCGCCCATTGCGGATTGCGCTGGTGCAACTCGCGGAGCATGGCCAAGGCTTCGTCGACTCGCCCTTCGCGCTGGGACGCCTTGGCTTCCTCGTAGAGGTACGTGTCGATCGAGTTGTTCAGGCCCGGCAGTTCCGGGTCGCCGTCGAGGAGGAACTGGAAATAGTCGTAGGCCTGGTCGAGCTGGCCTGCGCGGACCAGCTCGTCGGCCTCGTCGAGCACCAGGTCATGGAACAATTGGATGCGATCGATGGAGGTCCACAGGATCACGTACTTCGATTCGAGGTCGTCCAGCGTCCGGACCTCGATCTGTCCGCCCCGCGGAAGAGGATCCGGCACTCGCCGGTTCGGAAGGTCGAGGGGGAGGACCTTGAGCACCCGGTTCTCGTTGAGCTTGTCCAGGGTAACAATGTCATATGCCTCCCGCTCGTACAGGGGGACTTGACTTTCCGCCTCGGGCTCGTCGACCGCCGGCGCCTCGACTTGGGCGTCCGCGGGGGCGAAATCCGGCGTCGGCTGGTTCGGGGGTTGTGGGGGCGGGTCCTGGCTCAGGGCGTACCGGACGAGCAGCACGACGCAAAGCGCCGCCGCGTAGACCGGGTACCGCCTGTGTGCTCGATTCGTCATGGATCGCGGAGGTTCGCTCAGGGCATTTGCACCTTGTAGAGACACCCGTCGTACCCACCCACCAGAAGCCCGTCGCCAAACGGCACGGGACCGGTTCCCAAGGGGGCACCGGTTACGATCTTGGCGAGTTCCCTGCCGGTGGCCGGGTCCAGGCGCCAGATCACTCCGCTGGTGGCGGCCAGGACGTCGCCCGACTCGGTGCTCAGCGGCCGGCCGGCCAGGGGACCGTACAACAAGGGGACCTGCCAGACGATCTTCTGGCCGGCATCGAGGCAGTACAACTGGTCGTCGTCGGTGGCCAACAGCACGTGATCGCCCACGCGTCCGGGCCCCCACGCGCTTCGGGCACCCAAGGGGCGCGGCTCGCCGGCCGTCAGATCGGGAAGCTCGAAGGCGACGAGCGATTCCGCCGCATCGACCGCGTACGCGACGTTGCCGACCACGGCGATCGGCGAGACGAGCCCTTCGGGCAGATCGACCTGGGCGAGCATGGCGAGGTGCGGCTTCGGCCGGTCCTGAATCCCAATCCGGTACAGGCCCGTATGGCTTTCGGACAGCAAGATCTCGTTCTGGCCAACCAAGGCCGGTTGGGACCACGCAACCCGGACGCCGCTCTTCAGCGCGGGTTGAAACGGCTCGGTCCGCTGGCTGCCCGAACGGGGGTCCAAGAGGAACACCTGGCCGACTTCGCAGGGGACGATCAGGCCGTCGGCAAAGGGGATCGGACGGCCGCCCAGCGCCCCGGGCAGGAAGAGCCAGCGGAATCGGTTCCCTTCCTGGGGGTCATACACCGGGAGTTGCTTTGCGCCCGTACCCGCCGCCATCACCAGCAGGCGGTTTTGCACCTGGAACACGTCGGTCACCGGCCCATTGAGCTCGGCCGGTTTGAGGGCCACGGTCGGCTGATCGTGGGCAACCGGACCTTCCAGGCCGTCGGTCGGGAGTTGGAAGACGGCTCCGATCGACGTGACGGCCGTGATTTGGCCCGCCTGGGCATCGACGATCGGCTCCGCGGCCAGCGGCGCGGCCAAGTGGGTTTCCCAATACGGTTCGTTTTCGTCCGGCCCGACGGCCGAGACCAGCACCCCCGGGAACCCCAGCTTGCGGCGGACGTGGAAGACCGTCTGGCCGATCGACACCAACGGCTGCAAGGTGGCGCTCCGCTCGTTCCTGACCCCGCGGGGCTGCAAGCGGCCTTGCGACGGTTGGAGGTCGTACTGGGTCAACTGGTTATCGGCGATCCAGACCTGGCCGCCCCGCAGCAACGGGAAGCGGATCAGCCCTTCGGAGGTTTCCTCGCGGGTCAACTCCGCTTCGCTGGAGGTCTTGCCTTCGGCGACGCGGGCCAGCGGGTTCTCCACGTCGGTGGCGCTGATCTCGAACACGTTGAGCTCGCCCTGGTCGGTAGCCACGAGCATACGCACGCCGTAGACCTGCGGCGGCGAGTCGACGTGCCCTTTGAGCCGCACGCTCTGCACGATGTGGACCGGCGGCTGCCCCTCCTCGTCCGCCTCCAACGCCAGGACCCGCAGCGTGGAATGCTTCACGCCGTCATTTTCGGCGACGACAAGATACCGGTTGACCACGACCGTCGGGACGGTGACGCTCCCCGGCGCATGACCCAAGTAGACCACCTGTTTCGGCTCGCCCTTGGCTAGCGAGAGCACGAACAGGTTGGAATGCTCGGCAATCTGATACATGGTGGATCGACGGGAATCGACGCTCGGCCCGACCCGCAACTCCTGCGGCAGTTGGACGTAGCCGGGTGAGCCGCCGGTTTCCAGATCGATCCACACGAGCCGCCCCGATCGGGTGGCGACCAGGAGGCGATTATCGGCGACGACCGGATGGGCGTCGAAAGGCTCGCCGAGGGCGTGCCGCCACCTCGGCTGGCCGGTGGCGGCTTCTACCCGGAGCACCTCGTGACGCTCCGAGTCCACCATAATGGCGTCGCTACCCGGCTTCTCCGAGATGGCGGTTGGCGGGAACCCGGGACTTCGCCCATTGATCGCAAACCCCACCGGACGCCGCCACAGGATCTCGCCCGAGGTCGCGTCCAACCCGTAGGCAGCCCCTCGGGCCAAAAGGAAGATCACGTGTCCTTCGGCGCCGGGTGGGGCACTGGTGGTGGTGCGTCGGGCCAAGGCGACGGTGGGCACCGTGCCGGCCGACGCCTCGGCGGCTTCCGCCGGCTTGGGCTCGTCGACCACCTTCACCCCCGACAACTCCGCCTGGGAGACGGCCAACACCGTCTCCCGCAGTTGCTCGTTGTCGACCAGGCTCGCGTACTCCTTCAATAGGGCAGTGCGGATGCTGTAGGCCTCGGCCGTCTTGTCCTGCTCGACCGCCTCCTTCATCCCGGCGATTGCCTTTTCCAACTCCTTGCCGCGCGCGATCTCCCGCGTGGTCAAGGCCAACAGGGCTTGGATGTCGGCAAGCTTGGTCACCGGGCGGGAGGAAGCGGGGAGGTACTTGTTCACCAGGGCAAGGGCCTCCTCGCACTTGGTGACCAACGAGGAATCCAAGTCCGCCCGGGCCTTGTCGGCCAGCCCTTGGGCGATCTTGGGCAGCATGGCCACCAATTCGGGTCGGGCCTCGGTGCGGAATTCCTCTTCCTGAGCGATCTCGCCCAGCACCTCGTTGGCCACGGAGAGCGCCTTGGGCCAGTCGCTGGCGTAATCGGTCGCCTGGCGCAATTGAGCCAGCCCGCTTCGGACCCGGGCAAGGCTCACGCCCTCATGGTTGGGGAATTTCTTCAAGTAGTCGTTGTACTGGGCGATGGCTTTGGTGTACGAGCCCTCGCGATAGAACTTCTCGGCCACTTCCAACGTCCCCTCCGCGCTCTGTGCGGTCAGCCGCCAATACAAGGCGCCGCCCACGAAGAGCAGGAGCAAAAGGGCTCCCCCCCCAATCAACAGCAACGGGGAGTCCCACACGTTGTCCCGTCGGCCACGCCGTCTTCGGCCACCGAATAGCCCCTTCTTCCGCCCGACCGGGGCGAGCGGGCCACCGTCCGAGGCGGTCAGTGCCGATTCGTCCGTCACCCCATCCAGCGCTCCCAACCCGGTTGCCCCGCCTCCCAGCGGCACGAACTCCTCGTCCAGAAGCGACCCCCCGGCGGCCCCGGGGGCGGGCTGGCCGGGCTTCTGTGGGGGCCGGCCGGCGGGTGGAACCGCGCCGGATGCGCGGGTCGGTTTCGGTTTGGGGGCAGGCGGCGGCTTCTTCGGCTCCGCCGCGCGCACGCCGGCGATTTCGTCGTCCAAGGGGGCCAGGCCCAGTTCGTCCCCCTCTGCTTGCCTCTCCCAGTCGAACGCCGCATCGCGAGGTTCGGCCGTTTCCACCGAATCCTCCGCCTGGGTGAGCAGTCGCTGGGCCAACAGTCGCGACAGATGCCCGCGGTCCACGAGCCACTTGGCGATCAACGCGGCGGAGATTGGGCTATTGGGCCGGGCGATCTGCCGGCGCAAGTGCGCGACGACCTCCGGCGAGACCAAGTCCTTCTTTTCCAACAGGGCGACGAATTCTTCCGCATCGATCATGGACGTCCTTCGCGTTTAGTCGGTTCGCTGCGCAGGCAACGCCTCAAAGGTCCTCTTCATCCACGCATGACAGTCGCACGTTCTCCATGCCCACGGCGTTGCCCGCGTCCAAGCACATCACCACCGTTTCATGCCGGGCCTCCTCGTCGGCCAGCACCAACAGGCTCGTGGGGCCCCCTCCGCTGGTCCCCGGCTGTCCCTCCCGGGCCTCCCGCAGCTTGACCAGCACCTCTTGCTCGCTGGGCGCCTCCTGCTCGTTGACCCAGACCGTGTTGTCCCTGGCGATCCGGATGATCACGTAATCGTCGTCTCGCTCGATTTCTTCCACGGTACGGGCCTGGGTGGAGCTTTCTTCCTGATCGGGCGTGGGGACCTCGATCGACTTCTGAAGGCTGTACGCCGCGGTGACCATGAAGAAGATCAACAACAGGAACGTGACGTCGACCATCGGCGTCATGTCGATCCCTTCGTCCTCGGTCCGCTTCACGCCGAACTCGACCGGCTCCACCTCTTCCTCTTCAGGCGGCTCGACCGGCGGCGGCTGAACGGGGCCGCGCTCGACCGCCCGCTGGCGCACGTCGGCGCCTTCTCCGCCCGGCTGCCCTGGGGCCGCTTTGGCAATCACCCCCTCCCGACCGCAACGCGGACACTGGAACTTCGCGCCCGCGCGATCGTCCTCAGCCGTCAACGCGAGGGAACAGTGGTCGCAGCGAAACCGGACGGTCACGGCAGGGCCTCACACTTTGCGGACAACGCGGTCACTCCACCTCGAGCACGGCCACGTACAGCTTCACTCCTTCCACTCGCCCCGCAGCGGTCTCCACCCGCCACACGTCGCCATGCTTTACGCCCCTCTCCGCCTTCACGAGCACGGTCAACTTCCCCGCCTGCATTCCCTGTTCCACCGCCTGCGCGATCTCGGCTGCCCGGAGGTCTTCGTCGTCGGACAGCGGCTTGCCTTTCTTGCCGTCTGCCAGATAGACCAGCGCCGGGCCCGGCCCGCCCCGCTCGGCGACCGTCAGGACTACCGAGGTGCGGTCGCTCACGCCGGTCCCGTGCCTGGCGGGCGGCAGCTCGACGGCGCTCTGCACGCTGGCGGTCGAACAGACGATGAAGAAGATCAGCAACAGGAAGGTGATGTCGATCATCGGCGTGATGTCCATTTCCGCCGTGTCGCTCACCGGCCGACGCGGCAGCACCGGACCTTCCTCTTCCTCGCCGAGCAGTTCGTCCCACACCTGATCGTCGGCCATCTTCTACTTCCTCGGGGTGGCTCCCCTTTGCAGGGCGGCGCGGAACGACTCGAGGAATCGGGTCAGCCCCGAGCCGACCAGATCCTCCAGTTTGCGGATCCGCACGTTGATGCTGGCCGTGCACAGCACCAACGGAATGGCGATCGCCAACCCGCACGCGGTGGTGATCAAGGCCAAGCTGATGTTGTCGGCCAGCGACTTCGGGTCGACGTTCTCGCTGGCGGCCAGCTTGCTGAAGGCCCCCATCATGCCCACCACGGTGCCGAGCAGGCCCACCATGGGAGCACTCTTGATCACGGTGTACACCCAACTCAAACGATACTCCAGGTCGCTGAGCACGTCGCGCTGGAATCGGTCGGAAAGCAAAGTGCGGATCTTGGCGTACCCGGCGTTCCGGTTGGCCAAGGCCAGCGTCACCAGTTGAGGCATCGCCCGGCTGTCGCCGTCGCAAAGCTCGATCGCCGTGTCGAAATCCCCGTCGCTGAGGCTCTGGTCCAGACTATCAAGGAATTCGGCCTGCTCCTGCTCGCTGCGGAACCGGGTCTGCGCCACGCGTCGCCATACGATGATGACACAGAATGCGCCCCAAAGGGCAATCGCGGCCAGGGCCCCGTAAATCACGTAGCCCGCAACCTGGGTTACTGCGGTGATGTCCATAGCTCGCTTCGAATCTGAGGGTTCGTGGGTCGTTCGTGCTGCGGGGGTCCCATCGCCTTACCGGTGGTCCGATTGGATTTGCCCGCGTCTCTGGCTTGTCGTTGCCTACTCACCTGTACGTCTGGTCGATAACGTAAAACTCATACCCGCGTCCCTTCGGGCGGATCCCGAAGTAGGTGGTGCTGATGCTCTTGGCCTTGTCACCGGCCTTGTTCCGCTCCAATTGGATCAACTGCTTTTCCAGCTCGGGCGATATGAACTTCAGGATCCACCTCCCCGGCTCGACTCTCGCTTTCGCGAGCAGCTCGCGATCGGCCTGTTCCAGTCCGCCTTTGCGCCACGTGAGGTAGTAGCGTTTCTCTTGGTCGGACGGTCCCTCGTGTCGGGTGGGGGCGGTAGAGAAGTTGGAGGCGTAGATCACCTTGTTGTTCGGCATCAGCACGCCCAGCTCGATCTTGAAGAAGTCGAGCTGCCGGCCGTAGCTCTCGATCGTGTTGCCCGGCGGAAACCGGACTTCCCATTGCCGGCGCTTCCCCGTGCCGCCCGGGCCGGAGCCGCGGCCGAGCCCTCGACCGTCGCCCGTCGACCCGCCCTTGCCCGAGAGCGCTTCCTCGGTCAAAGCCGGATCGTCCAGCAGGGCCACCTGGGTGGCCACGGCGTCGGCGACCGCGGCGAGCGTCTGCTCCAGGTTCGGCGTTTCCAGGTCGCTCTCCACGCCGAGCTCTTCGGCCATGGGCGCGTCGAGCTCCATCCCGCCGCTCAGCCCGCTGTCTCCCGTGCCGATGTCCTCCAGTTGCACGGGCACGGCCGCCTCGCTGGCAAAGATCCGGCTGGTGAGCCAGAGGATGAACATGATCAGCACGGTCGCGCCGATCAACACCAACAGCGAAATCAACATGCTGGCGACGTGCTCGTACGCCGAGACCCTGAGCTCGTACGTGGGGAAGTCAGGCTGCGTCGTTGCCATATTGAAGCCCTCCGTGAGGGTTGCACGGCGCGAACCGCTCAGTATTCCAGTTCCGCGTCCGGTCGGATTGCCAGGTACCACTCCTGCCACTTCCGGATCGCGGCGTGCCTTTCGAGCTCCGTGGGCTCGTCCGGCATCCCGAATCCATCGAACTTGCAGCTAATACGCCGCAAGCTGTCCCGGGCCTCGCGGACCACCGCGGGAACGGGGTCCGTCAGGGCGTAGAGCAGGGCGGGCACGTTGTCCAGGTCGCGGCGTTTGCCCAGAGCCCTTACCGAGGCAAGCCGGGCCTCCGCCGACATGGCGCCTGCCAGCTCGCGCAGCTTCTTGGCGTGCTTGGAGGCCAGATCCGCGGCCTCGTCGCTGGGCAACATGGCCAGCGCCTCCAACGCGTCGGGGGTGGATGCGTCGTCCAACGCGGCGAGCATCTTGTCCAGCGATCCCAGTTCCGGCTTGGACACCAAGTTGCCTTCCACCCGGGCCATGCCGGCCGTGGTCTTGGGAAGCCCTTTCCCGCCGACCAGCGTGCCGTCGCCGAAGCTCTTCTTGTCCGTCACGCTGATCTTCGTGGAACGGATCAGAAACAGGATGCCAAACGCCGTGGCCGGGGTCTCCCCACTCTGGTCTTTCCAACTGCCGTCGTCCTGCTGGTTCTTGAGCAGATACCGGACCCCGTCGTCATACCACGCGGGCTCCTTCTCCACGTTGCCTTCCGCCTCTTCGCGAAAGGTGTGGTATCGCTCCACCGTGTAGAGGTTGTACAGATGGTAGGTGGGCTGCTCGATGACGAAGTTCTTCTCCATCCACGCCTTGCCGCGCGAGAGCGCCTGCTGGACCAGTTGGGCATTGACGCGGGACTTGGGCACGGAGCGTTTCGCCTCAACCTTCCTCATGCCCGGCGGCAGTTCGTCATCCTTCTTCGGCTTGCCGATGCGGAGCAGGTCGGCACACAAGTACAGGCTGCCCAGCCCGGCGCCGGACATGCTCGGCTTGATGTTTGTCTGCTGGACGGGTGTGAAGTCGTTGGAAACGGTTCCCTGGTAACCGAACGCCCCGCTGGGATCCTGCGTCTTCAAAAGCCAGACCAGTGCCCGGTCGACCATCTCGTAAGAAATCGGTACCCGCGCCTTCTCGGCCTCCCAAAGGCCCAGGATCGCGTTCTGGGTCATCGACGTGTCGCCGGTCTTCGCGGGGGGGGAGTAGCCCCAGCCACCATGGTCCTTCTGTACCGACCCTAGATAACGCAACAGCGAGTCGATTTCCGAACGGTACCTGTCCGCGTCGAGCGTGACGAAGAAAATGATCGACAATGCGGTGCTGTAGATATCGAACCCCAGCTTGCTCGGGTCCCCAGCACGGTCGATCGATCGCTGAAGTTGGGCGGCCGCGGAGACGACCCTGGGATGGTTGGGCGGAGCGCCGTTCTTCAAGAGGGCAATGCCCACCACCGCGCAGGCCCCGGGGCGCGTGTCCTCGTATCCGGTGCCGGAACTGTCGGTGCGTCTTGCCTCCAGGAACTTGACGGCCCGGGCGACGGCGTCTCGCACCTCTCGGCTACTGGGTGTGTAACCGCTTGCCGGGCGCGAGGTAACGACGCCGATCAGGATCGCCAACCCGGCTGCCAACGCCTTGGATCGCAAGCCCCGCAAACTCAACCTGTCCATCCCCACACTCCCCGAGGCCAGATTCCGCTCGGCGTGAATCGCCGACCCCCTTGCCGGGGCATACACCGCGACCGAACGTCGCTCCCGCGAAAGAACTGGAAAATAGGGCCCCACAACTCCTTATTGCGCCGATGGTAGCCCCGTCCTCCGCCACTGTCAACCATCCGCGGGGTGCCCCTCGACCAGTAGAACGGGGGGTGCGATAGCTTCTTCGGGGGGGGCATGACGCCGATCTCCGCGGTGCGCGGGCTCCTGATCGCCGAACATGGGACGCAACGCAGTCTCGTTGCCTCCCCCGTGGCCCAGCTAATCCTGCACGGGTGCCGTTGCCTGGGCGGCCCGCGTCGAGTATGCTTGTGGGAACGAAGATGACAGAGCTTCTCTCGGCGACGCGCCCGGCGAGCCCCCGTCGGGCGTTTCTTGTTGTGCATCCAGCCGCCGGGGATTTGGACCATGTAGGGAAGATGAGAAAACTCGAAGGAACGTCCGGCAAAGCCCAGAAAGGGGCCGAGCCACGCGCAGAATCGTCGGCCGCTTCGCAGAAGGCGTCCGGCAAAGGCAGGAAGTCGGCCCGTCGGCGTGGGAGATCCGCCGGTGCTCGAAAAACGGCCGATGCCCGGAAGTCGGCCGGTGCTCCCAAAGCGGCCGGTACCCAAAAGGCGGCGGCTGGTGCCCCCAAGATGCCTCCCCCCGCAGGCGAGAAGACGCCCGTGTCCGGGGAGATGTCGGCAGCCTGGGATCTGGGCCAGATTCCGCTGTCGCAGCAGACGCTCGCCGCACTGGCCGAAGCCGGGTATCTCGAGCCGACGCCGATCCAAGCCGGCCTCATCCCGCGGGCGCTGGAGGGCGTGGATCTCATGGGTCAGGCACACACCGGGACCGGCAAGACGGCCGCTTTCGCCGTGCCGATCCTGGAAGGCCTGAACGCCCGCGAGGGAATGGGCGGTCCCCAGGCTCTGGTCCTCGCCCCAACGCGTGAGTTGGCCGTACAGGTCCGTGACGAGTTCGTCAAGCTGTCTGCCGGACGAAACGTCGCGATCGTGGCCCTCTACGGAGGAAACCCGATCCGCAAGCAGATCGACCACCTCCGCCGCGGTGCCGACGTGATCGTAGGCACGCCGGGCCGGGTGCTCGATCACATCGGCCGCCGGACGCTGGTGCTCGACGGGATCCGGTGCGTGGTCCTTGACGAGGCCGACCGGATGCTCGACATCGGCTTTCGGCCCGACATCGAGAAGATCCTCCGGCGGTGTCCCGAGAAGCGGCAAACGCTGCTCCTCAGCGCCACCATCCCGCCCCCGGTCATGCGGCTTGCCACGCGGTACATGCACGATCCCGAGATGCTCGACTTCTCGCCCAACGACATTGCCGTCGAAACGATCGAGCAATTCTATTTCACGGTCGACCCGGAGCGGAAGTTCGAGCTTCTGGTGCAGCTAATGCGTCGAGAGGATCCCCAACAGGCGCTCATTTTCTGCCGCACGCGACGCGGCACGGAAAAGGTCTTCACGCGGCTTGCCAAGAAGTTCGACGGCGTGGCCTCGATCCACGGCGATCTGCCCCAGCGAACTCGGGACGGGGTGATGAGCCGATTCCGCGAGGGCAAGATCCGCTACCTCGCGGCCACCGACGTGGTCGGCCGGGGAATCGACGTGACGAGCATCTCGCACATCATCAACTACGACATCCCCCTGTTCTGCGACGACTACATCCACCGCGTCGGCCGTACCGGCCGGATGGGCCGCGAAGGCGTCGCCTACACGTTCGTCACGCCCGAAGAAGGCAACGAGCTGACGCGGATCGAAATACGGATCAACCGCCTCCTGAAGCGAGACGAGATGCCCGACTTCGTCGCCTTCGCCAAGCCCGAGGCGGAGACGACACCGCCCCAACGCAAGCCGGTCTTCGGCCGTCGCGTGCGGCGGGTCCGGCGGGCGCTGTGACGTCCGGCGGCCAAGATCCCACGTCGCAGCCCCGAGAGAAACGCGCGGCTTTCGTGATCCGCAGGGTCGCGGCGCGCGTGGAACGGCGATACCCGGCCAGGCAGGCAGATCGCGTCGTACCCGGCGGCCATGCTGCGGCGGACCATGGCGGCGATCCCTTTTCGACCTAGCCGAATCGCCTCCCCTCGTCGAGCATGGCCAGGTAATGATCCAGGGGCACGTAGTTGGCCACGCTGTTGCCCGATCCCAGGCAATATCCACCGCCCGGGTGGCATCGCTCGAGCGTAGACCGGGTGCGCAGGCGGATGGCCCCTTCGTCGGCCCGGCAGAGGAAGTCGACGTCGATCCCGCCGAGGACCGCGATCCGATCGCCGTACTTCGCCTTCGTCTGGTCGACCGTCTTGATCGTGTCCTCGAACGAGTGCAGACCGTCGATCCCCACGTCGTCCAACAGATCGTCCATGATCGCGTCGAGCTTGCCGCAGGAGTGGAGCAGGTAGGGGCATCCGGCGGCGTGGGCCGCCTCGGCCATGGCCTTGTGGCCGGGCAGGACGAACTCGCGGAGGTCGTCCGGGCCGATCAACGTGCCGGAGCGGAAGCCCATGTCGTCCGAGCCCCAGACCACCTTGACGCGGTCGAACTCCAGCGTCCGCTCGATCACCACCCGGTACAAATCGATCAACCGCCGGCTGATGGCGGCCACCAGGTCGCGGTTATCGTACAGGGCATAGCAGAGCGTTTCGTAGCCCATCAGCCAGGTGAGGTACTCGGCGAAATGGGCGAACCCGCCGCTCCCGATGACGCACATCTCGTCCGGGAGGTTTTCTTGGAGCCACTGGAGCTTGCGCGTGGTGAGCTTCGCCGGGTCGGGCCAGGGAAAGGCCTCGAACTCCCGCCAGTTGGTGATCGGGCCGCGATGCTCGTTGACGAACTCGCGCCCGCCGGCCCGGCTCAACGCGGCCGTGTCGTCGGCCGCCAGCCGGTCGATCTTCACGCCCACCTCGTCCACGCTACAGCGGACGTAATCGTAGCCCAGAAAACGCATCACGCGGACTTCGCGATTCAGAGCGTAGAGCGGATCGCCCGGGTCGAGATCCCGAATGAGGCCGAACCGCTCGGCCACGGCCGCCTTGACCTCCTCGTCGATCAACAGCTCGATGAAGTGGACCCGCCGCGGCGTCCCCTCGCGGCGAAGGCATTGCAGGAAGGCTTCCCAGTCGGGCGTGACTTCCACGGAGAAGGGGCTGTCGGTGTGGCTCATCGCATCGACGATTGAGAGAACCGGGCAATTCTCAACACCCATGTCATTACTATACCCGGACCCAAGACCCATGCAAGGAGTACCGCTCATGCGCCTCGATTCCGAGACCGGGAGAACCGGCCGTTGGAATCGTGCCGATCCGGCGAGCGGGGACTGATTCTGTTGCAGGTCCGGCGAACCGTACTACAATGGGATCGACGCGCGGCTCGTCGAATTCGACGCCGAATCTCCCGACAGGAACCCCTGCCTCCAAGAATCCAGAATAAGGACCGGCTGCCATGACGCAGAAGAACATCACTCGGCGGACCCTGTTGAAATCGGCGGGCGTGACGGGGCTGGGCATGGTGGCGCTGGCCGCGGAGTCGCGTGCGGCCGAGTGCTGCCGGAAGTCGCCGCTTGCGCTGAGCAACCTCGATTTCTACACGGCCGGCGGCAAGTTCGACGAGGAACGGGCCAAAGAGGCCTACCTCGCGCTGATGAACTACCACGGCTACCCAATCTTCGACGGCTTGCGCGAGCGGCTCTGGGTCTCCGACTACGGCATCGGCGAGTTCACAAAGCTGGGGCTGGGGGCCATTGCCTTCATCAACGACCTGGAGGGCGGTTATCTCGGCCAGGACCTCTACCTGCTGCCGGGCCAAATGCTTCCGGAACACTACCACCTCAAGACCGACAAGGCGCCCGCGAAGCTCGAAGGCTGGCACGTGCGGCACGGGATCTCCTACATCTACGGCGAAGGCGAGCCGACCGAACCGATGCAGGCCGTGATCCCCGAAAGCCAGAAGAAGTTCGTCACCGTGATGCACGAGACGATCCTCAAGCCCGGCCAGTCGTGCACGCTCAACCGCAGAACGGCCCCCCATTGGCAGTTCGGCGGACCGGAAGGCGCCATCGTCAGCGAGTATGGGACGTTTCACGACAACGACGGCGTCCGACACCAGAACCCGAACCTTCTGTTCTCGTAGTCGGCATCGATGCCTGCCCGCTTCCGCTACCCGGCCAGCGGAAGCTCGAACAACGCCATTCCCGCCAAGATCCAAAGCGGGATCGTCACCAGGCTCACGAGCGAGGTGCTCAGCACCGCCCGAAGCGCTGTTGCCTCGTCGCCGCCATAGAGCCGGGCGAGCAGGATCGGAAACACCGCCGACGGCATGGCCGCCTCGACCACGATCACGCTCCTCAACTCCGGGCTGGCCGGCACCAGGGCGGCCACCGCGAGGAATGCCAGGGGCAAAAGCCCCAGACGCAACAGGCACGACCAGGCAATCACCTTGGCCGCGTCTTGGCGGCTGCCGGCCGGCGCGCGGGAGCGGAGCTGGTCGGCGATGGTCGCCCCGACCAGGAGCAGGAGCATCGGTACGGCCGCCTCGCCGAGCCACCGGATCGCCGTCAGGAGGAACTCGGCCGACTGGTGCAAACGCGGGGTGACGCCCAGCAGATTGCACGCCACGGCCACCAGCACGGCGACACTCGGCGGGTTGATCATCTGACGCCACAGGCGCCGGTCGAGCGAGCCGCTCACCAGGGCGACCCCCAGCGTCCACAGGGCCAGCCCCACGCCCACGTTGTGCACGAAAAGCACGCCGAGCGTCTCGTCGTCGAACAACTGGCGCACCAGCGGCAGCGGCAGGAAGCCGTAGTTGTACGTCCCCACGGCCAGCGCAAACGTGCGTCGCTGGGCGGCGTCTCGCAGGCCGGTCAGGCGGCTCCCCAGTCGCGCCACCAGCATCGCCACGGCCAATCCCAACGCCAGCGAGCCGAACCCCACGGCGGGCGAGAGCAAAAGGTTACCGGCCTGCTCGAGCGCCGGGTTGTCGGCCACCACCGTGAAGATCAGGCAGGGCAGCAAGAGGTCGATCCCCAGCTTCAACAGGCTCCGATCGGCCTCCTCGCTCACAAGCCCGATTCGCCGCGCGCCGGCGCCGATGCCGATCACGGCAAACACCGAAGTCGTCGCGCCCAGGATCATCAGCCAGTGTTCAGTCATCGCGTCAACAGGCAATCGTCAATCGCCGGGCCGACGGCGAATCGTCACGCGTCAAATCGGAAACGGGGAAAACTCCGTGGCCGCTCTTCACGTCCCTCTCACGGTCCCCGATCCTCACGGCCGCTTTCTCGCCGTGACGTCGCGGATCAGCGCCATCAGAGCCCGCGCTCGCCCTGGGGCGTCGGGAGTCTTGAGAATCGTGACTTCCACGAAAACCTCTTCCTCGTCTTTGCCCACCACGATCCTCGACTGGCAGCCGCGAACGTGGCCTTCGTCCCGGAGGGCTGCCTTGACCGCGGGGACGTCTTCCTGGGGGAACAACATCGCGAACAGATCTTCCCCCAGTGCGTCGAGCGATTCTCTGCGCAAGACGGCCTCGGCGTCTTCGTTGAACATCATGATGACCCCGTCGAGGTCGGCCATGATGACCGCGTCGACGCATGCCTCCAGAACCGCGTTCAGAAGATCCTTGAAATAGCCCGAGTCGTCTCGTTCTGGCATCTTGCTGGGCCCCCTGAGCCCTTCATTTCTGGTGCATATCGGTCATACTGCGTTGTCCTGTCGACAATAGGTCGCGATCGCCGGTCGCGGCTCTATCGGGCGCGGGCCTCCGCGTGTTGTCGAACCGCGCATACACGGTGCGGCGTTCCTTGACGATTCACACCTCGAGCCGCGACTTCCCCTTGGGCAAATCGAAACAGACGATCAGGCCGGCTTGATCGCGGACCCACGTGCGCGGCTTCAAGCCGAGCGGGCTGCGCACTTCCTCGACGGGCTGCGGCGTGTCCGCCGCAGAGAGCTTCGGCACGGCGTCGTTGCGAGCAGGCACGGAGAGCGTGAACTGCGGGCAGGCAAAGGGGGCGTCGAGCGTGATCGTGCCCGCCTGCCTCTCGATCCGCGTCAGCTTCTTGGCCGCCCAATAGCGGGCGATTTCGCTCAGCTTCATCCAGGTCAGGTTGTCGTACTTGGCGTGCAGCCGGCGGACGACCTCCTGGAAGATCTTGAACCCCAGCTCCTCTCCGCCGAAATAGACGCCCGGCCAATGACACACGATGATCGCCGGCTCGCCGCGCTCGATCACCTCGACCATGCGCCCGCTCCCGAGGTCCTCGGTGATGAAGCGGTCGACGGAGCCGGGGGTCATCCCGTCCCAGCCGCCGAGCCAATCGCCCGTACACCCGATGATCGAGACCACGCACTTCGGATCGGGCCCGTCGAGCCCCGAGGCATACTCCACGCGCGGGGCGACGCTGCGATCGTCCGTGTAAAGGTGGCGGAAGTAGTGCGGCACCTCCGCCCCAAACACGTCGCGGCACGACTGGAGCGTCGCCTGGGCCAGCTCCGCCAGCACCTGGGTGCCGAACCCGCCCGGCGTGGTGATCCCCTCGCACGGCAGGCCCACGTTCTTGAGGATCCGAAGGGCGTAGCTCATGTAGTCGGCCAACTGGTCGACCGATTTGCCGTCGGTCCACCGCCAGTTCTCCATGTAATCGGCCGTCCGCTCCTCGTAAGGGCGGCCCGTCTTCGTGTTGATGACCCAGGTATGGCTGACCATCTCGGGGTGGACGTCCCAGTCGGGCAACAAGAGCGTGCGCACCAGATCGAGGCTGTCCAGAAGCTCCCGGTGCGACCAGCCGGGCAGGTCGCGATCGAGCCAGCCCACGCAGGCCGGGTAGGGCACCACGCTGTACTTGCCCTTCACCCCGTGATCGCGGCACCACTGGCCGAACTTGCGGAGAAACGCGTCGGGGATTTCCCGCGGCGTCTTGCGCCACGGCTTCCGGTAGGATTCGCGGTCCGGCCAGGCCTCGGCGAACTGAGGCATGCCGAAATGGGCCATGTTCACCAGGCAGGTGGAATCGTCGATGATCAGGGAGACGGGCACGCGCGTTTGCGGGTTGAGCACGCGCACGCCCTCCTCCTGCCGCGGTCGCTCGCCCGCGATCTGCGCCAGCCCTCGTGCCGCCGTGTTGAATCCCGCCGCGGCGATGCCCGCCGCACTCGCCCTCAAGAAGTCGCGTCGTGAGCCGCACCACATGGCTGAGGTCCTTTCCCTTCAGCTCCCCAGGGGCCGCGAGGACTCCGACAGGCCGGCAAGCTGCGTCGGAATACGTCCTGAGCATAGCCTCCCGGCACGGCTTGCTCAAGAACTCGGAAGCACGATGCGGAAACCGGCAGTCACAACGTGATGCAGGCGATACTTGCATTGCGACCCACCTCCGGCTATCGTGACCACCGCGAAAGGGATGCGCGGCGCAGTGCGTTCGTCGGGAGTGGCCTGCGATCGACAGGCCGCCCGCGGAGGCCGTCATCTCGGTCGGCTGCGACAGCAGGCCCTGCCAGAGCGGATCATGGACTTCTGGAAAGAGAAAGTCGTCCTGGTGACCGGCGGCTCCAGCGGATTGGGGCGTGCGATCGCCGATGCGTTTGCCGACGCCGGCGCCAAGATCGTCATCGCGGCCCTGGAAGCCGAGGCCGTCGAGGCGGCGGCCGAAGAGTTCCGCCACCGCGGGGCTGACGCGCTGGGCGTCCACGCCGACATCACCCGGCAGGAAGACGTCGACTCGCTCTTTGCCCAAACGCTCGACCGATTCGGCCGGCTGGACGTGCTGGTGAACAACGCGGGCCGATCGATGCGGGGCAAGCTCCTGGATACGACGCCGGAGCAGTTCCGGGATCTCATGGAGTTGAACCTGCTTGCCGTGGTCCGCTGCACCCGGGCGGCGTTGCCGCATTTGCTCGAGCAGCGAGGGCACGTGGTGAACATCGGTTCGCTGGCCTCGAAGTCGGCGGCTCGCTGGGTCGGGGCCTATCCGGCCACGAAATTCGCCGTGGCGGCCTACACCCAACAACTCCGCCTGGAGTTGGGGCCGGAAGGGTTGCACGTGCTCTTGGTGTGCCCGGGCCCCATCGCCCGAGATGATCCGCGCCTGTACCCCCTGGAAGGTCTGGAGGACCTACCCGAGCGAGCCCGTTGGGCTGGGGGCGGCGTAAAAGTGGGGCCGGTAGCCCCCCAGAAGCTTGCCAAAGCGATCTTGAGGGCGTGTGAGCGCCGGAAGCCGGAAATTGTCGTCCCGGCCAAGGCCCGGCTGCTCTTTGCGATCAGCCAGCTCTGGCCCAGGTTGGGCGACTGGATCGTGCTCCAGAGGACGTAACAGAAGCTCACTAGAGTGGCATTATGCCCCCCGCATGTATGCTTTCCACCGCCAGGTCGGCTCGCCGAGAGCCTGACCGGTTCAGCGCCGACGGATGGAGGGCCTCTTGCCGCCGGTGCCGGATGCCGTCTTTTTCCGTAACACATGTGTTCCGGCGTGATACATGTCTGTTTTCAAAGGACGACTATCTGCTATCTTGGTAGCTTCAATGTCCGCGAAACACGGGTGAGCGCACCGATGCGGAAGGTCAAAATCAAGAAGGGCTTGAATCTGCCGATCACCGGGGCACCCCAACAGGAGATCGCCGATGGGCCCGCGGTCGACACGGTGGCGGTCTTGGGGCCCGACTACGTCGGCATGAGGCCGACGATGGTCGTCCAGGTCGGCGATCGGGTGAAGCAGGGGCAAGTGCTCTTTTCCGACAAGAAGACGCCGGGCGTCTTGCACACCTCACCCGCTTGTGGCGAAGTGGTCGCCGTGAACCGAGGGGCCAAGCGGGCGCTCGAGTCGGTGGTGATCCGCGTGAGCGGCGACGATGCGGAAACCTTCCCCCAATATGCGGAAAGCCGACTCGGTCAACTGGGCCCGAACGAGGTGCGAGACAACTTGGTTCGTTCGGGCTTGTGGACCGCGTTTCGCACGCGCCCGTTCAGCAAAGTCCCTCCGCCCGAATCGACGCCGCGGTCGATCTTCGTCACCGCCATGGACACCAGCCCCCTGGCCGCCCGGGCTGAGGTCGTCGTAGGCGAAGCGCCCGACGACTTCGTGTGCGGGCTCAAGGTCATCAGCCGGCTCACTCCCGGAAAGCTGTTCGTGTGCAAGTCCCCGGGGGCCGCGATCCCGGGCGAGGGCCTGGAGTCCGTCGAGATGGCCCAGTTCGAGGGCCCGCACCCGGCGGGTCTCCCCGGAACGCACATCCATTTCCTCGACCCGGTGAGCCGGGAGAAGACCGTTTGGCACCTGAGCTACCAGGACGCGATCGCCATCGGCCGGCTGTTCATCACCGGGCGGCTCGACACGCGGCGCGTGTTTTCGCTTGCCGGCCCGGCGGTCAGCAACCCCCGACTGATTCGCACGCGTCTGGGCGCGAGCACGGATCAGGTCGTGGAGGGCGAGCTCGCGGGGGGCGAGAACCGGGTGATCTCCGGCTCGGTGCTCTCGGGTCACGCGGCGGAAGGCACGCTCGCCTTCCTGGGCCGCTATCATCTGCAAGTATCCGTTTTGGCCGAAGGGCGAAAACGAGCGTTCTTCGGTTGGGTGATGCCCGGGTTGGACAAATTCTCCATTAAGGGCGTGTTCGCGTCGAAGCTCTTCCCGGGCAAGACGTTTCCCTTCACGACCTCCGTTCATGGGGGGAGGAGGGCCATCGTGCCCATCGGGGCCTACGAGAAGGTCGTGCCGCTCGATATTCTGCCAACCTTCCTTCTGCGGGCTTTGGAGGTGGACGACGTGGAGCAGGCCGAAGCGCTGGGCTGCCTGGAGCTGGATGAAGACGACCTGGCCCTGTGCACCTTCGTCTGTCCCGGCAAAGGCGACTACGGCGCAATGCTCCGGCGCAACTTGACGATTATCGAAAAGGAAGGGTGATGAAACCGCTGAGAGCCTTCCTCGACCGCGTCGCACCCTACTTTCAAAAGGGGGAGAAGCTGGAGAAGCTCCATCCCCTCTACGAGGTGATGGATACGTTCTTCTACACTTCGGGGGAGGTCAGCACGGGCCGTTGTCACGTGCGGGACGCCAACGATTTGAAGCGGACGATGTCGGCCGTCCTGGTGGCCCTGATCCCCTGCATCGTGATGGCCATGTTCAACACGGGCTTGCAGGCCAACACGGCGATGCAGACGGTCGCGGGCGCGACGGAAGC
>DATKZH010000311.1:0-5937 GCA_035528065.1 Thermoguttaceae bacterium | reverse complement strand
GCGCGGGACTTCCGACTTCCAGACCATCTGCGCGTCGTCCGGCTTCTGGCCGCTGTAAATGACGGACGGCGGCCCGCAGTCGCCCGAGTTGGAGACGACCGCCGAGCCTTTGGTGCCGTGCGCGTAGCTGGAGTAGATGTTCTCGCAACCCGCCATGCAGCGCCCATCCATGATCAGCCGGGCGCCGTCCTGGAAGACGTATTCCACCGAATAGGAGTCGAAGTTCTGGTCGACGTAGGGGTTGCCTTGCAGGCTCTGGCGGTAATGGCGGCCGCCCACTGCCTGCGCCTTGATCGGCCAGGCGTCCTTCATCCAGCAGCAATGATCGATGATGTGGATGTAGAAGTCGTTGAAACACCCGCCGCTGGCCCAGAGGAAGCTGTGGAAGCGTTGGATCTGCCACAGCAATTCACTTGGCTGGCCCGGCCATTTTTCCGAGAATGCCGACCCCACCGAACCGCTCATCCGGTAGCCGCGCATGTTGACGATGTCCCCGATGGCGCCGTCCTTGACGCGCTGGTACAGTTGCTCGAGGTGCCGCGCGTGGCGGGACATCAGCCCCACTCCGACCTTGAGGTTCTTCTTCACCGACTCCTCGGCGAGCTCGATCATCCGGCGGGAAGTGGGGCCGTCGGCCGTCACCGGCTTCTCCATGAACACGTGCAATCCCTTTTGAATCGCATGGCGAAAATGCACCCATCGGAACGCCAGCGGCGAGGCGAAGATCGCGATGTCCCCCGGCTTGAGGAAATCCATCGCCTCCTTGTAGCCGTCGAAACCGACGAACTTGCGGTCGTCGGGCACGTCGACCTGGTCGGCGTACTCCTTCTTGAGACGCGCGAAGCTCCCGCTGAGGCGATTCTCAAACACGTCGGCCATGGCCACGAGCTTGATGGGGCCGTTCTCGACCGACAGGGCGTTGGCCGCCGCGCCGGTGCCTCGCCCGCCGCAGCCGATCAGCGCCACCTGGATCGTGTTGTTCTCCGCCGCGTGGACGCGCGGCACGGCTCCCGCCAAGGCCGACACCGCGGCGATCCGGCCGGTGTTCTTCAGAAACTCGCGACGCGACGTGCCGCCCTTCGTGGTTTCGCTCATGAAAAGCCTCCTCGTGATGATTGGTGTCTAGTCCAAAGGCGAAGAATTCATCATGGTCAGTTGCTCAAGCGGTAGGTAGTCAGCGGTCCGCCGCCCCCCGGTGGCCGTGCGGGTGGGACGGCAATCTGCCGCCGCGCGTCCTCACGCTTGGACGCAGGGTGTCCTGGGCAGACTGGGTCCCAGCATACCTTCGGCAACAACGCCTTACAACACCCGCCACCCTCCGCCTTCAGTAGCAGGCACACGCCGTGTGCCGTCCGCTGGTTACGGCACACGGCGTGTGCCTACTACTTCGCAGATGCGTAAGCAATTCTTCGGCCGATCCCCAGGGGACCTTCGATCAACGAGTGTCCGGCAGGCGGCGTAAGTGCTTGTTACGCAAACCTTTAGAGGCTCTCGGCCGCTCAGGTTGGCGGCCACCTCGGGGGGCATGCTGAATCCGTCAGCTCTCGGCGAGCGACCAGAAAACGGTTGGCGGCAACCGTGTCCGCATCGATTGCCGAGGACCGTGACACCCGTGAGCAGCGCTTTCGAGACACTCGGATTCACGCGAGCAAGAGAAGTGGCTCGACGGCCCCCCTTCGCTCCGTGTAAGCTGATCGGAGGCGTGCTCGAAGGCCCGTGCGACGGGCGGTTCCGACGAGCGGTGCGTTGATCGCCGTCCTGGGAAGCCGCTCGCCGGTCCTGAGCACGTGATGTCCGCGGCGTCACCGGTTGTGGGGGTCCGTCATGCGAATTGCAGCTTGCGCTTCCGCCCTGGCTTGGGCTTGGCTTGTGAGCGTCTCTGCGGCCGATCCGGCGGCAGGGGAGTACGCTCGGGGCCTGCGATCGAGTGTTCCCTCGGTTCGCCGGCACGCGGCCGTCTCGCTGGGCCGTGCCGGCGACCCATCGGCCGTACCGGCCCTGATCGCGGCGCTCGAGGACCCCGAGAAGGACGTGCGGCGCGAGGCGGCCAAGGCCCTGGGTTTCCTCAAGGACGCCCGGGCGGTCGCGCCGCTCGCGGAGGCGCTGGGCGACCGTGAGATGAACGTCCGGCTCTACGCCGCGTATGCGCTCGGGGAGATCAAGGACCCGAAGGCGACCGGCCCGCTGCTCCGCGCCCTTCGCGACCCGGAGTGGTGCGTGCGCGATCAGGCCGCCTGGGCTCTGCGTGAGATCGGCGACCCGAAGATCGCCGGGCTGCTCGCGGCGGCGCTACGGGACCCGAGCGCCGACGCCGCGCACGTTGTCTGGCTCCTGCGGCATATCGGAGCCTCGCGCGTCGTCGGTCCTCTGGCCGCGTTGCTCGACGATCCCGCGGCAGAAGTGCGGATGCGTGCGGTGGGCGCGCTGGCCGAGCTTGGGGACGCGGCGGCGGTGGATCCGCTCCTCACCGCCTTGAAGGACAAAACGCCCGGCGTCCGCCGCGCGGCGATCGGGGCCTTGCTCGATATCGCAGACGACCGGGCCAAGAAGCCGCTCGATGACCTGGTGGCTCGGGAGCAAGACCCCTCGGTGCGCGAGGCCGCGGAAGAGGCCCTGTTTCAGATGTCCGCGGAAAAGGACCTCGTGGCCTACTGGAGCTTCGACGACCGGAGCACGGACGTCGCCAAGGACACGACGGGCCACGGCAACGACGGCGAGATACGAGGGTGTACGCCCGTCGAAGGCAGAGTCGGCTCCGCCCTGCGGTTCGGACCCGGCAAGTACATCGAGCTGGGCCAGCCGGCAGGGCTGCCGATCGCCATGAGGCCCCTGACGTTCATGGCCTGGGTCAAGTCCGACGCGCCCAGCGGCGTGGTCGTCGCCCGGGGCGGCGCGTTCTGCGGCTTCTCCCTCTACCTCAAGGACGGCGTGGCCAAGTTCGGCATCCACCGGGAGCAGGAGGACCCGGCGCACATCGCCGCGGGCGAGGAGAACGTCGTCGGCGATTGGGTCCACCTGGCGGGGGTCGTCAAGGAGGATCGCGTCGAGCTCTACGTGAACGGAAAGCTCGCGGCCACGGAGAAGACGCCCGGCTACATCCCCGGCAACTGCGGCCAGGGGATGGAGATCGGCTTCGACACGGCCAACAGCCCGGCGGAGATCACCGATCCGTTCCAGGGGATCATCGACGAAGTGAAGGTCTACCACGCGGCCCTCAGCGAGGACGAGATCGCGGAGCAGAGCCGCTCGGAACCATCGAAAGAAGCGGAGGAACGATGAACGGAATGATGTCGAACCAGCGGTGCGTCGGCGCGTTGCTCGTGGCTGTCGTCGCGTGTGTCGGGCCGGCGAACGTTTCAGCGCAGAGCGAGGAGGGGCGAAACACGGAAGCGATGCAAACCGCGTCGCAGATCGCGCAGTTCAGCGGCGCGCCCGGCGGGATCTGCGCCGTGGTGGGCGGCCGCGACGCCGACTTGGCAACGGCCCTGGCCAAGCAGGGCAGCTTCGTGGTCCAGTGCCTGGCCATGGATGCCGAGGCCCGCGACGCGATGCGCGGGGCCATCCGCTCCCGCGGCATGTACGGGACCGTGTCGGCCGGCGTGCTTGAAGGCGGAAGGCTTCCGTATGCCGAGAGCCTCGTGAACGTGGTGGTCGTCGATTCCTACCCGGCCCTGGCCAAGGACGGGCTTTCGCCGGACGAGGTGCTCCGCGTCCTCGCCCCGCTCGGCTCGGCGTATCTCGGCACCTCCTCGACCGCCAGCCAGTCGCCCGCGTGGATCGAAGGGCTGACGGCGAAGCTCCGCTCGATGGGGATCGTGGAGGTCTCGGTCGACAAGACGGGCGGCACCTGGGTCCGTTTCCGGAAGCCGTGGCCGGCGGACATCGACGAGTGGACGCACTATCTGCACGGGCCGGACTGCAACCCCGTGGCCCAGGACCGGGTGGTCGGCCCGCCGCGGCACTACCGGTGGATCTCCGGGCCCATGTGGCTGCGGTCGCACGAGACCGACTCGAGCGTGAGCACGCTGGTCACGGCCCGCGGCCGGCTGTTTGCCATCGTCGACGAAGCGCCGATCAGCCTGGTCGGACAGCACCCGCTGCCCGACAAGTGGTTCCTCGTCGCCCGCGATGCCTTCAACGGCGTGCTCCTCTGGAAGGTGCCGATCCGGCGGTGGGGCTGGCGCGAGTGGAAAAGCTCGTGGTTCGCCGCGCGGCCCGGCGACGTCCCGCTGAACATCCAGAAGCGGCTGGTGGCCGTGGGCGACAAGGTGTACGTCACGCTCGGCTATCAGGCGCCCGTCACGGAGCTGGATGCGAGAACCGGCGAGATTCTCCAGACCTACGCCGGCACGGAGCGGACCGGCGAGATCCTGTACCTCGACGGGACGCTGATCCTCTCCGTCCTCGCCGACGACCAGGTCAAGGTCATGGCCGTCGACCCCGCGACCGGGAAACGCCTTTGGATCACCGAGAAGGCGTACCGCGGCAGCACGGTCGACTACATCAAGTGGCAGGAGATGCACGGCGGCATCACGCCCCCGAAACTCGATCCCTCGCTGAACATCGCCACCGACGGCCGGGTGGTGGCTTTGATCGACGGGCCCCAGATCGTCTGCCTCGACTTCCGCACCGGCCAGGAGAAATGGCGGTCCTCGTTCCCACTGGCCGACGCGGACGAGACGGCCGGCGGCATCCAGTCGCAGGGTAACCTGTGGATCGGAACCATGATCGCCCGCGACGGCGTCGTGCTGCACGCCAGCCCCAGCCAGCTCGGGGCCTTCGACGCCGACTCGGGCGAGCTCCTCTGGAGCCAGCCGAAGAAGTACATCGGCCATCTCTGGTATGAGTGGAAGGAGGTGTTCGTCATCGGCGACCTCGTCTGGACCTGGAGCGCGGAGCTCGAAGAGGGGTTCTTCGAGATCGGGCGTACCAGGAAGCAGCGCGAGCTCTGGCCCGGGACGGTGAACGGGTACGACCTCAAGACCGGCGAGCTGAAGAAGGCGGTGCCGCTCGGCTCGATCTTCAAGACCTATCACCACCACCGGTGCTACCGGAACAAGGCGACCGTCCGATACATCCTCGCCAGCCGCCGCGGCACCGAGTTCGTCGATCTGGAAGAGGGCAAGCACACGGTGCACAACTGGGTCCGAGGCGCCTGCCACGTGGGCATGATGCCCGCCAACGGCCTCCAGTACGCCCCGCCTCACCCCTGCCAGTGCTACATCGACGAGAAGCTCAACGGGATGAACGCGCTGGCCCCGGCGAGGGAGGAGGAACGAGGGCAAGACGACGCAAGTCAGGTGGCCCGGCTCCAGCGCGGCCCCGCGTTCGGTCAAGACACTCATCCTTCATCCTTCATCCTTCGTCCTTCCGAAGACTGGCCCACGTTCCGCCACGACTCGATGCGGACCGGATCGGTCGATACTCGGGTGCCGGACGACGCGGCTCCCTTATGGCGCGTGACGGTGGGGGGCAAGCCGTCGCCGCCGATCGTCGTGGGCGACCGGCTGTTCGTCGCGCTGGTCGACGAGCACCACGTCGCCTGCCTCGATGCCCGGGACGGCAACAAGCTATGGGAGTTCGCCGCGGGGGCCCGGATCGATTCGCCCCCCACCTACCACCAGGGCACCCTGCTGTTCGGCTCGGCGGATGGCTGGGTCTACTGTCTGCGGGCCGGCGACGGGCAAATGGCCTGGCGCTTTCGTGCAGCGCCCGAAGAGAGGCAGATCGCCGCCTTCGGCCAGCTCGAATCGGCCTGGCCCGTGCACGGGAGCGTGCTCGTGGAGAACGGCACGGTCTACTTCGCCGCGGGACGCTCGTCCCAGCTCGACGGCGGGATCTATCTCTACGGACTCGACGCCGCCACGGGCCAACTGCTTCACCAGACGAAGCTGGAAGGCCCCGACTACGCCATGGATTCCGACGGCAAGCTGGCCG
>DATKZH010000310.1:0-23153 GCA_035528065.1 Thermoguttaceae bacterium | reverse complement strand
CGGGACCGTGTTCCGCGACTTGGACGGCCGGATAGGGATGCGTCTGCGCAGCATCTTGCGCAAGCGTTCGGGCCGGTCGGGCCGAGGCCGGGGCGCGGACCACCAGCGTTGGCCCAACTCGTACTTCGCCGAGCTGGGGTTGTTCAGCCTGGAACAAGCCCATGTTCGTTTGCGTCAATCCTCCCCGAGGTAACACCACCGACCGGAGAGCCGGATGCGGGAGATCCGCCCGTCCGGTTCGGAGGGAGGGGAGACCGGGCAACCGGTCTTTCCCACCCCTATCGGAAGTCGGGAAGTTGTATTTCGTCCGCTCCCAAGTACCGGCGGGACGTCCCGCGTTGGGCCGTCCGCTTCGCAAAGGAGAAGCTCCGCACCGCGGTGCTTCACAAGATCCGCAACCCCTTGGGTAGCGCTTCGCCGAACACGAGGCCCTGCTCTTCCGTGTCGAGCTGTCCCCCGTCTCGCACGAGCTCGATGAAGTGGGCGGGGGCCTCTTGGGTTGTGAGCCACTTGAGGACCTTGGCCCGCTGTTTCTCGGGCAGGTCGCGATACCGATCTTCGGTCCGGCGGGAGATCTGCATCACGGCGAGCTGGCCGACGGGGTCGCCTTCCGCCGACTCGGTCAGTCGCTTCAGCCACTTGACGGCCGCGTCGGCCGGCACGACGGAGTTGAGCGGTCCGTAGACGGGCACTCGGGCGGCGATGCGGCCGATCGCCCAGGTGACCGCCGGGCGGACCGGCTCCATTTTGCGCCGGGGGAGCAAATCGAGCAGCATGTCGCCCAGCTCGATTTTCATGTTGACCGGCAGTAGCTCCAACGAACCGAGCAGTTGCAGGACCTCGGCCGCTTCGTGAGAGCCGACGTTGAATCCGCCGCCTCCCTTCCCGGTGGTCAATTGGCGGTGCAATCCGCGGACCAGGCCCACGAGCGGATCGGCCAGCGCCTGTTGCTGACCGGCCCCCAAGCCGCCGGCGATACGCCGCCAAAGGATCCACCATTCGGCCCGACACATCGCCGCGGCGTGGATCAGCTTGCCCTGGAGCGTGCGCCACGTCTGGGCCACGCGCCAGTCGTCGACCGCCAGCCCATACCCGGGACGGAGGGCAAAACCCAGCAGGTTCAGCCACCGGGCTTCGTGGAGCTGGCTCCGCCGACGGCCGGGCTCGGCCTCCATCAACGTCTCCCAGATCCTCCGCAAGAGCGACATGGGCCACTCGCGCCGATTCATGCCGCTGGCGCGGGAAAGGCGCTTCATCAGGCCTTCCGGCCTCTCCTTGCCGTGCGGACCGAACGTGCCGACGATCAACGGGCGGAGCCGCTCCCACGTGGCTTCGTCGACGAACCCCTCGCGCTCGCCGGACGCCTCGTGCGCGGCCACGTCGGTCTGCGTGGCCGAGCGGACGTCGAACTGGAGCCGCCAACTGCCGCGACCGTCCACCTGGCTGCACCACAGGTCGAGCGTGCCGATCTCGGTGAGCCGGGCGTGCAAGTGCACCGAGATCGTGGGCGAATCGCTCTTCCTTCGTGTCCGCAGCACGGTCCGCATCGGCGGCAGCGGCCTCATCTGCTCCCGATCGACCGCCACCAGCTCGCCCGCCGCATCCGTGAGCCGCGTGCTCGACACGTACAGCGGAAACTCCACCGGCTGCGAGACCAGAAGGTCGAACTGCCGCTCGGTCAGGTGGAGGTCCTGGCCGGGTTCCATGCCGGCCGGCACCAGACACACGGCCATGCCGCTTCCCACCCCGAGAGCGGGCTCGGGCGACGACGGGTCGGCCGCCTTGGCAAGCGCGTCATCCGCCTTGGCAAGCGCATCGACCGCCGTGCCTGCTACGCCGACATAGTACGTGCGGGCCAAGCCGGCGGCGATCCGCACCCCCTGGCCGCGACGCACCATGCCGTAGTACGCGGCGCCCCGGGCGACGGCCAGGTCGAGCCGGTCGTTGGCCAGCACCAACGGCTCCCAATCGGGATCGCTCGAAGTGCGGAACCAGCTCTTGAGCGACTCCAGAAGCCGCCGGCGGAGGACTTGCGAGGCGAAAACCCCGCCGCCCAAGAGCACCACGTCGGGCCGTGCCGGGTCGCGGCCCGGCGGCACGTCGGTCTCGTCCAGGGCCACGTGGCGGTGTGCGGTCAGGAACGCGGCCAGGTACCGCGTGACGGCCGGGTCCGGGGCATAGGGCAGGCCGAACTCCTGAAACCCGGACCGCCGCTCGAGCGGCTTGTCCTCCAGCTTCACCTGCGGGAAGAAGCCATCGACCAGCAGCTTGCACGCTTCCTCGCGGGTGACCTCGAGCCGGAGACCCCCGCCGATCAGCCTGGAGCCGGAGCCGGCCACGTTGACGGTGAGGCGTTCGGGCGCGTCGTCCGAAAGGAGCGACTCCTTCACGTGCCGGCAGCTTCGCACCAGCACCGCCCATTGGCGAGGTTCCAGCCCTTCTTCGCCGGCGAGCCGCCGTTCGATGTGTTGGGCCAGGGCCAAGTCGAGGTTATCGCCCCCGAGGATCAGGTGGTTGCCCACGGCCACCCGGTGAAAGCGGACCTTGCCCCCTTCGCCGGCCCGAACGCGGATCAGCGTGAAGTCGGACGTCCCCCCGCCGACGTCGCAGACCAGGATCTTCTGGCCCGGCTCGACTCGCCGGTGCCAATCGTCGGCATGCGCGTCGATCCAGGCGTAGAACGCCGCCTGGGGCTCCTCGATGAGCACCACGCGGGGAAGCCCCGCCCGGGCTGCCGCCTTGACCGTCAGCTCCCGGGCGACCTCGTCGAAGGAGGCGGGGAGCGTCAGCACGAAGTCCTGCTCGGCCAGCGGATGCTCGGGAAACCGGGCGCCCCACGCACCTCGGACGTGCTCCAGGTATCGCGCGCTCACGTCGACCGGGGAGAGCCGCTCCACGTCGGCCGCCCCGTGCCACGGCAACACCGGCGCCGTGCGGTCCACGCCCGAGTGACACAGCCACGACTTGGCCGAGGCGATCAACCGTCCGGGGACGTTGGCCCCGTGATCCCGGGCGAAGAAGCCGACCGCATGCGTTGCGTCTGCGCCGTGCCAGGGAAGCCGCAGGGCATCGGCCGGCAGCTCGCCGGGTGCCGGCTGGTAGAGAAAGGAGGGCAGGGTCTCTCGCGCCTCGACCTGCCCCGGCGCGACCAACTGCGGCACGCGGAAGGTTTGCACGCGCCACGGGTCTTGCTCCGTGTCCACGTAGCAGACCGCGGAGTTGGTCGTCCCCAAGTCGAACCCGACGACGTAGCGGGAAGTGGTGCTCTCGTCTGACCTGCCAGAACTCACGTTCGTCCCTCGCCCAACTCGCAAACCGGGTCAATCCGCCGCCCGCCCGACCGGGCCGACAGGCCCAACCGACGCGCCGCCTCGGCTTGCGCATAGCCCCGCTCCACGACCAACGGAGCCGCCCCCCTTGGGGGCTCCTTGCCATATCGGTTGTTCTTCGCCCGAAGCGGACACTCCTTTCGTTCTCGGCCCATTTTACGCTCGCTCCGCGTGTCCGCCCAGTCGTGGGGCACCCCAGTAGCCGGCAAATGTCGTGCAGCAGACAGCGTGTGCTATGCTTGAGCAGATGATGGGGAATATCCGGGAAATACGGCAGTTGATCGTGGAGAATCGGAGATGGGTGATCTGCTGGAAGCTGTCAAGGAGAAGCTGGCCCCCCGACACCTCGCCACGCTGAGCCGACCATCCTCGTGGCGGAAGGTGTATCGCAGAATGCTGATCCGATACCTCGATCCGGAGCGGCCTCAGCCGTTCCCGCGAAAGGTACAGATCGAGGCCACGAGCAAGTGCAACCTGCGCTGCACCTGTTGTCCCCATTCGCGGGAAGCGGATAAGGGACAGCACCTTGGTCCGGATGAGTTGCGGGAGTTGTTGGGTCGCCTGCCCCGACTTCCCGCGAGAGTGGTCCTTAGCGGGATCGGAGAACCCTTGGTCAATCCCCGGTTCTTCGAACTGGTGGACGCTTTGTCCGAGCGACGGATTCAGTGCCAGTTCTACACCAATGGAACGCTGCTGACGACGCGCAAGTGCGAAGAGATCATTTCCCGTCCCAGTATCTTCAAGGTCGAGATCTCGTGCGACGGTGTGTGCAAGGAGACGTTTGAGGAGCTTCGCCCTGGGGCGGATTTCGATCGTTGGACTCGTGCGGTCCGCGAGTTCGTGGCCAAGACTCGAGAGGCCAGGAAACAACGTCGACGGCTGCGCGTGGGCGCGCTCACGGTGCTGAACAAACGCACGCTCGGCGAAATCGAAGGAATCATCCGGTTGGCAGCCGATCTGGGCTTCGACCATATCACCATCCTCGATACCGTTCCCATCGACGACATCGCGGCGTCTCTGTGTGCCTCCCAAGCGGATCGCTCCACGTTTTCCCGAGAAGACCTCTCCGCCCTGGGCCGCACCGTGGGAATCGGAGTCTTCTTCGAGCTTCGGCGGGAGCAGACGCCTCCCAAAGCAAGGCTGCGCTGTCTACAGCCCTGGGAGTACGTCTTCATTCGGGCTGGGGGGGACGTCGCTCCGTGTTGCGCCTTGTTCGGCTCCGACAAGGCCGCGGTCGTGGGAAACCTCCTTCAGGACGGCTTTGCAGACATCTGGCACGGCGAGCGTTTTCGTGAATTCCGTCGAACCAGCTCGCTGGGGACCAATCCGCTCTGCCGCGCCTGTACGCTCTACTGATGCCGTCGTTGGCAGAACACTCGCTTCAGAGCCAGCGCGTTGGTGGCCTGGAGCGCGGCTGGCAGGGTATTGCGTGAGGCTCCCCGGTTATGGTAAACCGGCTCCGGCAGACGCCAGACCACAGACACGCGAAGAAGCGCGCCGGCAACCGGGAGCCTCTCGATGCATCCACTGATCCCCGTACTGATTCCAGCGCTCTGCACGTTCATCGCAACCCCCGACGCCTGCGAGTTGGCGTCGCCGGACGGAAACGTCCAGGCCGTCCTCCGGCTGACTGAACAAGGCTCGCTCCGCTATGCGGTGAGCTACCGGGGGAAGCCGATTCTGGCCGATTCTCGCCTCGGGCTGACGCTCGTCGACGCCCCCGCGCTCGACGAGGGTTTCCGGATCGTCGGGCTCTCGCGCAACAGCCACGACGCGATCTGGAAGCCCGTCTACGGCGAGCGGAGCGAGGTTCGCAATCACTACCACGAGCTGACCGTCGATCTCGAAGATCGGCACAAGCCGCCACGCCGACTGCGGCTCACGCTCCGCGCCTACGACGAGGGGTTCGCGATCTCCTACACGATCCCCAAGCAGCCGGGCGTCGAGCGGGTCCGGATCGCCCGGGAGAACACGCATTTCCGCTTCACGGCCGATCACACGGCCTGGGCCGTCTACAGCGCACAAGGCCGCTACTCCGAGGTCCCACTGAGCCGGATCAAGCCGGGCTGCGAGCGCCCGTTGGTGGTCCGCGTCGACGACGGCACGTACGCCGCGCTGGCCGAAGCACGGCTGGTCGACTACGCGCGGATGAAGCTCGCGCCGGTCGCGGACGAGGCCCACACGCTCTCCAGTCAGCTCAGCAGCGAAGCGCAAGCCGAGTTGCCCCTGACCACGCCCTGGCGCGTCGTCATGCTCGCTCGCTCGCCGGGCGAGTTGCTGGAAAACAACGACCTGCTGTTGAACCTGAACGACCCGTGCGCGATCGCCGACCCCTCGTGGATCAAGCCGGGCAAGGTGATCCGCGAGGTGACCCTGACGACGTCGGGCGGCAAGGCGTGCGTCGACTTCGCCGTCAGGCACCACTTGCAGTACGTGGAGTTCGACGCCGGCTGGTACGGCCACGAGTACGCCGACGAGTCGGACGCGACGACCGTCGCCGTCGACCCCAAGCGCTCGCCCGGCCCGTTGGATCTTCACGAGATGATCCGCTACGCCGACGAGCGGGGCATCGGGATCCTGTTGTACGTCAACCGTCGGGCCCTGGAGCGGCAGTTGGACGAGATCCTGCCGCTCTACCGCCGGTGGGGCGTCAAGGGGGTGAAGTACGGCTTCGTCAACGTCGGGTCGCAGCCGTGGACGACCTGGCTGCACGAGGCCGTGCGCAAGGCGGCGGAGCATCGGCTGATGGTCGACGTCCACGACGAGTACCGCCCGACCGGCGTCAGCCGCACGTATCCCAACTTGATGACCCAGGAAGGGATCGCCGGGGACGAAACGAGCCCCGCGAACCGCCAGACGCTCACCATTCTGTTCACCCGAATGCTGGCCGGGGCGGGCGATAACACCATCTGCTACTACGATCCCCGCGTCGACGAGAACGCCAGCCACGCCTACCAGTTGGCCAAGGCCGTGTGCCTCTACAGCCCCTGGCAGTTCCTCTACTGGTACGACCGCCCGGGCGCGTCTCCCGGGCGCAAGGGCGGGGCGGGGGGAAGCCACAACGTGATCGGCGACGAGCCGGAGCTGGAGTTCTTCGATCGCGTCCCCACCGTCTGGGACGACACGAAGGTGCTCCACGGCCGGATCGGCCAGTACGCCGTGATCGCCCGCCGCAGCGGCAACGACTGGTTCCTCGGGTGCATGAACGGCGACGAGCCGCGCACCGTCGAGATTCCGCTCGATTTCCTCGACGCGGGCAAGCGCTACACGGCCCACGTCTATTCCGACGACGAGACCATGGCCACGCGGACGCACGTGCGGATCGACCGCGTCCCGGTCGACGCCTCCGCCCGACTCACCGCCGCCTTGAAGGCCCGCGGCGGAGAGGCGGTGCGTCTGGAGTGCACCGTCGAGAAGTGACGCCGAGCGTGCCGCGCGGAACCGCCGGCGATCACGCGTCGCGCGCGTTAGGCTCCTGCCGTTCCGCTACCAGCCCGGCCACCGCCTGGCGGACCTGTTCCGTGTCGGTCGGTTCTGCGATCGGCTCGCCGACGAGGATCGATACCGGGTAGGGCCACCGCCGCGGCCATTTGCCGAGCGGCTTCCCGCCTTCGTAGCTGAAGATGCTCCCCCAGAGCCCGCTGAGGTGGATCGGGATCACCGGCACGTCCGTCTTCTTGTGGATCGCCAGGAAGCCCGGCCGAAATTCGTCCATCACGCCGGTGCGCGTCATCTGCCCTTCGGGAAAGATACACACTAGGTCCCCCTGACGCAGGGCCTCGCGCGCGGCACGAATCGACCGGACCATCGGCTTCGTCCCCGGCTCGATGAAGATGGTGCCCAGGTCGTCCGCCAGCCGCCGGAACCACCATTTGTGGCGGGGATCAGCGCGGGCGACCATTCGTACCGGACGAGGGAAATAGAGGATCAACAGCACCCCGTCGATGAAGCTGACGTGGTTGGCCACGAGCAGGGCCCCGCCTCGCTCCGGCACGTGCTGGCGCCCCTCGATCCGAACCCGGTAGATCGTGCAACTGAGAAGCCACACGAGGCAACGGGCCGTCGCGCCGGGGAGCAGGAGGACGACGTAGATGAGCACCGGCACCGTGATCACGCCGAGCAGGAGGAAGATCTGCTCCGGGTGAAGCCCCAGCGGCCCGGTGCACAGCCAGAACAGCACGGCCGACCCCAACATGCCCGAGAACGCCAGGAAGTTAGCGGCCGCGAGGATGGATCCCCGCGACTCCCGCGGACTGCGGTATTGCAGGAACGCCTGGATGGGAATCTGATACAGCCCGGCACTCAAGCCGAGCAGGAACAGCCAGAAACAGCTCCCGAAGTAGGCGGCCGAGAGCACGGTTCCGTGGGCGGGGGGGACGAACGACAACACGATCGCGCTGGTGGCGATGCCCGCGGCCCCCAGCGAGACGATCCCCAGCTCGACCCTCCCGGCCGACCAGATGCCGGCCAATATGCTCCCGGCGCCCACGCCCGCCGCCAGGATGGCCAGCAGGATCCCCACGTGCAACTGCCCCAGCCCGAGCCGATAACCGACGAACTGATCCACGTTCACTTGGGCCAACGCCCCGAGGGCCCAGAAGACCATCGCCCCCAGCGCCGCCCGCAGCAAAGGGCGGTCGGAGCCCAGCATGGCGAGGTCGCGCACGGTCTGCCGCGGGAAGTTGTAGGGAAACCGGCGCGTGGGATTGGCGATCCCCAGCGGGGCGATCTGGAGGGCGGCGACCAGGCCGGTCACGCCGATGCCCACCAGCGCGGCAGCCGAGATCCACCACAGGTGCCGGCCCGCCGGCGCGGTCAGCTCGTACAGGCAAGCGCCTCCCACCGACCCCGCGACGATTGCCACCACCGTGGTCATGCCGATCAGTCCGTTGGCCGCCGAGATGCGGTCCGAGCGGACGATTTCGGGGATGCTGCCGAACTTGGACGGTCCGAACAGGGCGCTCTGCGCGCCCAGCAAGAAGACCACGCCGAACATCAGCCAAAGGCTGCCGCTGAGGATCGCGCCCACGCCCAGGATCAGCATGACGAGCTCGGCCACCTTGCAGCCGACGATCACCGTCCGCTTGCTGAAGCGATCGGCCAGGTACCCGGCCGTGGCGGCCAGCAGGAGATAGGGCAGCACGAAGCATATCAGCCCGACTGCCAACGCCAGCGACGCCTGTTCCTCCGAGACCATCTCCTTGCCGATGGGCACGACGAGCCATCGGAACATGTTGTCGTTCACCGCGCCGAGAAACTGGGCAACTAGCAGTCCCAAGAAGCTCCGCGAGGCCAGCCCTCCAGCCGCTCCCTCGCCCGGCTTTTCGCGTCTCGGTTCTGATTCGCGACTCAAAGCAGGCACCTTGGCAAGAGAAATGGAAATGGCTCGTCGAGGGCATCGAACCTATGTGAAGCGGCGCGGGCACCAGGCCCTCGCGTCTGACTGGGATCCAAGGAAGCGCGGCCGCTCTTCCTTTCGGCCTTATTCTACCCTCGCTTCAGGGCTCCGCCAGTCGTAGGGCACCTTGCTTGCGGAACCTACTTCGGGTGAACGAGTGCCCCACGCTCACCGGCGCGCGGGCAGCGAGCGGATGCGCTCGCGGATCGTCGAGATTCGACGATGGAAACGCTCGTCCTGGAGCGAGCCGTATTGAAGAAGAAACGCCTTCCAAGACAATCCTTCGTCAAGATCATGCGGGCTGGGCACGAAGTCTTCCACGCGAAAGGACTCGGCAAGCGTGGAAAACCCGACGTCGCCGGACCGGATACGTTCGGCGAAGGCGGAGCCGGACATGTGTGCCAGCAGATGGACGAAACTGAAACCGGCGCCTTGCCTGCCGTCCATCCATTCCCTCATCCGGCCGGCCCTCTCCGCCGCCTCGGGCCCTAGAATCGCAGTCAGCCCGCAGGCGAGGATGAAATGCTGCGTTACGTCATAGCGCCCGCGCATCGTCGGACGCCCCAAGACGGCGACCCGCCGGCGCCGATCCTCCTCCGATTCCACTTCGCTCGCGAGCGCGCCGGTGAGCGGATCGTTGCGCAGAATCGGGGAATCGTCCAGGCCGATCGCCAGGCCCAGCAAGTAACCGTCCGGAGCGGACTCCGACGGAGCCGGCCCCGCCGCGGCGGCGGCACGACGGAAGTAGTGCGCCGTCAGCTCGTCGCCGGTCAACCTGCCGGCGCCTCCCGCCTCTTCAGAAGAGCCGGCCGGCCGGCGATGGTTCTCTTCGGCGGCCTCTCGAATCGCCTCGACGACGGTCCGCGCCGCCGTCACCGTCGACGGCGGGAGCTTGAACGGCGCCGGCCGATCCGGCGCCGTGCCTTCCAGCAGCTTGATGCCGTGCTCGAGCGACGCGTCTTCCGGAAGCGCCTCGGCCATCGCGGTGTAAACGCCCCGCAGCCGCCGTTTGGCGTGGTCGCTGAGCTGGCCGAAGCTGACGACGGTTCCGGTGCGGAGCTCGGAGGCGACCAGGCACATCGCCAACGTGTTGCCCGGATCGAAACCGATGCGGAACGACCGCTCCAGAGCTTGCCGGTCGCCCAGCACGGGCCGCATCACGGAGTACGAATAGGGGCAATGAACGGCCCCGAGGAAGTGCCCCAGTTCGTGGAGCAGCACCTCCAATCGCTCCCGTTCGGTCAGCGTTCGGGTGCTTTCTCGGATGAGTACGTGGCGACGGAGCGGCCCACCCAAGACGGCTCCCAGTTGCCACTGTCTGCGTTTCCGCACGTAATACTTCTGGCTGGCGAATCCGATCGCCAGCGGCGCAGGATCCGGGACGACCTCCCGCTCGAATTCCCGGATCGCGTCGTCGAACTCGAGAACGCCGTCCTCCGAGTCCCACGTACCCACCTTGACCGGGCGAAACCGGACGCCGCAATGTCGCTCGAAGACGTCCGACGCTTTCTCCAACCGCTCACGCAGTTGCTTCTCCCAGATGGGGCGCGCCACCAGTTGCTGTTCCTCGTCCACCAGGATCATCACCGGGACGATGCCCATGCGGTAGAAATCCAATAGGCCGCCCGATCGGGCAGCCGAGGGTGGAGGGCCCGGAGTTGCCGCAGCGCCATCCGGAGCGCCATCCGGAGATCGACGGGATTCCTGCGACGGACCCGCCGAGCCGATGCGGTGCAGCGCGAGGCTCTCCTCGTCCCCGGCGAAGAAGTGAGCGGAATCGACCTCAAGGAGGCGTTGGCGCCGAGCACCGCCCGCGTCGAACGAGATTTGTGCTTCCCGCGCAAGGGTCAACCGCAGCACGTCCTTGGGGACGAGTGTATGCTGCTGAGGCTCTCCCTCGGCCGGCGTCACGACGAAATTCAAGTCCCTCTCGGTGTGATTGCCGATCACCACCACACCGGCCTCGGCCGGACGTGCCGCGGACGAGATGCCGACGCAGGCCAGCGCCGGAAGCAGCAGGCGAATCCAATCTGGACGGCGGCGCAGAGACTCAGTCATCGGCTCCTCGATTACCAGCCTACCCGTCGCGGTCGGGAGAGACAACGGTCGGTCCCACCGGCCAACCACCGATTCCCGGGAACCACCAGGCAGACCGCTGCCCGTGATCTATGTTTGTAGGTCATGATCTCTGTGGTTTGCGACGGTGGAAGACCGTCTGTACGGATTGTAACGATGGGTCCCAGATGAGCACGCTGACAGCCGACGCTCCGCGCTCCGCTGCCCGCGGCGCCCAGTCGACCGAAGCACTGGTCACGCGCCTGTTTACGCGGATTAGCGAGGTTTCGTCGATCCCGGACGTCGCGCTGACGGTGGTCCGGTTGGCCAACGACCCCACCAGCGAGACCGAGGATCTGTTGAGCGCGATCCGGCAGGACGCGGCCCTGGCCATGCGGATCATGCGGACGGTCAACTCGTCGTACTACGGGCTCCCGAGGCAGGTGGCCGACCTCAAGCGCGCGATCACTCTGCTGGGCTTCAAAGAGATCCGCAACTTGGTGTTGAGCGTCTACATCGCGGACCTGTTCCGGAAGACGTGCGGCCACGGGAAGTACACGCGCCGCGGCCTTTGGGATCACCTGGTCGGCGTCGGCACGGTCGCCAAGCTCATTGCCCGAACGTGCGGCAAAGTCCCGCCCCAGGAAGCGTACCTGGCGGGCCTGCTGCACGACTTCGGCCTCATCTTGATCGACCAGTATCTTCATCGTCCGTTCTGCCGGGTCGTCGACGCGCTCGACAGGGAGACTCCGATCCGTGAGGTCGAACGAAAGATCCTGGGCTTCGACCACACGGTGCTCGGCGAGTTTGTGGCCGCCCGATGGCAACTGCCCGAACCGCTGACCGCCGCCATCCGCTACCATCACGACTCGGATCGGTACGACGGCCCGCACGGCGCCGTCGTTCACGTGGTCGAGCTGGCCAATATCTTCTGCCATCGGAAGGGCCGCACGCCGCTGGGCGTCCGGAACACGGACCTTCCCTCCCCCCGGATCTTTGCCGGACTCGAGCTTCAAGAGGAGCAGGTCGCGCGGCTCTGGGAGCAAGTCGACGAGACCCTGGAAGCCGCCGACTCGATGGCGATCGTGTAGGTGGGCCGAGGACAGGGACCGCTGGGGCGGCCTCGCGGCTGGAGACGATCCGGAACGGGCCTTTGCGACCGATGTGAAAACGTAAGGGTTGCCGCATCTAACGCCGCGAGGCGAAGGCTCTTCTCGCTTCGAGTCCGGCTTGGCCTGCCGGGGCAACCCGGTGGGAGTCAGCCCGCAGACTCTCTCCCGCACGCCGGGTGTGGCGGTGACTCTACTCCCATCCCACGAGGGCGGCGATCTTGGTCAGCACCTCCTCGACGACTTGCCGGGGCGCTCGACAGATTCGCTCCGCGTGTCTTGCTCGCCAATCGAGGCTCTTGATCTGATCAGAGAGCACGACACCCGATACTCCCAATTCCCTCGGAAGCAACACCTCGAAAGGATACCCCTTGACTTGGCTGGTGATGGGGCAGAATAGTGCCAAACCGACCTTCTCGTTGTAGGCCTTTGGCGAGATGACAATCGCCGGCCGTCGCCCCGCCTGCTCGTGGCCTGCCTGGGGATGAAACTGCAACCAGACGATGTCACCGCGGTCCGGTGCCCCGTGCCGAGTCACTACCACAGCTCCCTACCAACAGGGGCCCCCGTCTCCGTTTCGCCGTGCAAGTTCTCCGGCGTCACTTGGCTCAGCAGATCGGCCAGGTCAAGTCGACCAGCGCGAACCGGCTCCACCACCAAGCGCCCCCCTTCGACCTTCAGGTCCACGTTGCCCCCTTCCTGGATCCCAAGGTCCTCAGCAAGCGCCTTTGGTATTCGCAACCCGAGGCTGTTTCCCCACCTCTGGACTCTCGTGATCACGGCAAGACTCCTGACAGTCGGCGAGCGGATTGGGTCCGCACGGAATGTATCTACAATGAATATACATTTCCGCCGGCCCGGTGTCAATCCCGGGCATATCGTGCTCCCATCGGTGTCCGCACCGACAATGAACGCCAGCTCGACCAAAAAATCCCCGTTCTCCGACCTCTCTCTCGTTGGTCGGCGTCGCTCATTGACTATACAGGTCTCAACAAAGGCCCGGCCGGACGCACTCGCTCGCGCCACCCGGAGGTCGTTCGCCGGGCGGAGCGGCTCTCACTCCCTGATAGGCGTTCAGGTCAACCGTGAAGTGCGGCTAGGCAATCTTGCGCGGTCGCACTGCTCTGCCTCCGATCAGTCTGAGTCCGAGCCTGTCAAACCTCGTCCCAACTGCCAGCGGCGACGAGATCCAAGAGCTGGGGAATCATCCCCTCCACCGCCCGGGCGCGGTGGCTGAGTCGCGCCTTGACCGAGTCGCCCAGCTCGGCGAACGTCCGGCCGTGCTCGACGACCTCGAACAGCGAGTCGTAGCCGAAACCGCCGTCGCCGGAGGGGGCGAAGCGGATCCGCCCTCGGCAGCGCCCCTCACTCTCGGCCCGAATGCTCCCACTCGGATCGGCCAGGGCCAGGTGGCAGACGAACTGGGCCGTACGCCGGGCAAGCGGCACGTCGGCCAGCTCGTCGAGCAGCCGGCGGCGGTTCGCTTCGGCATCGGCGCTCGGACCGGCAAATCGGGCCGAGCGGACCCCCGGGGCCCCGCCCAGCGCATCCACCTCCAAGCCGGTATCGTCGGCGAGCACCCACTTGCGCAAGTACTCGGCCTCGACGGTCGCCTTCTGCCGCGCATTCTCGGCAAGGGACCCACCCGATTCATCGACCTCGGCACGCTCCGCCAGGTCGGCGAGACTCGCCAGAGCCAGCCCCGTCGGGGCCAGCAGCAGGGCAAGCTCCCGCGCTTTGTGTCGGTTTGCCGTTCCCAGAATGAGTTGCCGTGTGCGAGTCAACGTGACGTACCGTGTTGGCGGTTGGCGGTTGATGCCCCACAGCGAAGCCGTCACGGGCATTCTGCCGGGAAAGCTATACCAGCGAGCGGTCGTAGTTGAAGCGGAAGGGCCCACTGCCCGGAGCCGGCGGCGTGTGGAAGTCCGCTGCGGGGTCTTCCGAGCCCACCAGGTCGACCACGAGATGGGCAGCGCGGACCCGCTCGTTTCGCACGTCCCGCAGATCGAACGGCTCTATGGGACGAAACACCCACAGGCCCCGCTCCCGTCGGCCCCGGATGCTCAGCCCGCGCCGGTCAACGAGGATCCTATCGCGGAAATCCTCCTCCCGCAGCTCCACGCGGCTGGTCAACAGCGGAGGACGCCCGAACACCACCAGCGAACAGCGACCCGGGCAGTGCGCGGTTACGTCCTCCATCTGCCGGCGATCCGCCTCGACCGACAGGGTGACGCTCCGCAAGCCCCGCTCACCCAGCTCGCGGGCCGCCAGGGAGTTGAGCACGGGCAGGCCGGGGCCGCCCTCCATGCGGACGCCCGCTTTTCGGGCGAGCATCCACCCGCCCCAACTGTTCACTTCGACGGGCACCCCGGCCCCCTTGCAACGCCGAATGAGCTTCTCCAGACCCGGGACGTCGTCGTCGAAGAATACCGGCGGCAGGGCCACGACCAGCGGGATCTTGCGGGCAGTTCGCCGCACGTTGAAGAGATCGTCTTCGGTGAGTCCTTCGACGATGATCGCGCCGGGACGGAAGTGCCGCACGAACGTCTTGACGGCGGAAGCATCGAGGCGCACGCGGTCAGGCGGGCTGCCCAACGAGAGGCAGTTGGCCCGGTGAGGCTCCGTCTTCTCCAGGATGCGGCGGACCCCCTCAGGCAAGCGGATGCCGGTCAGCTCATCTCCCCGCCGTTTCCCCCGACGCACGACGGCCTGAATCCGGTCGATCAGCTTGTTGGCCGCCCGCGGCACGAGCAAGTAGTCGGGCTCGTCGGTGGCAAGCCGGCCCGGCCGGCATCCTTCGATCGGCTGCCGGCTCAGCGACTCGAGCAGGTCGCCCACGGGCATTGCCTTGTGCTTGCGGCGAACGACCGTCTTGGGCATCGACCAGCTCTCCGTACGTCCGGAGCAAGTGCACCGGCACTCGATTGCCGGACCCCCTAGCTGGATGGCCACATCGTAGACTGCGGTCTCCAGATCGTCCTTGTCCGGACTCGGGCCGGCGGACGGTGTCTGGTCTTCGTGCTCCGGCGAAGCCTCTCTGCCCGCGATGCCGGTCAGCTCATCCCGCCGGCCGTCCAGGTAGCCGGACGTGAGCTGGCGGCCCGTGTACGCGCCCAGCCTGGCTGCCTCCTCCCGAAGCTCGGGGCCTTCTTCCCCGTCGAGCGCTCGCCGATAGAGCGCGACGGCGCGGCGGACCCACGCGGCGTTTTTCATCCGCCCTTCGATCTTCAGCGCGGCGACCCCCGCCTCGCGCAGCTCACCGATCCGATCGACCGAGAGCAGGTCGCGCATGGAGAAAGGCGTGCCGGGCGCAACGCCGTCGGCCGTCCAGGGGACGCGGCAAGGGCTGGTGCAGGTGCCCCGGTTGCCGCTGCGTCCCCCGCCCCAGCTCGACAGATAGCATCGGCCCGAAACGGAAAAACAGAGCGCCCCCTGGGCGAACACCTCCGTCTCGACGCCCGCCACGGCCGACGCCGCCCGGATCTCCGCCAACGTCATCTCCCGGGCCAGCACGACCCGCGCGATCGAGAGCGCCGCCGCCGCCTGCACCTCGGCGCTATTGGCCATGCAGCTTTGCGTGCTGAAATGGAACTCCAGCTCGGCGTACTCCGGCTCGAGCGCCAGGAGGGCCGGGTCGCGGACCAGGACGGCATCCACCCCGCACTGACGGGCCCATGAGAGCATCCGCGCCGCCAGGCCCAATTCCCGCTCCGCCAGGTCGACGTTCAGCGTCAAGTACGCTCGGGCCCCCTGGGCATGCACCGACTCGACGGCCTGGGCGAGCTCATCCTGGGTGAAGTTCCGGGCCCCGCGGCGGGCGTTGAGAGCCCTCAGACCGAAGTAGACCGCGTCGGCCCCCGCTTCCAACGCGGCCTCCAGCGACGCGGAGTCGCCGGCCGGCGCCAGAAGCTCGAAGCCGGGCGTGGCCGCGCGCGAATCCTCCGCCGCAGTCGCTTCTCCATCCTTCCCCATGATCGTCGCTTCTCCACCCAGCCGGTCAACGTCCGTCCCTCGCGCCGCCTAAGGACTGGCCGAAGAACAACTTCCGCATTTCCCCGCCCGGGCCCGTCCTCAATCGCCAAGTGTGCAGATCGGCCCCGTCGCCAAATCCCGCACGTCCGATCCTCAATGTACGCCGTTCGCGGGGAGGTCGCAACGGCCGGTCGACCGGCCCCGCCATCGCGATCGATCCGGCACCGCGAACCACCGCGGCATCCACCAGGTCGCTGGCCCGCTGCTCTTCCCCCGCCGACCCAGCTCCCATTTTCGGCTCATCACGCCCGAGCTTGCACCGACGCGCTCGTCAGAGCCCCCTCGCGGTCCGTCCTTGCCTCCAACAGGGGGTTGCCCATTTGTGCATCGTGGAATAGTCTGGAAGTTGTGTGAAAGCACTCCGCTCGCAGCACGTCCGCTCCAACGATCAACCAGGCTCCGCCCGCCGAGGATGAATCATGCACGGGGGTAGGCGTCGGTGCGGCTTGGCCGCCTTGTCGTTCTCACTCGTCGTTTTCTGCGGATGCGGGTCTTCAACGGATCGGCGTCCGTTGCAGGGTCGGGTGGCGATCGACGGGGTGGCGGTCGAGCGCGGCTCGATCAGCCTGTTGCCCGCCGCCGGAAACTCCGGCCCCGCGGCGAACGCCGTGATCGTCGACGGAGAATACCGTTTCACCACCGAGTCGGGGCCCTACGGCGGCCCTCACCGCGTGTTGATTGACGTCGACTCGGAGCCCGGCGGAAACGGGGCGACGGGCCAAGATGACCCCGCGGGCGTCAAGGCGGTTGACGTCAAAGCGATTGGCGCTCGGGCCCAGCGAGCTCGGCCGTCGCGCGCGCCGGTCGAGCAGACGGCCAAACGTCACTGGGAAATCGAGTTCACCGTGCCCGAAAAGGGCGAGTTTTGCAAGGACTTCGACCTCAAGGGGTGACAGGGTGACGGGGTGACGGGGTGACGAAGTGGCATGGCGAAGCGACTTGCCGGACGATCGTCACCCCCTCACCCCGTCACCTCCTCTTCATTTTCGTTCTGGGGGGCGTGTGATGCGGCAGCATACGACTCCGCGAGGTTTCACCCTCGTCGAGCTCCTCGTCGTGATCGCCATCATCGGGATCTTGGTCGCGCTGGTGCTACCCGCGGTCCAGGCGGCTCGCGAGGCGGCTCGCCGGATGAAGTGCAGCAACAACGTGAAGCAGATCGCGCTGGCGCTTCACATGTACCACGACACGCACCGCGTGTTCCCCTCGGGCAGCATGTACGCGGCGCCCATCGGGCCGGTGACCAGCGGGCCGTATGCGTGGGGCATGATGGCGTTGGTCCTGCCCTATCTGGAGCAGGGGCCCGTGTATGACACGATCGATTTCCAGGCGGCGGACTGCGGCGCCGCGGTGCGGCAGCTTCAGACGGCGGGGCAGCCGGACCCATCGTCCGACCCGATGTCGGTGTTCATCTGCCCCACCGACTCGTACGGCTTCCAGTCGCTGCTCAGCGGTCCCACGGGCCCGTTGCCCTGGTCCGGGGACTGCGGCCTTCTCTATCCCGGGGACTACCTGGGCGTCGCCGGCGATGATGAAGAAAGCCCCAACTGCCTCGGCATTTACCGCGGCAGCGGGATGTTCTACGATCTCAGCAGCGTGCGTCTTGGAGACGTGGTGGACGGCACGTCGACCACGCTGATGGTCGGCGAGCGCGGCATTCCCAACGATCTCGGCTGGGGGTGGACGATCTGCGGCGGAACCGAGTGCGAGCACTACATCAGCACCGAGCGCGGTCTCAGCCCCGGGGACGATCTGCCGAGCTACTTGTCCATTCTCCAACGTTTCTGGAGCTGGCATCCCGGCGGCACGCATTTCGCACTCGCCGACGGCAGCGTTCAGTTCCTCCATTACGAGATCGACTACAATACGTACATTGGATTGTCGACGCGGAACGGAGGAGAGGTCGTGGGCGGCCCGTAGGCAATGATTGGCCCCCATCGGCCGGCACGGGGCCGGCCGTCTTGCGGCCGTCCATCACCGAAGGAGACGCTTCCCATGTCTTTCGCACCCTGCTGCCTGTTCGCGCTGGCCGGACTCGCCACGACGGGCCCGGCCGAGCACGCCTCCCAAGATGCCCTCAGCCCGCGGTTGGCCGGCGGGGTGAAGGATCGGTACCTGAAGCGGTGGAAGACAGAGCTTTCACGGGCTCAGTAGCCGACGCCTGTCGAAGTCGTGCCAGGCGCGGCGATCCCTCGCGGCGACGATGATCGTTGGTGCAACGAATCTGCGTGGGCATGGCGTGGCAACCCACCCCCCAGGGGCTGGGTCTCGGACGCGTCCCGCCCCTCCCGGTGCCCACTCGTTCGCTCCCCAATCCGAGCATGATCAGGGGGTAATTCCGTTGACGGCCTTGTCTGCCCGAAACAAACTAGAATATAGAGGCTAGGTCGCACCTCGCTTCCTCGCTAGGGGGGTGGGTGCAGGGAATGGCCTGAGCGGCAGTTCGTCTCACGAAGCGAACCGCTGGGCTCCGTGCTGTCTCGGAGCATGCGACCGGACCTGGAGAAGGGGTACCTGCCTGAAAGCCAAGCGCTCACGCGCACAGCGAAGGTGCCCGACAAGCGTAGCGTACCGATGTCCCGTCCATACCCCACTGCCGCTTGGAGCATCCGCGAAGCGGGCCCAAGCGGGCGCCGAATGCCAAGAGTGGAACCGGCGCGATCACGTGGAGGCGGACGACACCCGACGCGAGGGAGACACCTTTGGACGCAAACGACTCGAACCTGCCGACCAAGCCCGTCACCTCAGCTACTCCAAGTGGCGCGAGCCGCCCTGGATCGCGCCAGGGCCAATCGACGAACGGCCGCAAGCCCTCGTCATCGCGAAGCCAACTCGACGGGCAACGGAGCAAGTCGCTTCGCGGAAGCCGGGTTGGCTCCTCGGGCGTTTCTTCGCAGGGCTACTGCGACGACAACCGCCCATCCGACGGCGGAAAACGCGACGGAGACGCTGCGCAGCGTCCGCCGTCGGCAGGCGTCCCTAAGGACGAATCCGACGACGTCGTCCAACGGGCCGCCCGCCAGCTCGTCCTGCGAAAGAGTCGCGATCGCAAGTCTCGCCCCACCAAGCTGCTGCTTCTTGTCGGCGTCGTGATCTTGCTCGCAGCCACCGGCGGCGTCATCGCGTGGCTGGCAATATCCGGCCGGTTGCCCGGGTACATTCCCGGTCTACGCTAACCGGCGGGTATTCTGCCGACGCAGTGAATGCCGTCCGGCGCTCCGGCCGCAAAACGGGACGCGTGGAGCGCACCGGCTCGAATGGCGCGGCAAGCGCCCCTCCCCCGGGCCTATCACTAATAGCCGCCATAAGACCCGGAGTTGCCGCGCGACGGTGTGTAGTTGCGCTTGTTTCCACCTGAAGAAGCGGCGCCGCCGAAGCCGGAATAGTAGTGCGAGTAGTTCATGAAAGTGCTTCCCGTCCCCGTGGCGCGGGTGGGGCCGGTCTTTCCGAATCGCGCCACCTCACCTTGGAGGCCCTGGATGCTGCCCTGTTGGCGCCGGATCGCGGCGGACTGGCCGGCTAGGGCCCTCTGCAACTCCAGCCGAGGTCGGACGTAACTGTGATACTGTCCCAGCAGTGAGGGACCCGTCCGGAAAAGCTGGAGGTACGGGCTGAACGTCGGACGGTCGATCTGGTAGCGACTCTGCGCCTGGGCAGGCTGGACCGAACAGACGGCGACGCATCCCACGAGAAACACCACGACGGCTTGCACGCGCTTCATGGTTCGGTCTCCCCGCATCGCCCGATGCGTCGTTGGCAGTGCTTTGGTGTTGCAGATTATCCCTAAACGGCGTCGTTTCTCGCCGCGATTCGCCCGGCCGGCACTCTTGGAGGACGCTCCTCTTGGCGATTCTACGTACCGCGGCCCCTCCCGGAAAGCATGTTTCCGGTCTACCCCTTCATCCGGAGATATCGACAGAACCGACCCGCCAGCTTCTCGGATTCCGCCAGTTTGGCTGAGCCTTCATGTCATCCGACGACCGGACTCGCACAAGCCATATTCCCCATCTTTCCCAATCGTGCCCAGGGCTCAAGGCGGAGATCCCCGCCGGTTCTCGCAAGGCGGCGCCGGCTGTGCGGGCGGCCGGGTGGCTATTGCCGATCCGGGTAAGATCACAACAATGACTTCCTGGGGGTAGGCTTGCCGTCTGGAGAAACCGGGGCATGGTCCGGGAGGTGACCCAACCTGCCGCCCATCCCAAGAATCGGCGGACCGAGACGGGGGCCGGCCGATTGCGGACCGTCTTGCCGTAGGCTTCCCGCAGCAGGCGATCGTCAGCGAAAGCAGAAGGAGCCAACATGCGACGAATTGTGATCGCGTTGCGCGTGTTTTTCGCCACGCTTTTCCGTGCCCAGGTAGCCCGCGAGGTCGAACGAGTCCTCAGCGGTATCGGGCAGCCAACTCCCGCGGAAGCCCCGCGGGCCCCCAAGCCCGAGCCCAAGAAGCCCCGAGCACCCGTGCGGAGCGATGCCGTGACGTTGCTGGCCACCCTTCAGCGGGAGGCGCGGTTCGTCGACTTCGTCAAGGAGCCTTTGGACGCCTACAGCGACGCCCAGATCGGCGCCGTCGCCCGCGACGTGCATCGCGACTGCGGCCGGGTGCTCGACCGCCTGTTCGCCCTCCAGCCCATCGTCACCGAAGAGGATGGCACGGAGATCGACGTGCCCGCCGGGTTCGACGCCGGTCGCTACCGACTCACCGGCAACGTCGCCGGCGAGCCGCCGTTTCGCGGCCCGCTCAGGCACCACGGTTGGGAAGCCACCCGTCTGGAGCTGCCGTCCTGGTCGGGCAGCGCGGCTGCCGCTCGAACGGTCGCACCGGTCGAAGTGGAGCTCAAGTAGCCGGAGAAAATGGAATGACCGCAAGGTACGTGCTCGGCATCGACCTGGGGACCACCAACAGCGTGCTGGCCTACACATCGTTGGAAGAAGAGGAGCCGCGGGTCGAGCTTCTGCCGATTCCGCAACTGGTGGCTGCCGGGACCGTCGAGTCTCGCACGGCACTCCCCTCGTTCGTCTACCTTGCCAGCGAGCATGAGGCGGGCGGGGGGAGCTACGACCTGGAGTGGGCGGCGGACCGCGATTTCGCCGTGGGCGAGCTGGCCCGGCGCCAGGCCGCCGAGGTCCCGGACCGCACCGTGGGGGCCGCCAAGTCGTGGCTCTGCCACAGCCGCGTCGACCGGCACCAGCCGATCCTCCCCTGGAACGCCCCGGACGAGGTCGGCAAGATCTCGCCGGTGACCGCCTCACGACGCTACCTGGAGCACCTGATCGGGACGTGGGAAGCGGCGTTTCCCGAGGCGCCCGTCGCCGAGCAGCACGTCGTGCTGACCGTCCCCGCCTCGTTCGACGCCAGTGCCCGCGAGCTGACCCGAGAGGCCGCCTTGGCCGCCGGATTGCCCGAGGGCCTCGTGCTGTTGGAAGAGCCCCAGGCGGCCGTCTATTCCTGGCTGGCGGCCACCGGCGACCGCTGGCGGCGGCAGCTCTCGGTCGGCAACACGCTCCTGGTCTGCGACGTGGGCGGCGGGACCACCGATCTGAGCCTGGTCGCGGTGGCCGAGCAGGACGGCGAGCTGGGGTTGGAGCGGATGGCCGTGGGCAACCATCTCCTGGTCGGCGGCGACAACATGGACCTCGCGCTGGCCCACCACGCGGCCGGCATCTTCGCCGAGAAAGGCGTTGCTCTGGACCCCTGGCAGTCGGTCGCCCTGTGGCATTCCTGCCGCAACGCCAAGGAGTCGCTGCTGGCGCCCGAAGGACCCGAGAAGCAGTCGATCGCCGTGCTCGGGCGTGGGAGCAAGCTGATCGGCGGGACGGTCTCCATCGAGGTCGACCGCCAGGCCGTGGGCCAGCTCCTGGTCGAGGGATTCTTCCCCCGCTGTGCCGTGAGCGACAAGCCGGCCCGGCGGCGGGCGAGCGGTTTTCGGGAGATCGGGCTGCCGTTCGAGTCCGATACGGCGGTGACCCGCCACCTGGCCGCGTTCCTCCAGGCACACGGCCGCGAGGGCCCGGTCTGTCCCAGCCACCTGCTGTTCAACGGCGGCGTGTTCAAGGCCGATCTGCTCCGCGACCGCCTTCTCGACGTCTTCCGCGACTGGTTCGGCGAGGCGTCGGCCCCGCACCTGCTCTCCGACGTGCACGATCTGGATCACGCCGTCGCCCAGGGGGCCGCCTACTACGGCTGGGCGAAGCAGCGCGGTGGCGTGCGCATCCGCGGCGGCACGGCCCGGGCCTACTACGTCGGGATCGAGACGGCCGGCCTGGCCGTGCCCGGCACGCCGCGACCGCTTCGGGCCGTGTGCGTCGTCCCGATGGGCATGGAGGAAGGCACCCAGACCGACGTGCCCAGCGAAGAGATCGGCCTGGTCGTGGGCGAGCCGGCCCAGTTCCGATTCTTCACCTCCTCCACCCGCAAACACGACAAGCCCGGCGACGTGTTGACCCGCTGGTCGGACGAAGAGCTCGTGGAGACCGATTCCCTCGAGGCCGAGCTTTCGGCCGACGAAGCCATCGAGGACGCCTACGTCCCGGTCCGCTTCCAGCCCCGGGTGACCGAGCTGGGGATGCTCGAGCTATGGTGTGTGAGCACCAAGAGCGACGGGCGATGGAAGCTGGAGTTCAGCGTGCGGGAAGACGCGGAGGTCGATTAGGACCAACCTGGGGACTGTCCCCTTCCGGAATCGGGTAATTATTTCTCGGCCGGTCCCAAAGGTGCCCTTGACGCGGATCACCCGCCACCTCTCGACTCCCCTTCTTGCACCCCGACCCCCCAGACCTGGGGTGGCCGCAGGCAAGCGTCCGCCGATGGCACCTTCCGACCCGGCCGTTTTGCCGCGAGAAGTTGGAAGCGACACGCAGCGTCCAGAAATCGCCTTGCGGCTCGGCGCTAACATGGTATGCTCGACCGTGTTAGGCGAGAAACCGCACGCCCGAAAGCCCTCGAAAAGGCCCTTCCAAGTGTCCAACAATGCCGTCCATGAATCGCCCGAAGTCCATACGCCACAATGTGTTGCGTCGAACCCATTTGTTGGACGGGTTTTGTTGGTTCGGCCCGAAATTCCAAGTGCTTTCGTATCAATGGCTTACGCCGTGACCTCGTCCAAAAAGGGCGTTTCGCCCAGTACCTGGCGTGCGCGCAGGTGGCCTGCGACAGTGTTCCTTCCACCAGTGGATAAAAGCGGAGTGCTGGAGTTCACAGCGGCCGACTTGGCAGCCGTGGCGTGAGGCGTA
>DATKZH010000309.1:0-11604 GCA_035528065.1 Thermoguttaceae bacterium | reverse complement strand
CGTGGGTCTCGTGCCTCGACCCACCCTACGGAACTCTGCGGTGACCTCCCTGCTTGCCTTGGTGCTTCTACTCCAGCCGTGTGATCCGGCATCGCCTGGCGTCGAGCATTCGCCCCTTGGGACACAATTGCAGCAGGACGCTCTCCGAGTCGCTCCCCGGGAGCGGATAGCTCTTGAGCTTGCGCAGGGCCATGTTCCGCAGCAGGCCCGCGTGCCGGGCTTCGCCGCGCTCTTCCACCCACGCCGGGCCCTTGACGACGAGCAACCGGTCGAAGGAGTCCCAGTGCGGTCGCAGCCAGCCGAGCAGCTTGGGCAGCCCGGCGACCGCCCGGACCACCAGCGTGTTGCACCTCCACCGGCCCAGCAGGTCCTCCGCCCGAGTTGCGTGCACCGGCACCCTCAACCCGAGCCGCTCGACGATGTCGGCCACCGCCCGGGCCCGCTTGGCCACCGACTCGGCGAGCGAGACGTCCAGATCGGGCCTCACGATGGCCAGCACCACGCCGGGCACCCCGCCGCCGGTCCCCACGTCGAGGATCCGCTCGCCGGCTTCGAGAAACTCCGCGAAAGCGAGGCTGTCGACCAGGTCCCGGGCGACGAACTTCCGGTAGTCGGTGTGCCGGGTGAGGTTGAGCCGCGAGTTCCAGTCCCAGAGAAGGCCGCAGTACCGTTCGAGCTGGGCCACTTGCTCGTCGGGAAGCTCGATGCCGTGCTCCGCCATCGCGGCGGCCAAGTCGTCAGCCACGGGATTCACGCTCGGGAGTCGTCGGATCGGAAGGGGAACGCTTGGGACAAGAAATCGCCCGGCCGGGCTGTAACATGATTGCATTCGCCGATGGGAGACACTAGCCTATGAAGCGCCGGCCAAAACATCCGCCCCGCCTGCTTATGCATGCCCCGTACGGAAGGAGCCCTCCGGCGAGACCCCATTGGAGCCGTCGGCCGCTCCTGCGTCAAGCGACCGACGGCTGACCGCTTGCCACCGACACTTCCATGAGTGTCGTTGTTCGCTCCGCGAACAACCGTCTTTTCGCGGAACGAAAGCGACTATTGCGACAATTCTGCACGAAACGGAACGAACCACCGACCCTTTGGGAGGACGACCGATGTCGAACCGGATGACTCGCCGCCAGATGCTGCGGAACACGACCTTCGCCGGGATCGCAATCTGGGCCTCGGGCACCGGCGCCCGGGGGGCGGCCGACTCGCCCAACGAGAAGCTCAACCTCGCCGGGATCGGCGTGGGCGGGCGCGGAGGCGCCGACGTGAACGGCTGCGAGAGCGAGAACTTCGTGGCCCTGTGCGACGTGGACGATCGCCGGGCGGCGGCCACGTTCGAGAAACACCCCAAGGCCAAGAAGTACCGCGACTTCCGCAAGATGCTCGACGAGGTGGAAGGCCAGATCGACGCCGTCGTGATCGGCACCCCCGACCACACCCACGCCCCGCCCGCCGCCATGGCCATGCGCATGGGCAAGCACTGCTATTGCGAGAAGCCGCTCACGCACAACGTCTACGAAACCCGCGTGCTCACCGACCTGGCCAAGAAGCACAAGCTGGCCACGCAACTGGGCACGCAGATCCACGCGGGCGACAACTACCGCCGGGTGGTCGAGCTGGTCCAGTCGGGGGCGATCGGGCCGATCCGTCAGGTGGAAGTGCAGTTCGCGGGAAGCCGCGGCGGGCAGGATCGGCCGGCCGACACGCCCCCAATCCCCGAGGGACTCGACTGGGACCTCTGGCTCGGGCCCGCACCGTATCGTCCTTACCATCCGTGCTACGTGCCGGGCAACTGGCGCGACTGGTGGGACTTCGCCAACGGCATGCTCGGCGATTTCGGGTGCCACTACATGGACCTCCCCTTCTGGGCGCTCAAGCTGAAGTACCCGACCGCGGTCGAAGCCACGGCGCCGGTGCCGCCGCATCCGGAGACCGCCGCTCCCGTGCTGACGGTCCGCTACGAGTTCCCTGCCCGTGGCGAGCTGCCGCCGGTGACCATGACCTGGCGCAACGGCAAGGAGAACCTCCCGCCGATCGTCACCGAAAAGGGCCTCCCCAACTGGGGCTCTGCCGTGCTGTTTGTCGGGGAGCAGGGCATGCTGCTGGCCAACTACCAGAAGCACGTGTTGCTGCCGGAGTCGAAGTTCGACGGGTTTGAGCCGCCCGAGCCGACGATCCCCACGTCCATCGGTCATCACAAGGAGTGGATCGAGGCCTGCAAGACGGGCAGCCCCACCACGTGCAACTTCGATTACTCCGGCCCGCTCACGGAGACGGCCCTCCTGGGCGACGTGTCGTACCGGGCCCAAAGCAAACTGGAGTGGGACGCCGAGAATCTGAAGGCCGCGAACTGCCCCGCGGCCGACAAGCTGATCCGGCGCGAGTATCGGGAGGGGTGGACGTTGTGAAGGATGAAGGCTGAAGGATGAAAGATGAATGAGTGACGCTGGAAGCGGAGGACGGAGAGCTGACTGCTGAACGTCTGCCGCGAGGAGATACAAGCCCACGGGTCGCGGCCCGTGGGATGAACCGGGGTGATACTTCCCATCGCGCAAGAAAACCGATTCCTCCTATCGGGAGAACGATGCCATGTCGAACCGGCTGAGTCGTCGTGAGCTGTTGCGGAATAGCGCCCTGGCGGGCGTGGGGCTGTGGCTGTCGGGCGGCCGAGCGGGGGCCAAGGGGGAGTCGCCCAACGAGAAGCTGAACCTCGCCATCGTGGGGGCAGGCGGACGCGGGGCGGAGAACCTCCGCGCCCTGCCGCCCACCGAAAACGTCGTCGCCCTGTGCGACGTGGACTGGCGTCTGGCGGTGCCGACCTACCATCGGCCCCTGGCCGGAACGACCTTCCAGAAGTATCCCGACGTGAAGAAGTTCCGCGACTACCGCAAGATGCTCGACGAGATGGACCGCCGGATCGACGCCGTCGTCGTCAGCGCGCCCAACCACATCCACGCCCCGGCCAGCGTTATGGCCATGCGCATGGGTAAGCACGTCTACTGCGAGAAGCCGCTCTCCCACTCGGTGGTCGAGGCCCGCGTCGCGGTCCAAGTCGCCGCCGAGAAGAAGCTCGCCACCCAGATGGGCACCCAAATCCACGCCACACCCAACTTCCGCCGGATCGTCGAGCTCGTCCAGTCCGGTGCGATCGGACCGGTGCGGAGCTGCCACCTCTGGCTCCGCGGCGGCGGCTGCGCCGGCGACCGGCCCAAGGAGACGCCGCCGGTGCCCGAAGGACTGGATTGGAACCTCTTCGTCGGGCCGGCGCCCTATCGGCCCTACCATCCCTGCTACGTGCCGCACGACTGGCACTACTGGTGGGACTTCGGCGGCGGGGCGTACGGGAACATGGGCTGCCACTACGTCGACCTGGCGTTCTGGGCGCTCAAGCTGCGGCATCCCACCACGATCGAGGCCGAAGGATCCCCGGTCCACCCGGACAGCACGCCCTGCAACCTGCACGCCCGCTACGAGTTCCCCGCCCGGGGCGACATGCCGCCGGTCACCTTTACCTGGAACCACGGCAAGGACAACCCGCCGGCCATTTTCACCGAGCATGAGCTTCCCAGTTGGGCCTGGGGCGTCTTCGTGGGCGACGAGGGGATGCTCCTGGCCAGCTATTCCAAGCGGATGCTCTGGCCCGAGTCGAAATTCGCCGACTTCCAGGCGCCCGAGCCCACCATCCCCGATTCGGTCGGCCATCACCAGGAATGGATCCAAGCCTGCAAGACGGGCAGCCCGACGAGCTGCAATTTCGACTACTCCGGCGCCGTCACCGAGACGGTCCTGCTGGGCAACCTCGCCTACCGCGTGGGCAAGAAGCTCGAGTGGGACCCGGCGAACATGAAGTTTCCCAACTGCCCCGAGGCGGAGGCGCTCCTGAAGCGGGAGTACCGCGAGGGGTGGACGTTGTAAGGTGCACTTGCCACAGCGAGGCTGAATTGGGACAATAGACGTTTGTGGCAGCCTGGGCCGCCGCACTCGTCGCGCGCCGTGGCGCATTCTGCAATTGTTATCACTCGATTCTCCGAGAGTGGGAGTGGCCGCGAACCTCTTGGTCCATGCTCCCAAGCGAGGTGAACGCATGCTCAGCTCGTTCGCAATCAGGAACTTCCGCTGCTTCCGTGATCTCGCCGTCGATAATCTGGGTCGCGTCAACCTGATCGGCGGTAGGAACAACGCCGGCAAGACAGCGCTGCTGGAAGCGGTGTATCTGCATTGCGTACCAGACAAGCCCCAACAATGGGTCGATATCCACGGGCTGCGGGGAATTGAGCATCCGGTTCTGGCTATGGAGGCGCTGGCAAGGTGGCTTTTCCTTCGAGGACATAGCGACTCGCCGATCGAGGCAAGAAGCCGCGACGTGGAAGGTGTCGAGCGATCGACGGAGTTCCATTTGGTGGACCCAGCAACCTCGCGAGACAAGTTCCCGAACATCGAGGAATCGATTGCCAAGCGACTCGGGGCCGAGGTCGCGGGATCGGAAGTCTCGCGTCTAATCCTTCGCTTTCGCACGGGGGGCAAGCAATGGGATTCCGTAACACTTTGCCATGAGTTCGCGTCCGCTTCTCTCAACGCTCCTGTCCCTGCCAAGATCTCCACTGTGTTCCTTGGATCGCAAACCTCCGACAGGAAACGCGACGTCGCACACTTCGGTGAGCTGGAATCATCCAAGCGTTTGGACGAAGTCATATCGTCCCTCCAGATCATCGAGCCGAGGCTACGGAGATTGTCCCTGGTCCCGTTCCCAAAGTGGACGGAGATCCACGGGGACGTGGAAGGCATGAGCCGACTCGTTCCGGTGCCGCTGATTGGGGAAGGGATGAGACGACTGCTGTCGATGGTGCTGGCCATCGCGAACGTACCCGGCGGGATCGTGCTGATCGACGAGATCGAGAACGGCCTGCATTACTCGGTGCTCCCGAACGTATGGAAGGCCCTGGCCGACGCCGCCCGGCGAAACGACGTTCAGGTGTTCGCGGCCACGCATAGCTGGGAATGTCTGCGCGCCGCCCACGAGGCGTTCTGCCAGGAGGAGCCGTACGATTTCCGCTACTATCGCCTGGACCGTGAGGACGGAGAAGCGACTTGTGTCGCCTACGACCGCGAGATGATCGAGACGTCGCTCACGATGGGGATGGAGGCGCGGTGATGATCCCGAGACCGCCAAAGAGGGACTCACCACCAGTTCCCGTCAGTCTGTCAAAGGTCTTACTGGTAGAAGGCAACACGCCCCTGCACTTCTTCGAGGCGTTGCTTTCTGAATTGGCGCTGCAGGACGAGGTTGAGATCTGCAATTTCGGCGGCGTCCGAGACCTGAGAGCTGCTGTCCGTACCCTCGCATCGAGCTCCGAGTTTCGGCGTGTCGTCAAGTCAGTGGGTGTTGTCCGCGACGCGGAGACGAACGTGAAGACTGCCCGGCAATCCGCAGAGGATGCTTTGGCAGCCGCTGGGCTCCCGGAAAGCGTGCAGACCTCTGTGTTCATCCTCCCCGACAACAAACGCCCCGGAATGATCGAGACGCTATGCATCGAGTCGGTACGGCAGGACCCGCTGTTCTCATGCGTCGAGCAGTTCTTCCAGTGCGTTGAAACCCAAGGCGTCGATTTGCCAGGTGCGCCGCAGGACGCGAAGAGCTATGCGCAAGCGTTTCTGGCGACCCGAAAGGAAGTGCAGCTCTACCCTGGGATAGCAGCCTATCGCGGCTATTGGCCGTGGGACAGCCCTGTATTTGAAGACTTGAAGGAGTTCCTCAGGGCACTTTGACGTGATTCATGCTCGTCGCCATTGTCGGCAACCAAGCCCATTCGCTGGCTGAGTTGTTGCTCGACCGGCCTCGCTGCATTCGCCCCCAACCTTGGCCCATTGGCTATGCGGGGCCAACTACCCGGTCACTTCCTTCCCTATTCTCCGGTCTTGTCATTCCGGGCTCCGAGCCCCCTTGATGTCCTCAACCGACACGAACCCACCGCCCGCGTCGAACGTGAACACCTGGTTCATGATCTTCTTGTCCCGGCCCCAGATCGTCGCCTCGTACTGGTAGCGGATGGACGCGCTGCCGTCGTCGTGCTTCTGGAGGTCTCCCCACTGGATCGTTTTTCGGGCCGTGATGTCCCGGAAGTTCTTGGTGAAGAAGTCCTCCACCAGCTCGATCATCCCCTCCTTGGTGCTCGTGTCGACCTTCTTTACCGGCTTCTTCTTGGGGAATCCCTCGACGTGTCTCATGCCCGCGGGATTGCCCTCGGGGTCGAAGGTGAAGACCTGGTTCATGATGTAGACGTCCTTGTCCCAGATCGTGGCGTAGTACTTGTAGCGGATCGAGCGGTTTCCGTTCTCGTGCTTCTCGACGTCACCCCACTCGATCGACTTGCGAGCGGTCACGTCCCGGCCGCCGTGCATCGTGACCCACTCGACGCGGCCCATCAGCTCGGCTTTCTCGCGGTCGGGCGGCGTCGGCTTGGCCCCGGAGGCGGGCGCGACGGGCGCGGGCGCGTCGCCTTCGTCGATCGGGCGTCCTTCCACGTCGGCCGCCGGCATCATGGCGATACGCAGGTTGCCGATGACCTGTCCCGCCTCGGGCTCGATCCGCTCGTAGCCTTCGGCCACCAGTCCGCGATCCGTATGGTCGAACCCGCGGACGTACTGCACGTCGCCCGGGTAAAGGTAGAGGACGGCCCAGCCGTCCTCGTCTGACTTGGTGCCTTCGGTCCAGAAGCCGTCGCCGCTTGTGGTCCAGGTGGCTCCGGCCGTGACGCCTTCGAGCGGATTGCCGTGGGCGTCGAGGAACTGGACCCGCACTTCGGCGAGGGTCTCCAACGAGATGGTCAAGCCTTCGAGCGGCTTGCCGGGCGGAACGTCGATCTCGGTGTGCCCGATGCCCCGGTCGCCGCGGAGGTTGTTGGGCAGATACACGGTCAGCCGATGTTTGCCCGGGCTGACCAGCGGGAAGCGGAAGTTGCCCTCGGCGTCGGCCTCGACCATCTGGCCCGACCTGGTGTCCAGTGCGACCAGGAGCCCCTTGAGGCCGCGCGTGGTTTTCGAGGGGATCAGCTTCCCCGCAACGCTCGTATCCGCGCCGATCACGAGGTCGGGCCCGTTGACCGTCTTTCCCGCCTTGGCCTGGATGGCATATTGCGGCACGTCCCCGAGAGCGAGCGCGGCGTCGCGTCGCGCGTAGACGGTGACGTCGGTCAACGATTTCGGGGGTTTCTGCCCGTTCTTCCTTTCATAGAGCTGGGTGAGAACCGCCTCGCCCGGGACCCCCTTCAGCTCGTAGCGCCCCTGGTCGTCCGTCTGCGTCTTGTCGATCTCGTTGGGCCAGGCGTCGAGCGCCAACACTTCACAGCCGGGGCACGCCCGGCCTTCGGTGAGCGTCACCTTGCCGGCGATCGTCCCGCCCCGCGGCACAACGAGCGTCCCCAACGATTCCTTCTCGAGGAGGTCCCAGAAAAACCCCGTGCCGTAGCCCCGTGCCGCGATCCGCAGCCAGGGATCGGCACTGATCACGTTGCCGCGGTCGGTGCTGCACCAGGTCTCGAACCGGCCGTTCTCGTCGGTGTGGGCCTTGCCGAGCGATCCAAAATAGTTCCAATCGCCGTTCCAGCCGTTCTGCACGCGGACGACGGCGCCTTGAATCGGCCGATTGGCCTCATCGACCACCGTTCCTTCGAGAAGCTTCCCGGGACCGAGCGCGAGGTCGACCTCGTGGAAGGTCGTCTTGTCGGGCGTCACCGAAGGCTTCACGTACAAGGGGCGAGTCTCATAACCCGGGGCGGAGGCGGACAGGCAAATCCCGTCCTTCCCCTCCATCGGGCCCGAGGTGGTCAGCCGTGTGGTGAAGCGCAACGCGTATTTGCCCTGCCGGTCGGCTCGCGCTTCCTCGCAGGGGCATTTTGGGAACAGCTCCGGGCCCATGTGCCGCCAGACGACGACGTGCCCACGCACGAGGGCGTCGGGAATCGGCTTGCCCGTCTCGGCGTCGGTAATCTGCCCGGAAACGGTCACCTCGACCGACCCGTCGCCGGCATCCTCCGCCAACGAGAACCTCAAGCGTACGCCTCCCTGCTCGTCGGCCCAACCGGTGCCGGGCAACGTGGCCAGCAGCACGAAAAGCGCGCAGAGGAGGTGCCTACGGCGTGACATGGAATCACTCCTTTCATCGGGAAAGAGCTGAGATTTGTGGGATTTCGTAGGGCGGGTCGAGGCACGAGACCCACGCATCTCACGTAGCACGAGACATGTAGACGTGGGTCTCGTGCCACGACCCACCCTACATGTTCGCGCGGAATCACGAGATGCGATTCAGGGAACGACGTCGGCCAACCGGCCGTCGACGGCGACCGTCAGCACCAGCCGGGACAACGTCTGACGGGTTTCGATCGGTGCCGGTTCGAGCTGTTCGATCCGCGCCGAGGCGGGCAGCCGCAACTGAACCAGCGAGAGCACGCCGGAGCCGGTCGCCGGCAACGCCAACTCGTACGCGCCCGATCCTCGGTCCTGGAAAACGTCCGGGACGCCGGCGAGCTTCACGATCAAGGCAGCTTCCGCACCGGGCGGAACCGGCGCGATCGACATGTCGATCGCCCGGCCATCGTCTGAAGACGCGACGGGAAGCCTCGCCCCGTCGAGTGTGTATGCCTCCGTCACCGACGCGGACATGCCACTCGGAAGCGTATAGGACGTCCGATCCGTTTTGGACGAGTTGCGGACGGGTAAGATCGTCCAGATCGTTGCCGACCCGTCGCCGTGGAATTCGACGATCGACGGCCGGCCCGCCGGAACGTCGGATTCGGCGGCCAGCACCTGCGTCTCGTCGACCAGCCGGATCATCTCGTTGACTTCGGCGGTCAGCGACCGGGCCAGCGGACGCTCTCCTTGGTCGGCGACGCCCTCCATGTTCGGCAGCAGGACGATCTTCCTGCCGGCCGATTCCAGCTCCACCTCGCCGGAAAGCACGCTCACGCGGGTCTGCTTGCGGCCGTCGAGCCTCTCGACCACGTGAACGTCCAGTCGGGTGCCCAGCACGGTGATCCTGGCTCCCGGGGTCTCGATTGTCAGCGAGTTGCCGGGCGGCTGCTTGGCGGCGTCCACACGAAGCCCCCCCCGTTCCACCACCAGTCTCGCGCCGTGGGTCTCGTCGGCGATTTGGACTCGGCTGCGAGGGCGGACGGAAAGCCGCGACTCGTCCGGCAGCAGGATTGCCGCTTCGCTTCGGGAGTAGGTTTCCACCCATTGTCCCGCACGGAGGTACTCGATCTGGTCGACCTGCCGTGGCGACTGCCCGTTTTCGAGCAAGACCAACCCATGGAGTCTCCTGACTTGCCCCACTTGCTCGATCGCGCCGGCCCCCGGCGGCGACTTCGGACCGCGAGCGACGAAGCCCTCCTGTTGGTCAACGCCGCTTCGGGTGCTCCATAGCGCAATCGCGATAACCAAGGCGGCCGCCGCCGTTGCCAGCAAGGCCCATCGGGTCTTCCGCACACGACCAGCGCGGATACGGGCTCGCTGCCCGCGAACTTCCTCGAGCACCGCGGCGACCAGCTTGGGTTGGAAGTCGGGCTCCCGCTCTCCGACCGACGAGGCGATCAGACGCCCGACGTTCTCCTCCGGGATCTCTTCCGGCATGTTCCCGTTCATTCGAGGATTTCCGCGCGTTGGAGCCGTTTGCTTGCCAGTTTCAACAGCAACGCGTTCCTGAAGGATTCTCTCGCCCGCGAAAGCAGCGATTCGGCCGCCTTCTCCGACACACGCAGCCTCACGGCGATCCGGGCCACCGTTCGCTCTTCCACGTATTTCCACAGGAGCACTTGGCGGTAACGCGTGTTCAGCTCGGTCAGGCACTCGCGGATCAGCATCTGGGTGTCCTGCCGGGCCAGGAGCTCGTCCGGGAGCGGCGCCCGGTCGATGGCGTCGGCGAGTCGGTCGAGGACGTGCTGCGGGACCGCCGACAACAGCAGCTCGACCCCGCCGCGGAGGTCGCCCCGCAAGCAGCTCCGGGCCTCGTTCCGGGCGACCGCCTTGAGCCAGGGAAACAGTCGCCCGCGGGCCGGATCAAACGTGCCGATGGATCGCACGCAGCGGAGGAACGTCATCTGCACGATCTCCTCCGACTTCTCCCGGCCGCAACCGAAGGCCAGCCGGACGAACTGGACCAGCACGGCCGAGTATTCCCCACAGAAGGCTTCCCAGGCCGCCTCATCGCCCCGCGCGAGCTTGCGCACCAGCGCGTTCTCTTCCCGGCTGTCCAAAAGAGCGTCTCCGCGGATCCACGACTCGACGCCTCAATCTACTGTACGCCGGCAGTGGCGAGAATCCTTCGGTAGAATCGGGGAGAATCCGGTGGAATCTCCGTTCGTCTTTGCCCGGAGCCCCTGCGCCACCTGCGGCCGACGGAGGGGAGCCCGATTTCTCGGCAAGAAACGCGGTACGTTTGCGTACGGGCCGCGCCGGGGGCTGGAGCGCCCCCGATAGGCAGCGGCCGACGCCTGTCGTAGAATGGGAGGGGTAGCTACCGGTTTTTCCCGAGTCAGGTCGGGGTCACGATCGCATGCTCCTGGATCGCGAAGAGTACGTCGAGCAGGCTTATTTCTACCGGACGCTCCGGGAGCGGATGCAGCAGGACATGTCGACGCAGGAGCTGTTGGTGACGATCCGCCAGGAGATCCTCTCGACGACCAAGCTGCCGATGGCGTTGGACTTCATGTCCACCGAGCTGCGGCACACGGGGGCGTTCGGCACGGCCATGGCCCGGTTGGGCCACTACTTCACGCCGTACCAGACGTACGTGATTCGCGAGGCGGAGAAGGAGGAGGGCCGGTTCGATTTCCGGATTGCCCTGGAGATTCTCGAGCGGGAGGCGAAGTATCGGGCGGACGGGGCGTCGCGCCAGGGGATCTTCCTCTACCAGTTCGAGACGCTCTGCCGCAACCGGCTCGGCTACGACCGGGGTCTGGAGGCGGTGGCCGGCGATCCGGCCTACGACGAGGGGTGGCGGGAGTGGATCCTGACGGTCCGCCGCCAGGTGGGGATCATCGACTTCGCCGACATGATCTACGTGCGGAGCGAGTTCTTCCGGAAGCAGCGGGGCGATCCGGGCAAACCGATCCTGTTCGGCGAGAAGGAGGGCAAGATCGCCTTCGCCAACCGGCGCAAAGACCCGCTCTACCTCTTCTCGGCGCTGGCCCGGCATCTCGGGTATCCGTCCGTGCCCCGTCCCAAGCAAGAGGAATCGGCCGACAAGGTCCTCTACGCGCTGAGGCGCCAGTTGGAGCGGCTGGAGACGCGGATCAAGCTGGTCGAGGAAGAGATCCGCGGGGGGATCAACCTGACGCGCTTCTACAAGAAGAACCCGTAGCGTCTCCGCCAACCTCCCGACTTCCGTAGCCGGCACGCGCCGTGTGCCGTCCGCCGGTTACGGCACACGGCGTGTGGGCTGCTAAAACGTACGCAAAACAGAGCCATGAATCCGCGGGAAGCGTGGGCCATTTTCGTTCCCCCGAACCGCGAAGCGGTTTCGCAACACCGCCCAGGGTTGCGAAGCTACCCTGGGTTGGCGGGCACCGAGTCCCCCCCAACCCCAACGGGGTTGCACCCCGCGCAACCCTC
>DATKZH010000308.1:0-9523 GCA_035528065.1 Thermoguttaceae bacterium | reverse complement strand
CATGATCCAAACGGGCCCTTCGGAGCCAGAGATAAGATCCATGCTCTGATGCAGAATGCCCTCACGTCGACCTGCTAAGAGTAAGTTCAGCGCGCTCGGGACATCCGGGTCAAGCAGCAGGGACACGGATGGGATGTGTTCATGCCTATGCTGCGCAATGAACTGCTCGTTCATGGCGAGCAGAATTCTCTGCTTGTGATAGGGAAACCTCTCGACTTCGGTATGGCTCAGCAGAAATGATTCACCACGACCTGTAATATGGGGGTTGGGGTCCAGCATTCCGATGTACACGCGTCCGACGTGCGAGAGAGCAACGCGAACAGCGCAAGGGATCTTCTCTTCACCACGCCGTGTGCATGGCTCAAGTGTTACGAAGAGCGAGCACTGACTAAGCTCGACGTCGTGGTCGGCAGCCTTGGTGAGCACCACGTATTCCGCATGCTCGCCTTCACCAGACAGTTCACCGCGATGACCTCTGAAGAGGATTCTTCCGTCCGGCCCCGCAAGTACAGCCCCAACCTTCGGATGTATGCGATCGTCCTCCGAAACGGACTTGCGCGCCTCCGCAATCGCTTCGTCCATGAGTTCAAGTATTCGCGTTTGATCCATGTTTCGACGCACCTCATCAGAAGAGCCGAAGTCTGTAGTTGTACGGCGGAATTCGCACGTCCTCGACGTGCATTGTACCATCCAGCCCGGTCCGCAAACATGTGGAGGGTCGAGAATCGTTTCGAGCCCTCTGACCCGCGTGCGCACGAGCCTGAAGAAACTCAGCAACGCGACGCACCGAATCGAACTGATGCAGCAGCGTCAACCTGAATGGATGGCGACACCAGCCGTGTCGCAGTGAACGCCCCGGGGGCCTGTGGCGGTTGTGGCTTCAAACGTCAGTATCTTGCGCCCGCAGTACCGGCAAACTTTGCGACGGCGGACGCGCCCGTCCCGGAGCGGCTCGGTATGGGTCGTGAAGAAGTGGCGGCACCCGCACTTCGGGCACGAGATGCCGCGATCGTCGATTGTGCCGCGACCCTGCTTCATCGCCGCTTCCCCCGCTGCAGTTCCGCGAAGCTGACCCGCGGTCTCCTGGACGGGGCCACCGCGTCGGTCCCCGGCAGAACGACGCCCTGCATCGACGCGGCCACCGCGCAGCCGACCAGGCAGTCGAACCAGTGGTTGTCGGTCGCCGAGGCGCGCATCTTCCACTCGTCGACCGTCCGGCCGCGGCCCTGCGTTTTGACCCGATACTCGGCCGTCAGGTGCTCGACAAAGAGCCGATGCAGGTCCGGCTTGTCGCCGAAGAGCGATACGCACCCATGGTCGCCCATGGCAACGGCCAGCCGGGCGTAGATGAACGACTTCCAGTAGTTCGTGTCGTAGACCACATGCCGGACCTGACGCCGCCCGTGGACGTTGGGCACCCGCCAGTTGTGACCCACGCGGTCGCCGACTTTCCGCTTGTACTCGGAGAACGGGATGCTGGACGCCCCGACGAACCGCCCGTGGCTGGGCATCAGGACGGTCGAGTGAGCACTCTGGCGGCAGAACTGGTACACCACGTCGGTCGACAGGCCCCAGTTGGCGTCGATCAGGCAACGCTCGATCCGCATGGCGGCCCCGTCGTCGCGGCAGAACTCCTTCGAAAGGTAGTTGTCGGTCAGCACTTCCAGCCCCGCGTAGATCGAGCCTTCAAGCCCCGCGCCCTTGGCCACGTGCGCGAGCGTTGGCTGGGCTTCACGCGGGCTGAAATAGGCCCGACGTTGGTCCGGCCAGGCCCCATAGTCGATGACGCAGCCGGTGAAGTCGTCCTCCCAGGCGGCCACAACGAAGAACAAGAGGTTCTGTTGCACGTCGACGAACATGGTCAGGTGATTGCAGCCGATCGGCACTTCGGCCCGCCTCAGGCGGTTGATCTTGCCGGCGATCTGATCGGCCGTGAGGTCCTCCTCTTCGGCCGCATCTTCCGGTAACGGTTCGTTCTGGTACTCGGCCCAGAAAGCCCTTTCATCCTGGAGCTTGAGGTTCATGGCATGCTGGACGGCCGACAGTTCGTCGTGGTTGAATCTCTGCGGCCAGGCGATCACGGCACCTTCATCCATTTCCTCGCGGTGCTGCCGGTAGAACTCGGTGGCGTCTGCCAGGCCGCGCTCGGCGCGAAGACTCTCGGCACGGATCTCGGCATACCGTGCCCACAGCTTCTCGTTTGTGGGGAAGGCATAGACCATCTTGGTCCGCTCGCCCTGCCATTGGGGATGCTTGTCGCGATCCAGAATTCGGTCGGCCATGTCGCCCGGGCGGATCACGGTGCACGGCATGATGCCCGATATCTTCTTGCCCGGGCCGGCCAGGCCCAACACGGCGCCGGCCAGAATGCTCTCGCGCGTGGCACACTGCGACAGGCTGCGAGCCGATTCGTCCGTCTGCGGGTCGTCGAGCACGACGAGCGACGGTCGAACCGTTTGGCCGTCGGCCCGTTTGTGCTTCATGCCGCGGATCCGACCCGTGACGCCGGCCACCTTGATGATCGCGCCGGACGCCTTGCTGTCGGGCATCGTTGGCAGGACCACTTCCTTGGCCGTCCAACCGATGTGGGTCCGTTGCCCCTTGTAGAGCTGACCGCTGCAGCGATTGGCGATGCCATCCAGGCACTGAACGGGATAGACCACCTCCGGAAAATCGTCGTGGAGCAGGTCGCTGCCGTCGAGTTCCGTCTTGATCGAGTCGAGCATGTCCATGGCGTGGCCTTCGTCGGAGCCGATCAGGCAGACGAAGTCGCGATGGCCGTAGAGTACGGCCCAGATGCAGGCGCTCTCCGCTTGCGTCGTCTTTCCGCTTCCGCGCGGCATGGCCATGGCGAACAGTCCGCCTTCCGTAACCGCCCGCTCAATCTTGGCGATCACCTTCAAGTGGTCGGGCGACCACCGCAGGTGAAACGTCTGCGGAAAGTAGCACTCGCAGAAGAACCGAAAGTCGGTCGCAGCTTTCTCCTTTCGTTCCGGGTTGACGACGGCAGGAAGCTCCCCGATGTTTCGCCCGGCCAGCGACAACGCCGCATTCCGCGCCCAAGCCCGCTCCTTGAGCGTTCCGTACGGATCCGCATCCGGTTCCCGCTTCGGCTCGTGGCGAATCTCCACAAGCCAGGCCACGTAGCGGAACAGGTCCACGTGCTTCCCGTCCCCGATCCGAAAGCCGGCCCGCGTACGGTGGCGATGAAGCTGCCGCTCGTTGATGACCTCGCCCAGCGGCGTGGAATTCAAGAGCCGACACAGTTCGCTCGGTCGCAGATTCCGCGGGTCAATCGCCACCGGCCATCTCCTTCACGAGCCACGCGGCGTAGTGGACTAGGTTGATGGTCCCGTCGGGATTGACCGGCGCCCCGCCGTCGATGTCGGTCTGAACCATCTCCACGGTGACCGGCTGTCGGCCCGAAGCGGTCAGGATTCTGGCCACGTCCCCCACGGATAACGCCTGAGGGTTGAGGGGGCCGCCTTGCCGTCCGTCCGCGTTACTGTCCGTCATCGCGTGCTACGCCTGGGTCCATAAGTATTCCGGGAATTCGATGCGAACTCGGCCGGATTCGGCTTGATGCATGGGCGAAAAGATGGCTCCTGTGTCATGTGGCGGGGCAAACGGACCTGCGAACCAAGGAGAACGACGATGAGCCGAACCGACGACGACGCCCGCGACGACTACGCCGAAGAGGCGGAAGCCGTCGAGCGGGCGGAGGCTTCCACGAAGTAACCCGTTTGTTTCCCCTTTCCAACGAGGAGCGATGTGATGAAGAAAGACGAAGTACAGGTCGGCAAGGTCTACACCGCCAAGGTGACGGACAAGCTGGTCCCCGTACGAATCGACGCCCAGAGCCGCCATGGCGGGTTTGACGCGACGAACCTCGCGACCGGCAAGAAGGTCCGCATCAAGAGCCCGCAGCGGCTGCGGGCGGAAGTGAAGGCCGACGGGGCGAAGCCGGCGGAAGTCGCCGATGCGGCCGACGCCGTGGGGACTGCGGTCGACGGCGAGCATCTCAAGGGCATCGCCGCGGCCGACCAGGAGAACGCCAGGCTGCAGGACGAGCGCGAGAAGTCGCCCGACGGGATGGCGGCCTCGGAACGGGCCATGGCCAAGTCGGCGTCGAGGAAGGGCAAAGGGGCTAAGAAGGCCCCGTCGTCGTCCACGGCGGCCAAGGGCGGGAAGAAAACCGCCAAGGCGACCACGAAGGCCAAGCCCAAGAAGACCGCAACACGGGCCAAACAGGGCGACCAGAAGGCCAAGAAGGCGAGCGGCCTGGACGCCGCGGCCCGGGTGTTGGCCGAGAGCAAGGAGCCGATGACCTGCCGGGAAATCGTCGACGTGGCCTTCGAGAAAGGCTACTGGAAGTCGGGCGGCAAGACACCCCACGCGACCGTCTACTCGGCCATTATCCGCGAGATCGCGGCCAAGGGCAAGGACTCGCGGTTCAAGAGGACCGATCGCGGTCGGTTCACTGCCAACAAGTGACCCCATCAACCACACCTCCCTCAACCCCGGCTCTGCCCGGGGTTCTCTTCGGCCAGTCCGTTCGGCGCCAGGAAGGTCACCGGCTTGCCCATCGCCCGCGCCTGGGCGACCTCCGCCTGCACCCCGCGGCTCTGTTGCCAGCCGTCGAGCTTGAGCACGACCACCTCATCGCAAACGGCCAGATGCTCCAGATCGTGGCGTTCCCAGAATCCCCAATCGCCCGGCAGACCAAAGCGACATATCGAATGGCTGTGCGCCACCGGGGAGAAGACCGTCTTGCCCTGCCGGATCAACGCCGCCGCGGCTCGGCATGCGGCCTCGAAACGCTGCTCGACCACGGCGGGATCGGGGTGCGTGTACGGACTGCACAGGTAGATCATGATGCGACATCCGCGACCTCGATGTGCCCCGGTTCTCGCTCCGCTTTCTGCCCGGTGAACTGCTCGAAGCGCTGGACGATTACGTCGGCATAGGCCGTGTCCAATTCCATCAAGTACGCCTTTCGACCCGTCTGTTCGGCCGCGATGAGCGTTGAGCCGCTGCCGCCGAACAGGTCCAGCACGTTTTCGCGGGCTCGCGACGAGTACTGCATCGCACGGATGGCCAGCTCGACGGGCTTCTCGGTCAAGTGGATCATCTTGTTGGGGTTGACTTTCTTCACGTGCCACAAATCGGGCACGTTGTTGGGCCCGAAGAACTTGTGGGCGGCTCCTTCTTTCCACCCGTAAAAACACCATTCATGAGCGCCCATGAAGTCCTTGCGGGTCAGCACCGGATGCTGCTTGTCCCAGATGATGGCCTGTGAGAAGTACAGACCCGTCGCCTTCAGCACCGGCGGATAGTTCGCACAGTTCGCATAGCCGCCCCAGATGTAGAAGCCTCGGCCGGGCACCAGCACGCGGGCGATGTTCCCAAACCACGCGTTGAGCAACCGGTCGAACTCCTCGTCCGATACGAAGTCGTTCTCCAATGGTCGGTCCTTCGCGCGCATCTTCCGGTGCGTGGCCTTCGACTTCTTGGGATGACGCTCGACGTCGAACTTCTGGTGGTGCTTCGTTCCTTGGAACGAACTCAACCCGGCGGCGATGGCGTTGTTGCTCCGGGGTTCCACGCGGACGTTGTACGGCGGGTCGGTGTTCACCAAGTGGATCTTCGCGCCGTCGAGCAAGCGGTCGACGTGCTCAGGATTGCCTGAGTCGCCGCAGAGCAGTCGGTGGTCACCGAGTACCCAGAGGTCGCCCGGGCGCGTGACGGGCTCGTCGGGCGGCTCAGGCACCTCGTCCGGGTCGGTTAGGCCCTCCTTTACGCCCGGATCGAGCAGCTTGGCCAGCTCGTCCTCCGAGAAGCCGAGCAGCCCCAAGTCGAAGTCCATCCCCTGCAGTTCGGACAACTCGACCGGCAAGAGGTCGTAGTTCCAGTCCGCCAACTCGGCGGTCTTGTTGTCGGCGATCCGGTACGCCTTGATCTGTTCGGGCGTGAGATCCTTGGCCACGTGGACCGGCACCTTGTCCAGGCCGAGCTTCAAGGCGGCTTTGTAGCGGGTATGGCCGACGATGATGACGCTCTCTTCGTCCACCACGATCGGCTGGCGGAACCCGAACTGCCGGATCGGCTCGGCCACGGCGTCCACCGCCGCGTCGTTCAGGCGGGGGTTGCCGGGGTAGGGCTTGATGTCATTGATGTGTCGTAGTTCGACTTTCATGAACGAGCTCCCTTTCTTCGGGACAACTGTTCGTAAACGCAGTGGCACATTGACGCCCGTCGCACCGCGGATTACGATGGGGTGGAATGCGAACATTCCCGTGTACTACTGGCAGGTATTCACGATGTTGATGTGCTTTGCGACAGAGACTGCGACATCGGACCCTTTTCCCCTCCTGCTGAACGCTGCGATCGCGATCGGCTCGCTCGTAATTGGGTGGTTCCTGAAGGTGCTTTCGGACCGCATGTCGGAGAAGGCGCTTTACGATCACCGCATCCGCTTGGAAAAGGAGTACGGACTGTACAGCGACTTGTGGGACAAGCTGTTTGAGTTGCGTCGCGCAGTTGGCCAGCTTGTCGAGCCCTTGAGTAGCACCAGCGAAGTCCGTCACGACGAACAGACTCTTGAGCTGTTCAACGCGTACCAAGCGGCTGTGCGTAAGGGCGAGCCGTTCATGAGCACATCCGTCTTCGGCCCCGCAAAGGAAATCGCGACACTTGCGCGGAAGATCATTCACAACGTTGGAAAGCAGCAATCCCCTCGTGGGCGTTGTGCAAGAGGACTGAATTCCGAAGCCGATGAGACGTGTGCGACCAAGCGAATTCGTTTGGACGAGGAGAACGACGCTGCTTTCAAAGAGATTGAAGAGCTGTTTCAAAGCGTCGCAAGAGCTATTCGCCTCCGCGTCAGCCCGTAGGGTTCGGTTGCTTGAGCAGGTGGCGGCATTCATAGCCGATTCACTCCGTCGAGTTTTCGGACACGCAAAACAAACTGTGCCCAACCGCGCGACTGTTCCCGCTGGCCCAGACTGCCCAGATTGCCAGGGAAGTACCTAGCCGTTTGGGGGGACTGCCGCCGCGCAGAGAGACTCGGCCGGGAAATCCGGCGCGTGAATACGTCACACACCCCTTGCGCGTGCGCGCACGCAACGCGCGGGCATGGGTGTGACAGCGGGACGTATTTATAGAAGAGAGAGATATCTCTCTATTATTCTTGGACTTACCCCCTCCAAAATCCGTCACGGCGGACTGTGCCGTATTGAGGACCAATTCCTCATTTCGGCGCGGTTGGCTCCCAAAGTCACCCTCCAAACCGTCGCGCTCGCGTGACGGATTGTGACGTGTTGAAGCCGGATTGGTTCGAGCGCCGATCATGCGGTTTGGTATCCTTGCGCGGACTTCGTCTTTGTGGGAATCGTCACCGCCACGATGTCCCCCTGCTGCAACAGCGTCGTGATGATCTGGTCGAAGTCGGCGGCCTTGCATCGCATGGCCCGCATGAGCTGGCGGCGAGCCATCTGGCCACCCGACTCTCTGAGCTTGCGCATCAGCTTCAGGCACTCCGCATGGAACGGGTTCTCCGCGACGTAGGTCGCCGCCAGGTAGAGCTGCCGGCGGGTCTGGTGCATGGCGAAGGCGGTCGCCCACTCGACGGCGGGTAGGCCGATGAGCGGATCCTCGTGGTTCTCGCTGCAGGCGTAGATTAGCGACAGCTTCTTGGCGTTCTCGCAGGTCCGGCTCCAGGCCGTGCGGGCGACCTCGTCCTTGGCTTCCTCCGCCCGGTCGTATTCGGCCTCGGTCGTCTTCTGAAGCTGTTCGACCGCCTCGGCCGCATCGGGCTCGAACGGCACGACGCGCGGTTGTGGATGGAACTTCTGCAGGTTGCCCGTGCCCGGCCGGTAGTCCGCCCACCAACGCGCCGTCTCGATGATTGATTCCGGCACGTCCCTGGCGGATCCGGGCGTCTGGCCAGCGCCGCGCTTCCCGACATCAATGACGATCATCCGGGCGAAGAAGCCGTTCGAGAGCATCCGCTGGGAGAGCGACTCGTAGAAGTACTGGGGCGTCGCCGTGCCGAACAGCGTCAGGTGAGGCTGGTCGACGTGGATCGTCTCCTTCTGGCCGGCCTTCACGCGGATCGGGTAGACGTCGTTGGCGGAGGTGTAGAGCGTCAGCAGGATGTTGGGGATCGACTCGCGGCGGTTCTCGCGGTCGAGATTGATCTGCCGAAGGACGCCGTCCATCTCGTCGTTCTGAAACAGCATCGCGCCCGAGCGGACCAGCGCGTCCTGGATACCCTCGCCGCTCGCGAACTTGTCGCCCAGGGCGCCGACCAGCCCCACTTCGAAGAGCACGCGGGAGTTGACCTTGCGGGGGAACTCCTTGCCGGTTCCGCTGCTGGCCAGCGCCAGCAGGTAGATGTTGGACCGCAGGTCGCCCGGTGTGCAGACCTTCCGGCCGGCCAGGAACGACTGCAAGGCCATCGCGCCGCAGAACGCCAGTCCCACGTTCGGGTACGGCGCGTTGGCCAACGTGAAGGCCATCACCTGCTCGATGAAGCCGGGCACCTGGAAGAGTTGCTCGGGGATCGGTCCGGGATCGGCGACCGTCGGCGGTTGCTCGGCGGGCTCTGCGAGGAGGTTCGCCACCAGCGCGGAGATGTCCACGTCCGCGGAACCATCAACCGCACCGTTGCCACCATGCCCGAGCTCCCGCAGCCACCTTACGCCCTGCTCGTAGTCTCCGCCGTGCTCGAGGAGCGCGTAGACCGAGAACGGCGAAGAGGCCCGCTGTGGCTCAAACGGCGCGGCGTTGGACGAAAATACGTACAGCACGCCGTCCTTGAGCGACGCGCTCCAGCCGCGCTCCTTGCCCGGCCGGCGCCAGTACTCGTTCTCTCCACCGCGGACGCAGGTCCAGCCGTGGCGCGCGAGCAGTTCGCGGACATCCCCTCGCTCGTTGAAATCACCGCCCGGCCGGTTGGCACGGACCTGGTCGGTTGCCGGTTGGGCGCCCGGGCCATCGACCACCGGCGGCACGTGTTCGGCGACAATTACTTTTCCCCTTTAGCGGCAAGAGACAAGACTTTTCGCATCGCGGAGCCGATGCGAAAAGTCTCTTGGACGAAGTGCTTCGCCGCGGGAGGGAGGAGCGTGCGGGGGCGGGTTGGAAAGGCGAGTACGGAAGGGGCGGTCGAGGCGAATGGGGCGGCGGAATCGAGAAGGGGATTCCTCGCCATGCGCGCAGCATGAAGAGGGCCGCGGCCTCGTCCGTTGCAGAACGCGGCTGAAAAGGGTCGCCACGAGCGTTTCAGGTCATGGACGCCGGATGGCTACGGCCCGGCGCAACGGGGGTATTCGCCGAGCAACCGCGTGCGGACGCTGCCGCAGTGAGGACATCGCGGGCAGTCCGGCTCATCGTCCTGGGGATCCGGGCAGGCTTGATCCGTCCGTTGCGCCAGTTGGCCCAAGGCATCCAACAGGTCTGCCAGCTTCAGGGGCTTCGTCGTCTCGGCCGACGTTTCCAGCATCAGTTCCACCCACGCCCG
>DATKZH010000307.1:0-3603 GCA_035528065.1 Thermoguttaceae bacterium | reverse complement strand
GCAAACACCACTTCGATACGCTCTGGATCGAGGTTGTCTCGCTTGGAAACCGCGCTCCGGTAGGCCGCGTCCTGAAGGATGGCGTGGGAGTTGGCAATCAGCCGCCCCGCTTCATGGATGGAGACGGCAGCCGACCCGGTCTTGAGGTCGTGGATCACGGACCCGTTGAAGTGGTCGGCGTAGCCAGAGCAGAGTACGGCTTCGCCCGCTTCGGTTCGCTCCTCCCATTCGAGGCGCTCCTCGACCGCCCCATCGAAGACGATTCCGAACGCGGCGAGCTCCTCTCGTATCCGTTCTGCGGCAGGCAGCAGGGCGTCGTACTTCTCCTGCGTGACGGGGATCTTGCCATCCTCGGTGACTCGATCACGCTCGAGCCTCGCATCCTTGGTGCGGAAGTCCTTGAAGGGCAGCGGGACGACGTCCGCCGCGCCTTCCAGCACTGCGGCGTGCCATAGTCGTCCGGCGATCTGGGAGTCCGAGGGCGGCTTCCGGAAGTTTCCGAGGAGTCGATGAGCGGCCCATGCCGAAAGCGGCGATTCGTTGATCAGTTTGTGAGCGATGGTCGGTGAGAGTCGAGGTGTCTGGATTGTCATTGCTTCCCTTTCGGTTGAATTTGGCCCCCGGCTACATGCCGAGGACCGTCACGCCACCCACGAGTCCCCACTTATGGAGTGGCGCGCACACTAAGCCATGGCCGCCATATTGGCGTACCGCACGGCGGTCCTGATCGTATCGAGTTGGTCGAGGGCGATAATTCCCCAGATCCGCTCGTCAATGTGGTATGCACCCCCCGCCGTCGGCGCCACCTCGAAATAGGCTGCCTGTAGGCTATTCAACACGCTTACAGCCATCAACGCTTGATCGGATGGCTTCTTGGCGTCCTGAAGTGATCTGATGAACCCGAACAGGCAGTTCGGAGAGCAAGCCCAACCCGGAGAAACGACCATCTCGGAGGCGGGCTCGTTGGGCTTCTTGCGCCACATCAGCATCCCGACAGGTACTGCCCGGTATGTGTGTCCGCCCTCAGACGGTCGCCGATGGCAGCGGGGCATCAGGCAGCGCGCCGTAGGACACTTGCAGCGCGCCCCGTCCTCGTCTCGGAGGGCATCGGAGCAGTCCAAGCAGTAAGGCCCGGAGAAGCGATCCTGCAGCTTCCTACGCTTCACTGCGAACCATCTCTGGCGGCAAATACTGGACGATCACGCCCCATCCATCCACATCTCGCAGGCGTCGTGAGCAGATCAGGATATCGGGCTCGGTTTCTCGAAAAATCGCGCGGTGCCGGTTGGCGGCGCGTTCGGCTGAGCTCTTCTTCTCCCAGACCCCGACGCGAAATTCCCGGCCAGGCTCCTCCTTGCAGCGGATGATCAGGTCGCGAAGCCGAGGCCCCTCCTGATCTGTCTCGTCGAGAGGCACTAGACCTCGGGTCACTGTTTCGCCCATGCTAGATTCCTTTTTGACCGTTTTGGTTGTCCAGTTCAGTCCGGTTCTGTATAACACTCTGTCTGGCGCGGTCAAGCGCATTGTTAAGCAAATCGGAAGGGAAACAGACTGCATGAAACCTCAAGATCGAATGAAAGCCATCGGGAAGGTCGCATTCCGCCCGGATGAACAACCCGGACTCTTCGGAAGGGGCGGACCCGTCGTCGTCCTGCTCTCGGACGTGAAACACCACGTCGAGGCCCTCGTCGCGGATATCATCCAAGCCGAACTCGACCTCCGAAACGTCCGCCGCGAGATGACCACGATCAAAAAAGGCGGCAAAACCACTGCTCGAGGCAGAGGCAACAAGCATTTGTTCCCCGAACAGCTCGAAATCGCCGAGGATGCGCGCCTGCGGCGAGTATGTGCCACCTATGGGGCCGACTTCAAGGCCGTCTGTCAGGCAGCGAAGCTCTACAGCGAATCCAATGCCGTGAAGTACAACTCTTGGCCAGCTGCCATCGAGGTGGCACTCGCGAACGATTACCAGTGGCTGCGCGTGGCTCGCAGATCGACCGTTCAGGCTGCCACGGTCGGCGACCACAAGCCCACGCCGCGGCAACTGGAAGCACGCGCCAAACTGGCCGCCGCCCGCGCCGCCCGCGAGGAGTCCTGACCGATGGCGAGTCAAAAGATTCCCTTCCAGAAGCTCAAGGGCTGGGACCGCTTCTACAAGCAGCAAGCGGAAAACGAGAAACTGGCGAAGCGCGCGAAGCCACCCAAGCGGCTGATCGCCCTCGACCCCCGGCAGATCAGCAAGATCTACCTCGCCGAGATCGGCGCCGATCCGATGCGATACGTCGGGATCCGCAAGATGAAGCCGGACGACCTCGCCGAACTCCTGCACACTTGGGGCGACAAGGAGAATACGACCTTGGTCATGGTCCGGCAGCCCACAAAGCCAATCGGGCACTATCGCAGGGAGGATTGGACCCGCCGCGTCGTCATGGCGAGATACATGGCCGTGATGATGGGGCGATACCGGCAGGCATGGCATCAGCCGTTTGTGAGGATTACTCGAGACGCAATCGCCTTCGCACTCTTCGAACGTCGCTGGCCCGTCGATCGCAACGCCCTCGCGCATCGCCTTCGAAACGAATTCAAGGTGCCCTACGGATCGGGGATCTACTGTCCGCCGGAAGGCCAAGTGGCCCTCGCCGCATGTTACGTCGCGGCGAGGGCTTGGCGTGGTATGGAGTGGCGTCACCACTCGTCGGGATGACCCTTCAACCGGCAGATCCCGGCGAAGATCACGCAAGCCCCGAGGAACCAGAGAAAAGACGGGACGAACTCCGAGGTCAGCGCGAACATCATGCAGATCGCCATCGCGAGCAATCCGACGATGAACGCAATCGCCAAAAACGAAGTTTCGAACATGCCAGGGCGCTTTTCCATACGTTTCATTTCCCCTCCAATCCGGTCCACATCAGGTACGGATGCTCCCAGTAGAGACGCGCGAACTGCGCCTCGGTTTCGACTTGCAATTCGACCGTGGATCCCGTGTCGCCTTTTGCGCGATAGATGGGAAGCAAGTCGGTCACTCCGCCGGACATGCCGGACATGCGCCGACCTTCGGCAGCGATCAGGAGTTGCGGCGGCAGCGTGTCCAGATACTTCAACAACGCATGAATCGCTGCGCCGTCGCTCGACGCCCTCGAAATCGCCTCGAGATTCTTTCGCGCGCTCATACCTCACCCCCATCGAGGACGATTGGCTTCCATTTGGCGACCTTCGCCGCGTAGCCGGGCTCGTAATGCTCCCCAGATGGGGCGGTCCCGAAGCCGACGACGACCGTAGTCCCGCAGCCGCGGCAGACCCATTCGTCGCCCTCCCATAGTTGATATCCATGACCGAGAGACTGGGTCTCGACCGTTCGACCGTTCTTGAGTGGTCGCATCTCTCGCCTGCACGGCACGCATACTGGTCTCATTTAGTTCCCTTTCGTTGTGAAGTAATCATTCGCCAGAGTGACGAACGCTCTCGCGTAAGCCACTGGTGGACAACCGATGTTGCCAATGGCTCGCAACTCGTCCACGCGGCGCCCGGCATCCCCTGCATCCACTCGGAGAACCGGGGATTCAGTCTCCCAGTACGTCCCAGTCTGGCGGGTCCGACCGCAAC
>DATKZH010000306.1:0-5115 GCA_035528065.1 Thermoguttaceae bacterium | reverse complement strand
CCTGGGACCTCGTCCTCCACAAACGTCCCAAGGCCCATCCCTTCCTCCCCCTCTTGGCCCCCGTCTTCCTCGACCAACTCCTCTTCAAACACCTTCACACACCATCCGCAAGGGGGTACGATGTGTGGGCACTTCCCTTTTCCGCCCCAGGCGGTCTTGACGAGGAGCACCGGGTCCTTGTAGGCGTCGCCCATGACGACGCCGAACATCAGTTCCGGGCCGACGAACTCCTTGTTCGCACCGAACCCCACGCTCAAGGGCCCGAGCGTCTTGCCGCCCCGGAAGGAGATGAAGACGTCGTCCCGCACCACCCACGAACCGTCGTCGTTGCGGATCTTCTTCAGCAGCGCGCCGTACTGGGGGTCCTTACCGAGGTGCGCGAGTGTCCTGGTGTGGCCGAGACCTTCCATATTCGACTGCCCGGCCAGGATGAAAACCTTGACCTTGCCGTCTCCGTCCCCTGCCCACGTCGGGCAGACCGACAGCAACACCGCAACCACGAAGGCTATCCACGTTCTGGCCATTGGCGTTCCTCTCTGTTCCAGAGCCCTGTCTGGAGCCATGCCCGCCGGTGCCGGGGCTGTGGGGACTATTCTGGGCTCATCCGACTAATGCGCAGGTAGCCAAACGCCCCACAACGAAAAGGACTTACGACAAGTACCAACACCTTGCGGCCGCTCCGGTGGTCAAATACCACGTCACGCCCTTGTTCCACGGCACCTTACAGACGGGAGGATTCCGTGGCCAGATTTTTCTATCCGCTCATCCTGATGCTCGCCCGCCTGGGCAAGTCAGAGCCGGCCCGGCAGATCCGGTACCTGAAGGCCGAGAACGAAATGCGTACATCGAGTCGTTCAACGGGAATCTGCGGGATGAACTCTTGAACCTCGAACGGTTCCTGAGTCTGGAGGAGGCGAAGTACGTGGCGGAGCGGTGGAGACGGGATTACCATCACCACCGCCCGCACAGCTCGTTGAACTGGATGACGCCGGCGGCGTTCGCGGCATCGTGTCCGTCGGCGGTCGATGGGCGCGGGCGTGTTCCTCGGGACTCGGCTGCGCCTCGCCCCTCGGCACACCCCCCGAAACGCAACGGAAACGCCCACTAGCCCTGGTACATGAAATGGGGGAGGGGTCAGAACCATCACCCGATTCTCTCATGACACCTGGTACAAGAAGCGGGAAGGGGTCACGGCCGGATCGTCCAGCGTATGGGGCATTGCGGGCTCCTTGCGGATGTGCCCACAACGGCCCGCCCGCTGGGCCCGGCGCGCTGTCTGGCGGGTTCGCGTATCCCCTACTGGTTATATACCCGGCGCGAGTTCGAAATGTCGGTGGGTTCCGGAAGAAACCGTGGCCGTTAACCATGCTTTCTGCTTGAGGCAGTTTCGATTGCATGGTTCAATGCGTCCACATGGCGAAGAAGCGGCACCATTACGTTCCCAAGGCGTACCTGAAATCGTTTTGCGACGATAGGGGGACGCTTTACGTCTATCGAAAAGACGAGCCCAAGAAGGAACTGCGGTTATCGCCGGACAATACCGGTTTCCACAAGTACTACTACTCCCAGCCCCTGCCGGACGGCGGATATGATCACGACAAGCTCGAAGACTATTTCAACAGGTACGAGGCCAAGTGGCCGGCAATTATCCAGAACTTCCGCGACAAAGAGAACGTCAACGACCATCTCGACACGATATTCGCCTTCATTGGGCTGCAACGCGCGCGTGTTCCGGCGGCACGAGATGCGTGTGAGAAATTGCTGGCAGAGACGGTGAAGGCGACCTGGCGCCAGTTGGACGCTGCTGGCAAACTGCCACCGCCCCCAAAGGGCCTCGAAGATATCCTCGAGCAGGTTGAAGTTTCCATTGATCCGCACCAGTCGATTCATGCGATGGCCCCCATCATCAAGGGTTATGGCGACCTCATGAAGCAGATCGGGATTGGTGTCCTGCACAATAGAACAGACATTCCCTTCCTGACCAGTGACAACCCAGTAATTTGGTTCGACCCGTCGCTTCCAGAAGGTAAGATGCAACCGTATGCGGTTCGACTAGATGGCCCGATTGTGCTGATGTTCCCCGTCGCCTCCCATCTTATGATATACGGGCACTCGACGAAGCAAGCCGAATTCGCCCGCCACGGGCTTTGTTACGGCGAGTTGAATGATGCAGCGACGGTCAAAGAGATGAACCGCCAAGTCTGTCGTTTTGCCTACGAGACTGTCTATGCCAGCAAGCCGGGATTCGCCAGACTTGTAAGGGAGTATGCCGATGAATCGCCGGTGATTCGGACAGAGACGATCCCCGCTCCCAACGGCCAGTTTCCCTCAAGCCGATTCGTTTGGGGCAAGAGGACACGGAAGCCGAAATGGGAACCTCGAAACGGTAGACCCCAGCGGTGATGCTCGCAGTTCGAAATCACTGCTGGCCCCAGTACGAACGGGGTTGTTAACTCAGAGAGGGGTGTTCAACAGAGAGTCAGAGAGTTCGCGGCGAGATTTTCGGCCACCGGGACGGAACGTCTACGTTTCGTCTCGGACCCCGGCCGCCGGCTCGCGAAACAGAGAGCGCGGCGGCAGGTGGCGTGATGGCCGTAAGCCTTTGCGGGCAACGGGTTACGACGACGCCCGAGGCGGTCGTGCCTCGGGCGTTTGCGTTAACTTAAACTCGCGGTCTATTCCGCAAGAAGGATTTTGGCTCCCCGTACGCACCACCAGTCATAACGACTCTCTGTTTTGGAAATGGGGCTAAGCGCTTGTGATGTTTGAAGTTACGGGGTTCGCGACTCGCGCGGTGGGGGCCGAAACCAGATGTCGCAAAAGCGAAACTGACCGTTCCGGTTAACGCAAAAACCGGCCATTTCTGAGGGCGGTGCGAAACTGAACCCATCCGGTTTACAGCGGAGAGAGCGCCAACCGGGGTTCACGAGCCGGGGCCAGCCATGCTCTGGCCGTGCTCTGGCCACGCTCTTGGCCTCCAGCCGAGACCACACTGGCCACGCGGGTCGCCCTGCGCCAAGCCGCAGGTACTCATCATGGGCCAGCCCGGTGCTCGAATCGAACTCGCCGTCACATTCGAGGCGGGGCGCAAGCACCTGCCCGTCGTCACGCTACGGCATGTGGCGTAACAGCTCACGCGCCAGCCCAGTCGTCGAGGGTCATGGTCGCGGTGCGCCCTCACCATGAAATCTTGCTGCGAAAGAACGTCGTGCCATCTTCTTGATGCGTCGTGCCGCGTCCTGTGAGCGTCAGATCCGACGGAAACCCTGCGTCTTGCCCCTACACGCGGCCTAACGAATGGCGAACGGAATCTCGGTCGACCGGCACAGTGTCCACGGAACTCACCTATTTCGAATATATTGCATGATAGATTATACTTTTATGTTTTATTTGCTTGCAGCATGAGATCACAGGGCGATTATTGCCTGCCAGATAACGTTTCCTTTCCGGTGATCACCAGACTGCGCTTGGGGATCGTGAAAATGAATGCCGTTACCGCCGTCATCCGTGCATCCGAGCCGTAGCCCGCGTTGTCGCGGTTGGGCTGGTAGTAGAAACTGCCGTCGGGGCACTGGGCGAGGGTGAACCACCAGCGATTGGCGTCCATGAGCCGGCGGAAGTTTGCGGGATCGATGTTGGCCGCCAGCGCGGCGTAGGCCATGCCCATGACCGGCGAGCCATGTGTGTCAGGAAAGCTTTGCGGATGCTCGCCGATGACTCTGGAATGCAGGAGGGCCTGCTTGCGGTAGGACCCATCGGCATAGGGGCGGAGGAAATTGGCGATGCCGGCGGCGCCGGTCCGGCCCATGTCCGCCCAGTCGTTCGGACCTCCGCCGGGCGAGTCAGCGTACCAAACGTAGCCGTTCGCTCCGGTACCCTTCCTGAGGAATTTATAGGCCGCGTCGAGCCGGTCACGCTGGATCTTGATGCCGCAGCGCTGCATCAGCGCGTAAGACAACGCGCCTTGGGCGGTGATCATGGCGATGGGGCCGTAGCCTTCGAAGCCAGGGTTGTGGCCCCAGCCGCCATGAGCGGTCTCAGGCCCCTTGGGATACGAGTCCGGGTGCGACTGCTTGGACTTCGGATTGATCTGCGACATATCGAGGTACTGGCTCGCCGCGAGGAAGTCGTAAATCTCCTGCAATACTGGCAGCACCCACGCCTGCTTGGTCGCGAGGTAATACTCACTGAGCACGATCGCCGCGCTCATGTAGTGCCAGTTGATCAAGCCTGTCGATTTAAGATCGTCCTTGGTATGGATCGTGCGGCAGTAATTGCGCACGCAACGCTCAACGGCGGGCAAGCAGCGCGGCTCGCCGCTGGCGAGCAGGGCCAGCGGCGCGAACGTGTTGTGCACCGGATTTCCGAACGAGCCATCGGCCGCCTGATGCTTGACAAGGTATTCCAGCAACTCGCCAAGAATGAGTTTCGACTTTGCGCAGTTACCGGGATAGGTCGCGGCATAGGTGCCGTATTTCTGCCCCACGTTGAGCACGACCTCCCGGGTCGCACTGCCGCGCCGCAGCGTCAACGCGAGTTTGCCCTTGCCGGCCGCACCCTGGCAGACTTCCAACGCGTCGGCAAATTCCGATATCGGCCCGTCGGCGCCAAACACCTTCATGCCGTAGCCGTTGCGGTGCGGGTTAGCGAATGGCTTCCCGCCCGCGCCCGTGATGAGATCGCCGACCGCTACCAGCCCGCTTGCCGGTGTTTTCGCGAAGACGTACTTTACGAGCAGCGCCTTCGGCTCATCGGCCACCAACTGCGCGCGCAGGCCGGTGATGCCCAGGTTGTAGAACCAGCCCGGCACCTCGGCGTCCGGCCCGGAGTCCGCCCGGTTGTTCCACGGGCTGCCGCTGTCGTTGTAGTGCACTTGCGCCTGCAGCGACGCCGACAGGCCGAGCAGCGCGAGGCAGGCGATACAAATGGGACGGGAGCGAGCGATCATGGTCCGGTTGCCGGGGAATTGTCTAATGGCACTGCTGTCCGGTTATAAGTTGAACAATAGCAACTGGTTACAACAACCCGGTGTTTCGTTTGTGTAGTCGCTGCAAGAAAGTGCCTGTAGAATGGGCGTTTTCTCGAAAAGCGTCACGCTGAGAATCTGTAGGATTG